>JAFSOQ010000031.1 GCA_017446845.1 Selenomonadaceae bacterium | reverse complement strand
TATCGGTGCCGTTGCTCGTAAACTTTGTTACACTGTTCATGCTATTCTCTCCAAAAATTCTCCTTACGAAATTCTTTCTTGACTTTTTATAGTTGGTCTTTTTAGGTTATAGGTTATAGCTTATAGCTTATAGGATTTTTCTATCACCTATCACCTATAACCTAATCTTTCCTAGTCGCTTTCATCGCCAATTTATTTTCGTACATTTCTTTATCAGCCCGCTTGAAAACTTCGTCCGCAGTTTTATCTTTGTCATGCTCGTAAATCGCAACGCCGATTGCCGCAGAAACTTTTTCCCACGGCTCCGACGCTTGATTGGAATTTTTACGTTCCATTTCGGCTTTGAACTGTTTCACGAAATATTTGCTCAACGAAACTCTATCGTCCTCCAAAATCACGACGAATTCATCTCCGCCGATTCTGAAAACATTTTCCGCGCCGAACACCGAAGAAATTAATTTGACGGCGTTAAGCAGATAAATATTTCCGCGCTCGTGCCCGTAAGTGTCGTTGACTTTCTTTAAAAAGTTCACGTCAATCATCACGATACAAAATTCCGCATTGCCCGCAGAAATTTTTTCGTCAAGTCGCGCAGTTGCCTCGTCATAGGCGGCTTTATTTTTTATGCCCGTCAAAGAATCTTTGTGCGCCAGCTCGTCCATCTCCGCAACTTGTTTTTTAGCCCGCCGCAATTTCTCAAAATAATATGCAACGTCTTGCGTCGTCTTCAACAGCGCGTGATATAAATTTTCTATCTCGTCGCCCGTGTGTATCTCCAATTGCCGCAGTTTATCCAAATTATCTTCGCAACGTTTATCCGTGTCGTAAGCAAAATTCCGCGCGCAATAGTCCATGCTGTTGACGGGCAGGACGATATTGTTTTCGACGAAACGCAGCCCGATAACGAAGACGAACACGAAACAGCCCGAAAACAACGCGAGCACCTTTGCGGTAAAAGTTCTGCCGTAATCGGAAATCAGTGCCAAAGACATTTCAAGCACGACGTAGCATTGAGCGGAGGGAACCGGCTTATAAATTATCAGACGGTCGCCGGAAATTATCGGTGGAATTTCCTTGCCCGCAGTTAAATCGTTGAGATAAGGCAAAATTTTTTCGTCCGTCGAATTTATCGCGGAAAATTTTTCGACGCGCAAACTTTTCACGTCGGAATTGCTGTCCTTTATGTTGAGAAGATTTTTTTCAAGCTCGTCATAACTTTTGGCGGAGTCAATTCCGTTCGCGGCAATGGTCGCCATTCCGTCGGCAATTTTCGTTTGCGCCACAGTAGCCGACTGCTCGAAAATTCTGTAGCTGATTGACGCAATCGACGTCGCGATAAAAAGCGAACTCAACATCAAAATTAAAAGAATTTTTGTCCTGAGCGAAGTCAGCGGACATTTGCGTTTGTAGACAGCTTTTCTTATTTCGGCGGTTAAAGGTGCCTGCTTATGTCCGAGTTCTTTAAAAAGATTTTTCACTTGCGACGGTACGAATTTCAACAGCGCGAACGCCGCCACGACCGTTAAACCTTTGTCGACGAATTCCAGCAGAAAATTTTTCGCGAAGTGCATTTGAATTTCTCCGAGAGCCTCGACGACGCCCGTGCAAAATAAAAATTTCCCGATGAATTCGCTTAAGATTGTCGCTGTCAGAGCAAGCGCGGGGATTGTCGAAAGTGTCTTGAGAAAACTTTGGAAGATGCCGCGTCGCGCCAGAAACGTCACATAAATCGCGATAAAGATACTCACCGAGCAATAATACATTTCCGATTCGTCAGCGAACGACGCAAAAAAATGCGTGACAAATCCCACGACAATTCCGGGGACGTAGCCGCTCATCATTGCGGTTAAAATTGTGCCGCCCGTGTCCAAATACAACGGCAATTCAAAAGTCCTCGCGATAAATGCTCCGAATAAGTTCAAAGCGATTGCCGCGACACAAATTAAAATCGGCGACTTAAAAATTATGTTCAGTAAAATTTTAATTTTTGTCTTCCTCCAATCATAAAGTCTTTAACGTATAATTTGAGCTTGATAAATATTTTAGCATACCGGCGGGCGAAATTTAAGCACAACTTACAATCCTCAAATCGGAACGATTTCCCGCCAAACACGACCGATTTAAATCTGAAACGCGAATGAATGCCCGTTGCTCAAATTTGGCGGCTCTGCTACAATACAGTCGACGCAAGGAAGCGCAAGAAGTTCAAAGGAAGTTTTAAAAAGGAGTTTTTCAAAATGAAACAGGCATACAAACTTAAAAATAAAAATCATAAAATCGCAGCTCGCGCTGAAGTCCCGACGGAAACGACGCAGACTAAAGAAGTTTCGTTCATCATGGTTGCCAAAGGCGTAATCGGTTTCAGAGAGAGCGCGCACATCGTCAAGGTCGCTGAGAATACCGGCTGTTCAATCAGCATCGCCTCCGGAAAAAAATTCGGCACCGATAAAAGTATTCTCTCGCTGGTCAACCTTACAATCTCGTCCGGTAAAAGCCTCGTGCTCAACATCAAGGGCGAACGCAACGAAGAAGCCTTCCGCGAAATCTCCAAGATTATCAGCGGCGAAACCGACGGCAACAGCTAATTTGTAATCACCTTTTATCCATTATAACCCACCCACTCATAAAAACCCTTTTCAGTCTTTGACTTTTGTCGAAGACTTATTTTTTTGCGGAAGATTAAAACGCTCGTTCAAAGTCGCGTCGGGCAAAATTTTTACTTCAAGCCGCCGAGAAATTATCCCGTGCACATGCAGCGTCCGCGAAATATTTTTGCCCATGTAAAGCGGGTGCGGCCAATTATCAAGTTCGGCGTCGCCCACAGGGACGGTTATCGTCACTTCCTCAAGTCCGGCTTTGTCGGCGGAAATTATTTGCTCAATCAAATGTCGGCTGACTTCCACGCAAATTTTTTCGGGCACGTGATTGACGGTCGACGGGCAAAGTGTTCGCTTGCCGCTGAAAATCCACGTGAACAGCGCGAAACATAAAATCGGTATGATTAATGCCGTTCGCGGAAATTTTTTTATCCAGAAACTCAACGCCGTCAAAAAAATCGCGAACTCGAAAAAGAAAAATCCGAATTGAACATCGGGGCGCAATGCGTAGGTCACATCAACTTTCGCCGCGACCAAAATTATATACGCCGTCCACAGCAGCAGGCAAAGAAAAAATTTTTTCATCAGCCGCAAAAGATTTTCGGCATCTTCGTCAATTCGTCGTGCAAAAATAAAAATCATCGTCACTGCCGCGAAAATCATCAATACCGAGCCGTGATTATCGAACAGCAACGATTGCATTGTTTCTTCCGCCGCCTCGGTTGCCAATGAGAAATAACTTTCCTCGTGCACAATTCTTCCCGCGCGTCCGCCGTTCGCCTCGAAAAGCAAACTTATCAGCCAAAAAATCAATATCATTAACAGAGTTTTATTCTCTGCGAAAAATTTTCCGAGCTTGAAATTTTTTAACTCGACGCGGCTCAACAGCTCGACGAAAATAAAAATCGCCAACATGCACGATGAAAATATGTTTGAAAAAATTCCGAGGTACAACGCAAAAAATAAAATCATGGCGGCGGGCGTCACGCGCTCAAAAAATTTTTTAGTCACGTCGACGCGAATCAAAAATAAAATCAACGCCGCATTCAAAATATCGGGCAGGACGTAGTTAAAATAACAGTCGGCGTCGGTCGTGTAGAAAAGATAAAAATTGTCCTGCGCGTCGTGCTTTAAAAAAATCGCGAAGTGCAGGAGTAAAAATATTACGCCGAAAAAATTCGCCGATAATTTATCCGGCAGCAAAATTTTTTCCGCGAACATGATAAACAGCACGACATAAGCCGCAATAAAAATACTCACGGTCAAAGCGGCACTAATCGTGAACGCCGTCAGATAATCGCCGATAATCGGTTTGACGACGTAAGCAGCAAAGTATCCGCAAATCGGGAAAAATGTTTCGGGCAAAACTTTAATCGGATTCCAACCGCCCCATTTCGGTAAACCCGTTCGCGCGTCGGATATGACGTTCCAATCATCATTGTCGAATAAAACAATCGGGTGCACTTGCGAAAAAAAAACGAACATCGCCACGAAAATCAGCGTGCCCGTAAAAATTTCAACAGAAAAATTTTTCATGCCTGCTCCTTAATTTTTTGAAAATGCCACGCGGACATTGCCTTTTCCCAAAGTTTTTTCCAAATCGGCGGGATTGTCGAGCTTGCCAAGGCGCGTGTAACTGTAGTTCGTCGTGAAGTCTTTGTAGAAAATCACGACGCAATTTGAACCGAACAACATTAAATCGCCCGCATGAATCTGCTTGACGCTCACCGAATCGGCGGGCAAATCTTTATCAAGGTAAAAATATTTTTCGTTGCCGTTGAGTTCGGTCATGTCGACTTCAAGCGGAATCATCTCTGCAAAGGCGCGGGCAGTCGGATTGTCTTCAAGGGTCGCAGAAAAATTTTTACCGTTAATTTGAATCGTGACGGAATTTTTCACCGGAATTGCCTCCTTGACTTCAGCAGAGGTCGCCGAATTATTTTCGCCGCAACCCGTAAAAATCAGAGTCGCCGCGCAGATTATCGCAAAAAAATTTTTTAAACTTGTCCTTTGTCCCATATCCCTTCTCCCTTATTTATCAGTCTCGGCAATGTATTTTCTCGCCGCATTGATTACAGATTTTTTCAGCTCAAGAATCGGAACGTTTTTAACTTGCGCGCCCGCAACATTTTGATGACCGCCGCCGCCGAATTTTTCCATGATGACTTGAACATTTAAATCACCGCTCGACCGAGCACTTATCCCGACGGTATCATTTTTCATTTGGAAAAGAATAATCGTCATGCGCACGCCTTCGACGCGTAAAAGACTGTCCGCCGCTTGCCCCGCGATTGCCTGAACGTTCGGGATAACGTGTTCGATATGGGAGACTACAAGCCCGCCCTCGTAATATTCCGATTGCGCTTTCGTCTTGGCAAGTGAAACCGTCGTTTCGTAGTCCGATTTGAAAAGATAATTCACGACAACGGGGTCTGCGCCGCTCCGTCTGAGATATGCCGCCGCCTCGAAAGTCCTCGCGCCCGCTTGAATAGAAAAATTTTTCGTGTCAACGACTATGCCGGAATAAATCGCCGTCGCCGCAAATTTCCCGATACGAATTTTATCATCAAAGTACATCAAAAGTTCGGTAACCATTTCGCACGTCGAAGAGGAACCCGCCTCCAGATAACTTATCGCGGGATTTTTAATCGTGTTTTCGCTGCGGCGGTGGTGGTCTATGACGATAACTTTTTTTATCCGCTCAAGCAAAACGGGCGCGGCAACGAGATTCGGAATAAAAGTATCGACGACAATCAACACCGGGTCAAGTGCCGTGGAAATTGTGACTTCGTTCGCGCTGACGAATAAATTTCTGTAACTCTCTTCCTTACTGAGGAGTTCGATAATTTTTTCAACGCTGTCGAGCCAATTACTCAAGACAATGTGAACGGGCTTATCTAAACTCTTTGCCATAAGTGCGACGCCGATTGCCGCTCCCAAAGCGTCATAATCTTCGCGGGTATGTCCCATGATAAAAATTTCGTCCGCCGCCTCCATAGTTTCGCGAATCGAATGGCTCATGACGCGAGCACGGACGCGAGTATTTCTTTCGACCGCCTTGGCTCGTCCGCCGAAGAATTGCATTTTTTCCCCGATATTGACTGCCGCTTGGTCGCCGCCTCTTGCCAATGCCAAATTCAAGCCGGCTTGCGCCTTCGTGTCCAATTCGCTCATGGATTGTTCGTCGGAAGGTTTTTCGGCTACGGCGGCTCCCATTGACAACGTGACCGGCAGTTGGTTTTTGTTGACGAGTTTGCGCACTTTGTCCAGCACGATAAATTTTTGGTCAATCGCCATGTTCAAAGCGCGATGCTCCAGCAAAACCAGATATAATTCGTCAGATATGCGCCGCATGAATCCCGCCAATGATTTTACCCATTCTTCCAAAATTTCGTTGACGGAGAGCATTAACGAAGTTTTTTCCGCCTCGTTCAATCCCTGCATGACTTCATCATAATTGTCGACCTGCACATAAATAATCGCCGTGCGGCTGTTGACGTATTCAACTTTTAAATCTTCGTAGGGCGTAACCTCTCGTGCGAAAAGTACAACCATCCGCGACGAATAATCTTCATTGATTTTAAGATGACGATACTTAACCAAAAAGTGACGATAAAATTTTTCTTCCGTGCCGTCCGCATTTTTACTTTTCCGCATAGATTTAACGGGATATTCGCCGTCTTGATTTTTATCGTCGGTTGCATTGGAAAAAATATCTTCCGGCACCAAGCCTTCCCAAAATTCTCCAATGTCCATGCCTTGTTGAGGATTAACGCCGGAAAATTCCTGCATGACAGAATTGCACCATTGGAGCCGCCTTTCCTCGTCCACGACGGTTATTCCTTCGGGCAAATTCGTCATCGCATAATACATCATGTCATTGAAATTACCTATGACGTTATCGGAGTATTCTTTGAATTTTTTTTCGCGGTCACGTCGACGCACGACGGCGAACCAAATTAAAAGTGCCCAGACCAAAAGAGACATAACGCCCAAAATTTTGTTGTATTGCGAAATTATCACGACCATAACTACCATGACGGCTAAATTTATTACGGCGTCGGGCCACGCGGATAAAATTCTCGGCACTTAATCACCCCCTTTGAAAAGTTTTTTCCGATAGTCGAAGAGCATGTCAATCAAACCGGTTATCGCAATCAGTTGCAGGAAAAACATGTTCAGCACGAACACCACGTATAAAATCCGCCGCATGAACTTTGAAATTTTGTAACGGTCGAAAATCGCCGACAGCAGAGAAAATCCTTGTATAAGTCCGACGATTCCGGAGATGATTAGCAAATTCAGTGCGACCTCGAAAATTTCCGTCCAGCCGCGAGTAAAGCCCCAATACATTCCCAGTCCGCCGATTAATGCCGTGTAAAAAAATACGGAAGGAAATTTCCATTCGGCGAAGGCGGGCAGGCTCGGAATTTTCATTTGCAGTTTCGGGAAAATCCAATGCGCCGTAAACCAAACCGCCAAGGCATTTATCAGCGCACTCAATCCGATTAGCGTCGGCATTAAAAATATCAGCGTTTGGATTGCGGGTTCCACTTGCGCTTTTGCCTCGTTGATTCGCGCTTTCTCCACGCCTATGCTTTCATACAGTGCAAAGGATTCGTTAAACGATTCGCGCACCATTTCTATTTGCGTTTGGATAAAGTTCACGTCCATTATCGCGAGCAACAATATCAGCGAGACAATCTGCGCGGCGGACGCGACGATTAATGTAACCAAAAAAATTCTGACTGCTCCGAAATTTTTTCTCAAGCCCCAACCGAGCGCAACTCCGCATATTCCGAAACTTAGCGCAAGTCTTATCGCCAACATCGGGCTGATTAACATCGACAATAAAATTAACGTGACGACGAGCGCGGTTAAACCTTTGCCGACGCCTTGTCGCGCCGTCAAGACTGCGAGCGGCACCGCGCAAAAAAATTCGACAAACATTCCGAGAATCGGGACGTAGACCGTGACCAGACCCATTATGACCGTTATCGCTACGAGCAAACCGCCTTCAATCGTCGGCGTAATATTTCTTCCCATTAAACTGCCTCCGAAAAAAATTTTAGGCATTATATCAAACGGCATTAACTTTTACCAGTTCAAAGCGACGCAAAAAAAATCCCGTACTTCGACGAGATATTTTATAGATTGCGGAAAAATCTTTTTGTGCCAATTACTTTTATCATCTTTTGTCCACGCTCTTTGAAAAATTTCAGCAGATAAAAAAATTTTTGTCGCCTCACGATTGACAACAAACGCGAAATTCCATGTATAATTAAATAAAAGGAGGCAGATTAAAATGACAGAATTGGTTTTTATCCTCGACCGCAGCGGTTCCATGTCGGGCTTGGAGAGCGACACAATCGGCGGCTTTAATTCCATGATTAAACGTCAACAGAGCGAGACCGAAGGCGATGCTTTGGTTTCGACGATTCTTTTCAACAACTGGTCAAGTGTTCTGCACGACAGAATTCCGCTCGAAAAGATTGAGCCGTTGACCGAAAAAGATTACCAAGTCGGCGGCATGACCGCTTTGCTCGACGCAGTGGGCGACGCGCTTAAGCACATCAAAAATATTCACAAATACGCCCGCGAGGAAGATCGTCCGAAAAAAACAATTTTCATCATCACGACCGACGGCATGGAAAATGCAAGTCGCAAGTTCAGATATTCCGACATAAAGCGGCTTATCGAACAACAAAAGGAAATCGGTTGGGAATTTATTTTCTTGGGCGCGAACATCGACGCGGGCGAAGTTGCCGAACATATCGGTATCGACCGACGCCGCGCAGTCAATTATCATGCCGACGATATCGGCACCGAAAAAGTTTATGGCGCAATGAGCAATTTTGTTTCGTATGCAATGGCGGCACCAAGGGCGGCATTGAGTCTTGACGACGACAGTTGGCGCGAAGAACTCGACGAGGATTTTAAAAAGCGTAAAAAATAATTAACTCCCAATTCCCAATTAAAAAAGCACCTCCGATTTTTGGAAGTGCTTTTTTTAGTCCGTGAATATGTCGTCGCCGAACGCGTAAAAAATCATTGAGAAAATCATTGCCAAAATTAACAAGTCGCCCAATAGAATCACCGACCCTCAAAAAAAATTTTTCAATGCTCGAACGCGGCGATAATCTTAAAATTATTGAAACGTTCAATCGCGCACATTGGATGCAACGTCACGTTGCCACCAGTCCCAAAATTAAACCTGCCGCACCGCTCGCCAACAAAACTTTTATCACGCCGATTTTCATTCGGACGGCAATCAATGCCCCGATTAAAATTATCGCGCCTTTCAAGTCGAAGGTCGCAAAAAAATCTTCGGGCATCTTTTCAGCGTTCCACACGGCAAGCAATACGAAACTCACGCAAGCCGCCGCGATTAATGCCATGACAGCAGGGCGCAAGCCGTTTAAAATTCCGTGAATCGCTCCAAGGTCTCCGTACTTAAAAATTATTTTCGCCAGCGCAATGCAAAGAAAAATACTCGGCGTCACGAAACCCATGGTCGCGCAGATTGCTCCGGGGATTCCCGCGATTTTCATGCCGGCAAAAGTCGCCGCGTTTATTCCAATAGGACCGGGTGTCATCTGCGAGATTGTAAAAATATCAATGAATTCGCTCAAGCTCAGCCAGTGATAAGTGTCGACGACCGCCGCTTGAATCAACGGCATTGACGCATAACCGCCGCCGACACATACCAAACTTATTTTCGCGAACTCAAAAAATAGTAACCAATAAATCAAGTCGTCACCTCCGTCAGAAAAAATATTCGGGATAACGCTTGACCAATTCGGGTTTGTTGCGGCGATAATCCAAAATCACGAACCCGACCAAATCTTCATTGCGCACGTCGCGTACTTCGTTAATGTTGGGCAAAATTTCATCGTCGACATAATGCACAGACTCGGCGGGCGTGTATTTTTCAAGCTGAACGTACATAACGTCATGGTCGGTGTCATACCTGTAAATTGTTGTTCCCGGCATCATAAATAACAGCTCCCTTTTCCAAATTGTCATTAATCGTGCGGCGAGCAAACCACGTTACGATTTCGCCGTTTGATTCGACGACAACTGTAATCGTTCTGATATAAATTTTATTCTTGTCCTTAATATCAGTCAAGCTTAAATATTTTACGCGCCCCGAATATTGAAGGTCACGAATAATAAAACGCGGGTGTTCGACAGCAAATTTTGCTTGAGGTTCAATCGCTGCTCGAACTTTTGCATCCTTTGTATCATGCCGACCAATTATATGGTCACGAAAATTTTTCTCGCTTAGACAAATTTTATTGTCGAGCGGGTCTGTAACTTCCCATCTTACGTTATTCAAAAATTTTCACCTCACTCATATTTTTTGTCGCGCAGGAGGAAAAAACCGATAATGCCGTCAATGGCAACGAGCAACATAATATTCACGCCGAAAAATAAATTGGCAACGAAAGTTCCGATAATTATCACAATCGGCAGGAGAAGTTTTTTGGAGAATTGTTTTTTGAGCAAGTCAATCGCCACGTTCAGCAAAAGAGCCGTTGCGCCGCATTGCATACCCTTCAAGACAAGTTGAACATATTCATTGGAGGCGACCAAGTCATAAAAAGTTGCGACGATTGTAATTATAATCAGCGGCGGCAGGACTGTTGCAAACATTCCCGTCAACGCACCTGCCACGCCCGCCATGCGATAGCCGAGCATTATCGCCGTATTGACCGCCATGATGCCCGGCGTCGATTGCGCGATTGCCACCATGTTTAAAGTTTCTTCGTCGGTTATCCAATGATACTCGTCGACGTATTTTGCTTTAAGCAACGGGATTATGACATAGCCGCCGCCGACCGTGAACATGCTCACGATAAATGTAGATTTGAACAGCAGCCAATAAAAATTTTTTTCGCGATTCATACGAGTAAAGTCTCCATGCCGATTTTTTTCACGACGCGACACGGATTGCCGAACGCCATAACATTTTCGGGAATATCTTTCGTGACGAGAGATTTTGCGCCGATAACAGTTCCGCGCCCGATTTTAACTCCGGGCAAAATCGTCACGTCGCCGCCAATCCAAACGTCGTCATCAATGACAATCGGTTCGGCACGTTCCAAACCTTCCGCGCGCTTAACATAATCAAGCGGGTGAATCGCCGTATAAAATCCGCAATTCGGTCCGACGAAAACTTTTTTGCCGAGTCGAATCTCCGCGCAGTCCATAAGATAGCAGTTGTGATTTAAAAAAGTTCCCGCGCCGAGATAAATGTTGTAGCCGTAATCGACCATGAACGGCGACAAAATTTCTACTGCGTCCGCGTCCACGTTCGGAAGAATTTCCCGCAAAATTTTCCGCCGCCGAGTCAATTCCTGCATTCGCGTCAAATTCAATTCCAGGCATAAATCTTTCACGAACGCCCGCTCCTCAATCAAACTTGCGTCAAAATTCGCGTCGTACCATTGTCCCGCCAACATTTTTTCTTTTTCCGTCAAGATGTTCACGCTCCTCAAAAATTTTTTCCATTATAGCGAATTCGGCTTGACGAATCAAAGGGCGGTGCTTAAAATTTTTGCCAAGGGAGGAATCTTCATGGCGATTTATATACCTCGCGTGCTGATTTGCGGCGACGTTGAGGACTTCAAGAAAAAAATTGGCAGCAAGCCCGTCGAAATTGTCGGGCAGATAAAATTCGACAAGACAGACGACGACATAAATTTATTTTTCGGCGAGCAAAATTTAACTAAAGATGACATTACTAAACTTCTCGACGGTTCGGCGGAGTATCTGATTTTTGTCGATACTTTGGAGTTTTACTATCACCTGAAAAAATTTCCGCACAATGCGCAGGTCATGTCGGTTGTATCCTTCGCTAAACAAATTCACGACGGTTTCTTCTCGGAAAAAATGTTTTTTATATTCAACGGCTTGCTTGAACATAAAAAAATTTTTAAGCACATTCTTGACTTTGATTGTTTCTGCGCCAAAAGCGACTATCGTACAAGCAGAAATTCAGATTTTGAAATTGATTGCGTGGCTGAAAAACTTTATCCGATTATGGAAAATGTTTACGGGGAAATTTATCGTTCGTTCGATGAATGTAAATTTCACCACTTCGACGGAATTCTTTTGACTAAGGAGAGGACGCCCGCCGAATTTATCAACGCGCTGATTGAAACCGATTCTTTGGCGGAAAATATTTTTACGTTCGTCAGAAAAAATTCCGAGCTTGAACATTGGCTTGCGACTAACGAAAATATTTTCGCGCAGATTGAACGTTATCCGACGGAAAACGGCACATGGTGTATCCTAAAAAAATTTGTTCCGCCCGCCGATGTCGGAGTTTATGTCGTCACGCATAAGGACGTTCAACTTGACACGCTTCCCGACGGATATAAAATTATTCACGCGGGACACGCCCTCGCCAAAGAAGATTTCGGCTATGCGGGCGACGATACCGGCGACAATATCAGCCGATTAAATCCTTTTCTCGACGAGGTAACCGCACTTTATTGGATTTGGAAAAACACTTCCCACACGCACACGGGCTTTGTCCACTATCGCCGATTCTTGACGAGCGATGAAAATCAAGAAGACTTCGACGAGAAAAAAATTTTAAGCGCGACGGAGATTGTTAAAATCTTGAACGAATATGACATTATTGTTATCACTGAATTGATGACCAAACGTAATCAACTTGAAATCATGGTTCTTTCAACGGGGCAGCCCGATTTGGTTCGAATATCCGAAAAAATTGTTCGCGAACACTTGGCAAAAGCTCAGCCCGATTATCTGGACGCTTATGACGAAGTGATTAAAGGTTTTTCGCTTTTCCTTTGCGGCATTCACTTGACGCGCCGAAATATTTTCAATGCTTATTGCGAGTGGCTTTTTTCTTTTATGATTGGTGCAACGGAAGAAGTGCGCGACAAAATAATCTTGCGAGGCAAAAAAATAGGAGACACGCCGCATCATTATTCGCGCATGATGTCTTTCTTTGCCGAGCGTATGTTGACAGTTTGGCTGATGAAAAATCATTTGCGAATCAAAACACTGCCGATTATGTTCCGCGAGGACGTTTGAAAAGCAATTAGGGGCTGTTGGTAAATTAAAAATGAATGACAACGGAGGCAAGTAAGACAAAGTTAAGAAAACAGTCAGCCAATTTATCGAAGCGAAACGCGATATGCCGATAATTCTTGATACGTTGGAAGAACCGCTCAACGAGATTA
>JAFSOQ010000030.1 GCA_017446845.1 Selenomonadaceae bacterium | reverse complement strand
TTATTATTTTTGAGAACTGCTATAGTTCTTAGTTCCTAATTCCTAATTGAAAAAGCGTGTTTGCTCTCGCTGTCTTGTATCCAAAGCCCTAAAATTTCCTTGCGCCCGTCGAATGCCCAAAATATTGTAAACGGCGCAAGTGTCCGATTCTGCCAACTTTCTTGTTCTTCGAGCACATAGTCAGTGATTTTGGAAATTTGCTCTGCGCTGAAATGGTGGCAGAAATGTCGCGCTGACTCATGCCGCGAGCGTACATAGCCAACACTTTGTTTTCTATGTCGGACACGTCGCGCTTATGCTTGGGCAAGATTATCGACTCGAAGGAGGCTTGACGGTCACGCGGCACCTCTATTGTCGTTTCACCCATCGACGTTTTGATAGTCTTGTCGAAGTAGCCGTTACGGCAATTGGTCGTCTCTTTTTCTTCGCGGGAATTGGGTTCGTAGCCAAGATAACTTTCCATTTCACCATTAAGCATCGCCTCAAACATGGGACCGAAGACTTCTTTGAGAGCCGCTTGCATTTCGGCGACACTTTGTGTACTCGGCAATAATGGCTTGGGCGATTCTTCTGCCGGGCGTGTCTCGATTTTTCCTTCTCATCTCTTTTTGCTCCTTATATCAAAAAATGGATTGTGCTTTACTTATTACACAATCCATCTTACACTACCGACCTGCTTACAGTCGTGCATTTTTTATTCCGCTTGACTTATGCAACTTTTTCCTTTCACCTAACTTATTTTCAACCATTTTTGTCCGGTTTTCGCGGACCATTATACCATGTCGCAGAAACTATTGTATATTTTGACAAACTCCCGACGCATAAATGCGGGGTTATCATCAACCAAAGCTTCTAATGGAAGCGAAGCCTTACAAGGTCTCCTCCGCTTACGCGATGCCCCGCCCCGGTCTTTTCTTCACGCTGACAAAAACATTCTCGTCCCTTCGTTTAAAATATTTATTGCCGAGTTTCTGTCTCTGTCGTGTTGTGTACCGCATTTCGGACAACACCATTCTCGCACGGATAAATCTTTCGTTTCAGGATTTTTCTTTCCACACACCGAACATAGTTGCGAACTCGGATAGAATCTGTCGATTTTAATCAGCGTCGTGCCCGCGCAACCCGCCACATACTCAAGAATTCGCAGGAACATTCCAAAGCCATAATCCTGCATTTAATCCCTTCAAACTCAAATCCTCTACGCAAATTAAGGCATAACGTTCTCTCGTTTCTTTGAACCAAATTTTTTCTTCGACAAAGTTTTCGACGCTCGTTTTAAGGCTTGCATATTAGACCGCAAAAAACTCGGTGCGAGAATATCTTCACCGTCTGACGCAATTAATATTTTTTTCCTTGAAGCCGAAGTCAAAACCGACGCTTTTACCTGTTCGTGCAAAAACTTCGTGCTCCTTATAATCGGTCACGACGAAAATAAAAATATCTCCAACACTGTCGCGCTTTACTGTTATCGTCTTTATCTTGCCGACAATCTCCCGCGATTTGAAATAACGATACGATTGATTGTTTATGATGATTGTGTTGTGCCATGCCTCAATTTTCCAACCTGATTGCTTGAGCGTGAATGATTTATATTTTTTCACGCCCTTAAAGCGGCGAACATTTTACACCGCGCTTGAAATTATTGAAAAACAACGGCTCGGTCTATTCTGTCTGTCACATCTTGCACTGCTTGCGAATTAATTTCTCTCAGATACGAAAATTTTTTCAGTCGTTTAAGTTTTGTCAGATGTTTTTGTAGTTTGGACTTTTCCAAATACTTGCCAAAGATTTTATAATAGCGTCTGTGCAAGGCAAGACAATGATTCCGGATCAGACCTGCCACGTCTATCTGTCGATTCAATTTCTTATTTCGCTTTGCTCGATAGAGTTTAAAGCAGAAAGTCTTCATCTTGTCTCACCTCAACCAAAATTATATCAAGAAGAAAAATTTATTCAATACACGAAAATGCCACTTCCTCCCCATAGCTAAAGCAAGGGGCTTTCGTGGCGCGTTTTCGGTAAGAATAAGAAGAAATTATCGGAGTTACGACTGATTTATGCCGTTTTGTTGCTTGTAAAGAAGACTTAATTTATTTCTGCCGTTAAGGGCGCGTGCCATTCGTTAACAGCTGTCCCATTTCGTATCGTAGGCAGTTGCTTCGAATTTTGTCTTGATAAACTTTGTAATATTTGTATCCGGATCTGCTGTTATTTCGACTATTGCTTCCGGCGCAAATTTGTAAAGCGTTTGCATAGCTCTATCGAGCATTGTGGGGATACTGAGCGGTCTTTTCTTGCCGTTCTCCTTGTTTATGTATATTCTTTCTAACGACGAAGGTTGATAGTTTCTGCGTTTTAGTTTAAAAATTGAATCAAATTTTTATTTTGGCGTTGTCCAAAGTTGATGGTCAACACCTTCTCATAATTAAGTACCATGCGGAAACACGGCTCGTCCTCTACAGGTTCTTTTTATCCAAAATCGGCGAGAATAATATGAATCGCTGCTTATTTTAACCGTGGAGGACTACCACGTAATCAATTAGGAGTTAGGAGTTAGGATTTAGGATTTAGAAGTTTTTTCATTCCACATTCCCAATTGGTAGAAAGGTGTATGGGCTACTTGGACTAGCCTTTGAGAATAAGGGTTGCTTAAGCTATCAAACTTCTCATGAATCTCCCGCCTCTGCAGGCGGGAGTAGCTCAAGTCAGCTTTCAACAACAGTTTATTCAAGCGGCTTCACGTCGCACATATTGGTATAAGTCGTCGAATCGATAACTCGACACCGATATTCTCCGTAAATGCGGGGAATTTTTTTTGCAGGTTCGCCGTAGGTTTCCAAAAGTTCAAAAACGTATTTCATGACGACGGCAACGGGAATTTTTTTCATGCAAGCAAGATTATCGTCGCCGTTTTTCGGGCAAATATGTTTTCCGCAAGGATGACACGGTTCAGGAGTCTTAATCAGAATATCTTTGGCATCGTAAGGATAAAAGCCGGGCACAGGCGACGCGCCGAACATCGTGATAATCGGAATATTTCTTGCAACGCCGACATGCATCGGACCCGAATCCGTCGTTAGGAAAAGGACGCAATTATCCAAGAAACCGGCAAGAATCGCCAAAGAGAATTCGCCCGTAAAAATTTTTAAGCGGTCGCTGTCTTTGAATCGCATTTTTTCTACGCAACCGAGAACAATTTCTTTGTCCATAGTTCCGCCGAGAAATGCTACGCCGTAACCGCGCTCAAGCAAAATATCGGCGCATTCTGCGAAGTAAGAATCAAGCCAACGTTTGGTCAGCCAACTTGCTCCGATATTGAACGCAACGACCTTTGTATCGCCGAAATTATCGCGGAAAATTTTTTCGGCTTCACGAGCTGTCGAATCGCTTATCCACATTTCAAGTCCGTTATCGTAAATTTTTTCTACGCCGCAAGCAGAGCGCAAAACATCAAAGTGAGAATGAACTTGATGTTGAGAGCCGGGCACATATTCAGTTTTAAATCCGTGTTTGATATTACGAGCAATCGAAGGATTCGGCAAAACTTTATCAAAGAAAATCGAAAAGCCGGGCTTGGAGTAGCCGACAATTTTTTTCGCGCCGCTGAAAGCCGCCAAAGCACTTGCCCGCTCATTGCGGTGAAGATTTATCACGAGGTCGAATTTTTCTGCGCGGAGCTTAAAAATAAATTTAATAAAGCTCGGCAAGTGATCGTCAACGCCCTTCTTGTCAATTAAAATGCAATCGTCAAGATTTTTGTTAAGTTGCACGAGGTCGGCGAGTTTTTTATCGGCAAGCAGTGCCAAATGCGCCGTCGGGAAATTTTTTCTGAGCGTAGTCAAGACTGGCGTCACCAACATCAAGTCGCCCAAGTGCATTAAATTTATCACGAGAATTTTCATACTGTACCTTTAGCCCCAAGATTTTGCCGAATAATATTTTGTATGATACACCAATCGCAGTGATATGTAAATTCTTGGAGCAATTTTCAAAAATCCTGCCAAAAGCTTCAAAAAAAAATCCGCCTCAAAAATTTTTCAAGGCGGTTAAAAATTTTTTACGAATCAAATTTTATTTGTAGGTGAATTCACCGAGTTCCCAAACTTTGCCGGAAATTCTCTGGAGCGGTTTATCGCCGGAGACTTCAAGGATCGGAGCAACGTCTTCTTCCGGATAAACGAGGAGACTGCAAGCTTCTTCGCCGTCCTGGAGGAACAGTTCGATAACGGATTTGTCGACGAAGAGACGGAAATTAAGTTCCAGATTCGTGAAGAGCTTAAACTTGCGAGTACCTATATTGACGTCGGTGTTCTTGCCATCGCTAAACGGACGAATGCCTTTGCCGCCGAGTTTCATGCCTTCGCGGTCGAGCATTATAATTTGTTTATCGCGGTCGTATTTAATGACGAATTTTTCTTCGCCCC
>JAFSOQ010000004.1 GCA_017446845.1 Selenomonadaceae bacterium | reverse complement strand
CGCGCTGCTCTTGTCGCTTCAAATATAGATCCTGTTTTCAAAGCCTTTTACCAAAAGAAGCGAGCGGAAGGTAAACATCATTTAAATTGTATCGGTGCCGTTGCTCGTAAACTTTGTTACACTGTTCATGCTATTCTCTCCAAAAATTCTCCTTACGAAATTCTTTCTTGACTTTTTATAGTTGGTCTTTCTTGTCGACGAGCCAGGAATACTTCATAAACCTCTGAACATTTACAGGCATGTAAGTAACATCGTAGTCTTTGCCTTTGTAGGAAAATTTACAATGACCGACAAGATTGCGTTTCAGATTGCCGACGGTATCATTGACTGCAACCAATTGTTTCCACAGCAGAACAGATTTTTGCTTGTCTTGATTTTTTACCACCTCGGCAAATATATCGTCACTGCAATCAATTATTGTCTCGTGCCAAATTATCTCGCTGTCTGCTCGGGCGGGAATTGGTAATTCAAAGTTGCTTTTATATCTTTTAGCTTTTTCTACTTTAAATTCAAACGGCAAATATCGAACTTCGTCGGCGACGCCCAACTTTCGGAAGAATTGGCGCAAAAAATCTTCATTGGCTTTGTCGACCAAGTTCCGATAAAAATTTATGTCGAGGAACGGCTCGGGATTTTTTGTCACAGCGAAGTAGTCTTTAAGTTCCGGCTTCGGCATGTATAATTCATCAGGCTTGCCGAAATTTTTATCGAGCTTGCGAAAATAAATGACCTTTTTTAAATACGCAACGTATTCTCCGCTTTGACTCGTCAAACACCTCATATAGTACGAAAAAATTTTTTGGAAGAAGTTTGTATCGTCTTGCACCGAATTGCTTTTGTAGCGCGGTAAAATTTTATTGTAGATTTCGTCTTTGAGCGACGGCTCTTTGATTTTAATGTCTTGCGTAAGAAATTTTTCGATTTCGGGATTGGCGAGCAAGTCGGGCTGAACACTGCGATAACCGCTGTCATTCGGCAAAAAAAGTATCGGGTAGCCGTTCCTGTCGAAAGCGGCGGTTGCTGTACCTTGCTCGTCCAAGAAAAACGGACTGACTTTAGCAACAGCAGTTCTTTCTGAAGTTTCCGCGAGCCATTTATAAAATTTTTTAAACCAATCAATCGACTGAGCCTCGATAAATTTTTCCTTAATGATGTACAGCCCTTTTAGCAAGCCGTTTTCGTCAACTATGCCTGCGCCAAGATCCCGAATATAATTTACATAGACGGGATTTCTGTCGCTGATTGTTGTGAAAACCCAAGAAGCATTCGGGTCGCAGACAATCTCATCGAGTTGTTCATCGGAAAAAATTTCCGTCAAACGAATGGTTTTTGCCCAATAAGCGTTCGCGGAAGCCACATAGCCGGTGCGCGTCGGCAAAAGTTTTTCAGTCTTCATTTTCTGCTGAATCTTATCGAAAAACCACTTAAAAGGAAGTTGACCGGAAGCAACGTCGAAGTCGCGTTTGTTCGTTGGAATAATCTTCAAAATGTTATCGTCAATCAATCCGATGTCGCGAAGATAAAAAAGAGCGTCGGCGGCAAGTCCGGCGAGCCATATGATCATCGTTCGATTGGGTTTCTCGTTCGCCAAAATTCCTGCGCGGTTGGGAGTGAGCAAAAACGGCGCGTGAATTATAAAATTCAACTTCGTGTTGCATTCGGTCGGGAAGAAGCAATACGCAGACTTGGTGACGGGTCTCAAGTGATTTTTGTCGTCGTCGAGGAAGTAGCCGACGCATATGGTTATATCGTCTTTTCTTTTGCGCGAGAAAAGCCATAAGTGATGCGATTCCGTCTTGTCGTTGAAAGATTGCTTGAGCGTAAGCAATTCTGCCGTGGTATCGTCGTTGAATTTCTGCGCAGTTTTTATTTCCTTATCGTAGACGCCAACCTTATTGTCAAAACTGAACGTGACCTTTTTAAGATTTCTAAGGAATAGAATCGGGAAGTCCAACGCATTTAATTTTTCTTGAATCTCTTCGACGGCTTGAGCAGGCGGGCAACCTTTTTTGTTGAAAGGGAATTCAAAAAGCGTTTCGTCCTCTGCGCGGTCGGTGCGGTTTTCTTCCAAGAATTCGGGCACAATAAAATCTTTTATTAGAAAAGAAAACTTTCCGTCGAAAATTTTTGGAGTCTCGGTATATTGGAAAACCGCCTTGAAGCCGATGCCGAATTTTCCGATTGTGTTTTTGTCCTCAGCCTTGGCACCATGTCCGATAGCAGTGATTGCATTTATATCGCCGTGATTACTTTTATCGGCGGGGTCGGTAACGGAGAATTTTCTTGTACCGTTGTGCTTGAAAATAAATTTGTCGTTGGCAAGAATACATTCCGCGTAAGTTGCTTTGGCGTCGTCGGCATTCTGCAAAAGTTCGTAAATGAAATGTGCTTGTTCGGCACGTTGTTGGGCAATCAGCTCTCGAATGAAACGATAATCTTCATCTTCAATAGCTTCAGCAAATTTTTTTCGTTTTTTACTCAGAGCGTCGAAAAATCTTTTTTCATCATCTGTTATCATCATGAAATTTTCTCCTAACCTTTAGGTTGAATTTTACCGCTCTGATATGCTTGCAAAAGTTTATGCAAGCCGACAATTTCTTCACGAATGCCGCGCCCGTGGTCAGTGTCGCCAATCGTCATGCGTCGCGATAAAATTTCAATCGTTTCCGCTGTCGACTCAATGTCTTTGTTTTCGGCAAGAGCAAGTTTCACGTCGGCAATTTTCTGATGACGCAAAAGTCTCAAGCCGCGCGAATTGGAAACGAGCGTGTAGCCCGAAATGCCGGTTTTCTCGTGATAAGGAGTGCTGAAGCCGCCGTCGATAACCAAAGCTTTGCCGCCGGCTTTAATCGGACTTTCGCCCTTGCGCACGCGAACGGGGACATGACCGTTGACAATGTGCCCGGATTTTGAATCAAGCCCGAATTCTTCCAAAATCGCGTCGCAAATTTTTTCGTCGTCAATCAAATTATAATACGGGTCGGCAGGCTCGCGCTGAATGTTTTTATCGTCAATAAAAGCGCGTTCAAAAGTTCTGAACTCTCTGCCCGCTGTCGGCGACAAAATTCCGCACCAAAGGAAATACATAAAATCTAAATCGTTTTGTTGCCGTTCAAAGTAAGCGCGTCTGGCTCGTGCGTCCACGTAGTCAAAATAATTTTTCCCGCTGTAAGTTTTGCCCTCGAACGAAATTTTTTTAAAGGAGCCGTCTTCCTCAAGCGGAACGTTGGCATGAAAAAGCAAATTTCCGTTGTGGCAGGTGTAGACGCCGCCCTTTTTGTAAAGATAATCGACGTGCCGCTCAAGATTGACGCTCTCGGTGAAATTTTGTTTCAAGCCCGAAATAATTTCCTGTTCGTCGTCTGTCAAGGCGCAAGGATCTTCGCGATTAACCGTCGGGAAAATTCCGTTGAGTTTGTAATTTTGTCCGCCGATATTAATCGTCATGTCGTCGAAATTAATTTTGTCGAGCAAAAGTCTTGAATCCATTTTAAAATCGGGATTGCGACGAATCATTTGCGCTTCGAGCTTGAACATAATCATCAAGCTTGCAAGTTCGGCGGCGCGCAACGGATTTTCATTCGGATAAAGATTTGCGGCGAAAATTGTCAGCGGACGAAGACTTATTCCGTAGCCGCGCTCCAAAACGTCGGTGTTGTTGTAGTGCAGAGAATTCCTCACGACCGCCGCAATACAAACTTCACTGCCCAGAGCCGCGCCCATCCATAAAACATCGTGATTGCCCCATTGAATGTCGACTTCTTCGGGATAATTCATCAGCAAATTCAAAATCGCGTCGGGTCTGTCGCCTCTGTCGAAAAAATCTCCGACCAAGTGCAAGCGGTGAATTGCCAAGCGTTTAATCAGCCCGGTCAAGGCGCAAATAAAATCCTCGCCGCTTTGAATTTCTACGATTGAGTTCAAAAGTTTTTCGTAATAAATTTTCTGCGCGGGGTCGGCGGTGGGGTGCGTGTTGAGCAATTCAAGGATAACAGTCTCGTAATCTTTCGGAATGAGGTCGCGCATTTTGAACGACGGATATTTATAACTCATTGCCTTTGACAACTTGACCAGCCGCGCCAAATTTATGCGATACCAAACGGGCGTAGCGCGTCCTTGCGATTTAATTTGCGCGATTTTTTCTTTCGGGTAGTAAATCAGCGTGCAGAACTCGGCAATTTCTTCTTCGCCCATGAAGTCGCCGAAGACGTAATCGACTTTTTCGCGAATGACGCCGGAGCAGTTGTTGATTATGTGCAGGAATAAATCGTACTCGCCGTGCAAATCGCTCATGAAATGTTCGGTGCCTTTCGGCAAAAATAATCTCGACTGCAAATAAATCAGCTTTTCGTAGATAGATTCTTTCGTCGGATATTTTTCCGAGAGAATTCTCATCAAGCTCGCCGCAAAATCGTAATCGTTCGCCATGTGTCTCGACCTCCTTTGAATTATTGACAGTTTAACAAAAATTCTACTTGCAAGCAAAAAAATTTTTCCGAATTACTCTACAAAAAAAGCCCACTCCAAAATTTTGACATGGACTTTTAAAAATTTTTATTCGGAAATTTTGGCTTGGACATAAATCGCCGCTTCAAGTCTTTTCTTCTGAATTTCACAACCGATTTCGTAAGGCTCCCGAATCTCTCCGTTAAATAAATCATTGTTCGCTTGACAACCGCCGCTGCAAAAAAATTTCGCCCAACACTCACGACACTTCGGTTTATTGAGAACGTGCGATTGTCGAAAATATTTCAGCCAATGCCGTGAATTTTCTTCCACGCCGTCAAAAATATTTCCCAACCGATATTTTTCCCGCCCGACAAATTGGTGGCAAGGATACAAGTCTCCGTTCTCAGCTACCGCAAAATATTCGTGTCCCGCGCCGCAACCCGATAATCTTTTGGCGACGCATGGTCCGTTCGATAAATCAACGTTGAAATGGAAAAAGAAAAAGCCGCGCCCCGTGCGTCGATGTTCAAGATAAATTTCGGCTAATCGGTCGTACTCTTGGCGAATCCTCGGCAAATCTTCTTTAGTCAAAGCAAGCGGCGAATCTTTTAAGACAACCGGCTCAATCGACAGAATATCGAAGCCCGATTCGTAAACGCTCAACACGTCCGCCGTGAAGTCCAAATTTTTTTTCGTGTAGGTGCCGCGCAGATAATAATTTTCTCCGCCGCGACTGTCGACAAATCGCTTGAAATTTTTCAGCACACGGTCATAACTGCCGCGTCCGCTGATGTCCGGTCTCATGGCGTCATGAATTTCCTTGCGCCCGTCCAAACTCAGCACAACCGATATATTATTCTCATTGAGCCACGCGGAAATTTTTTCGTCGAGTAAAATTCCGTTCGTCGTCAATGTCAGCTTGAAAATTTTTCCGGTATCCTGTTCGCGCTGCCTCACGTATTCGGTGACCGCTTTGACCGTGCGGAAATTTATCAAAGGCTCGCCGCCAAAAAAATCTATCTCGCAGTGCTTGCGTATTCCCGAATTTTTTATGATGAAATCAACCGCCGCTCGCCCGACTTCTTCCGACATAACTGCGCGGTGTCCGAAACTTCCGCCCTCGCCGAAACAATATTTGCAACGCAGATTGCAATCTTGCGCCACCATCAAACATAAACTTTTTATGACGCCGCGACTTGCAAAGGTCGGAGGAACATCTATTTCCCCGGCAAAAAGTTCGCCCGCCTCAATCAGCTCGTGAAGTTCGCTCAAAATCTCGGCGGTGTCGCCTGAAGAATACTTCGATAAAATTTCTTCGTCGTTCGTCCCGTCGAAATCGTCCAGGATTTTAAATGTCACCTCGTCGATTATATGCACCGCGCCGCTGTTCACGTCCAGCAAAATATAATCGTCGCCCTGCTTAAATTTATGAATCATTTTTCGATAACCTCTGCACTAAAAATTTTTGCCGCTAATTATATCAGAAAAAATTTTTTGCTCAAACCCGACCTCAATCAATTATGGCAAACGAAAATCCCCTTTGGCGGCTCAGCAAACCGTTGCCGGGGATTTGAATTACTCGTTTAAATTTTTTTTAATTCCGCGTACCGTTTGAACAGCTCGGATACCGTCGCAAGCTCGTTGTCCATGATTTCTTCCAAGCCGTACGCCGCCGCTACCGCGCGGTCATTTTTTTTGTGCGCCTCTCGCAAATCGCGCGGCATTGTCAATTCATCATACAAATCTGCCAACGTCGCCTCGGAATATTTTTTCCGAACTTCCAAGATTTTTGCCGCCGTCGTCTCTATTAATTTTTTCTGCGCCGCACTCGGCTCGCACCAAGGAAAAGTATTGTAGACAGTCGTTGCGCCATAACGATAGCTCGTTCCTAAATATCCTGCGACAATTCGCATCCAAGCCATGTGAATTGAACTGGTTAAAACTCCAAAGTGATAAATTGTTGCGTTCGCCGCGAAATATGCCAAATTATTAACGACAACATCAGATTTAACGAATCCAATCGGAATATATCGGCGATTTCCACCAGAAACTTGCGGAACGACAATTTTGGGCGCGTCAACAAATCGGTCTTCGGCAAAAAGAGTGGGAGTATCTGCGCGGCGTCGGGTCTGTTCTTTTTTGCTCGCCAAACGAAAATCTCTGACGGCTTCAACTCGTTTCAAGACGTTGGGCATTTTGCGAAGTTCATTCGGCGGACAATCTTTCAACCAAAGACAATAGCGTATTATGCCATGGATAAATTCTCTTGAGCCTATATATTGACGAATCCAGTTTTTTGCGGCAGGTTCGCGTTTAATAAATTCTTCATACTCTTCAGCTGTCAATAAAAAATTACCGCCGTCGGTCGGGCAGGAACCGACACTCATTAACGGCACATCGTCGCGCATGGGCAGAGCTTGCGGAAGAACGATAATATTTGGCGCGTCGAGCAAGTAGGCGTTAATGTATGGGACAATGTGAAAGTTTTTTCCGTCGAAAATTTTTTTAACGGGCGCGTGGAAATTTGCAAAGCCGACAACGACACAATGAACGGCGGCGACGTCGGAACTTTCGCTGAACCACTTAAAAGTTTGGTGCACGAAATTAACGACGACACCCTTGCCGAAAAGATAAGTCCAAAGCGGCGGGACGGCAATGCCCTGACTGATAGAGTTGGTGGAGACGAACGCGCAAGAAATTTTTGTGCCCTTGATAAAATCGGCGGCTTTCTTGTACCAGCAGGCGACGTAATCAAGATTGCCGTAACTTTTAATGCCCGCGAAAACTTTGGCAATGTCGGCTTTCTGCTCGCGGGTCTGAAAACTTTTTCCGACAAAGGGAGGGTTGCCGATGATGAAATTGGGTTGCGGACAAATTTCTTTCCAATCAGTTTTCAAAGCGTTGCCCTTGTGAATGTTGGCATAAGATTTGAGCGGGAGGAAATTTAAATCGCGATGAATAATTTGGCGGGTTTCAATCATCATCTGAAGTTCGGCAATCCAAAGAGCGGTCTGGGCGACGGCGACGGCAAAATCATTAATTTCGATTCCGTAAAAGTTTGCAATGGAAATTTTAATGGGGTTATCGAATTCGCCGAGCTGAATTTGATTGCCGAGCAATTCTTTTAAAATTTCGTTTTCGAGTCGGCGAAGACTCAGATAACTTTCGGTAAGGAAGTTGCCTGAACCGCAGGCGGGATCGAAAATTTTAATGGCGGCGATTTTGTCATGGAAGTCCTGCAACTTTTTGCGGGATTTAATTTTGGAAAATTCGTCGCGAAGTTCGTCGAGGAAAAGCGGGTCGATAACCTTATGAATATTTTCAATGGAAGTGTAGTGCATACCGGCGGCACGACGCGTTTCGGGATTAAGCGTTGATTCAAAGACCGCGCCGAAAATAGTCGGGGAAATGCCTGACCAGTTGAAACCGCTGGAAGCCTCGTCGAGCAGGAGATTTTTAATTTCGGTCGTGAAGTTGGGAATTTCGATTGCGCCGTCGAATAAGCCGCCGTTGACGTAAGGAAATTTTTTCAGTGTGTCGTCAAGGTACGGGTCGCGATTATCAGCGGGAGTATTGAGGACGTCGAACAGGTCGAGCAAATCGCGGCGGATATTCCTTGAGCCTTCGAGGTAATCGCGGAAAATTTTATGCTTGCCGAAAATGCCCGCGCTCTCGGCGTAAAGACAGAAGACCAATCGAACGCAAAGTTTATTGAGACTTGCAAGAGATTCGGCGGAATTCGGATTGATGTATTGAGTAAGCAGGGCGTCATAAATTTTCGCGACGATTTCGCCCGCCTGCAAGCTCAATTCCAATTCGAGACGGATTTTATTTTGAGTCGGGTCGATAAGAAAGTCGAGCAGGTGAAATTTATCGGGCAATTCGTCGAGGAGAATTTTAAACGGCGGCTCCAGAGTTTCCATGTCGTAAATTAAAAATTCTTGGAAATTGCAGGTGATGATTTTTTTCGGGTGCATGGAGACGGGCAAGCCGACGCCGTAACGTTGCGCCTGTTCGTAGGGCGTGAGTTTTTTACCGTCGGACTGATTAATTTCCTTTTCCAAATCGACGCCGAAATTTTTTTGTTCGATGATGACTTTGGAATCGGGGAAGTAGCCGTCGATGAACGATTTATGCGCGAGTTGTACGGGCACTTCAAATTGAATAAAATTTTCGGGCTTATCGATGTTGAAGACGTCGCGAATCAGAGTGAGCCAAAATTTTTGATAATTGGCGCGCTCGCCGTCGACCTTCTGCCACTGCTTGACGAAATCTTTTACGCTCATGATGATAAGCTTTCCTTTCGCGGCGAACGATATGTTTTAGCGATATTGTACTCTATGTCGTATTTGGCGAGCAAGAGCATTTTTTTTCTGTGCTCGGTTATTTTGATTGACACCTTGACACGCGAATTATAAAATTACATGCGGCGAGGTGATTTTTTTATGAAAGTCGGAATTGACATCGGCTCCACTACGATAAAGCTGGTCGTCATGGACGAGGAACGGCTTATCTTTAAAAATTATGCGCGGCACTTCTCGGAAATAGGCATCGCGCTTACAAATTCTTTAACGTCGCTGAAAAATATCATCGGCGAGAAAACTTTTAAAATCGCGTTGGCAGGTTCGGCGGGCATGGGCATTGCAAAAAAAATTTCGTTGCCCTTTGTGCAGGAAGTCATTGCCTGTCAAACGGCGGTAGAAAAATTTATTCCGCAAACAGATACGGTCGTCGAACTCGGCGGCGAGGACGCGAAAATAATTTATCTCGGCAATGCGCCCGAAGTTCGCATGAACGGAGTTTGCGCGGGCGGCACCGGTTCATTTATCGACCACATGGCAAGCTTGCTGTCGACGGACGCGCTCGGCTTGAATTCTTTGGCGGAAAAGGGCAAACAAATTTACACGATTGCTTCCCGTTGCGGAGTCTTCGCGAAGACTGATATTCAAGCACTCATGAACGACGGCGCAAAAAAAGCTGACATTGCCCTGTCGATTTTTCAAGCGGTCGTCAATCAAACAATCGGGAATTTGGCGCAAGGTCGTCCGATTACAGGGAACGTTGCATTTTTGGGCGGACCGTTGCACTTTTTGCCCGAACTCAAGAAAAGATTCGTCGAAACGCTCGGACTTTCAAAAGATGAAGTTGTCGACACTCCCGACGGAAATTTTTTTGTTGCGACGGGCGCGGCTTTAAGTGACGAGGCTAAAGAAATTTCAGTCAATCAGCTTGAAGACTCGATAAAAAAATCTGAGGAGGCGGCTCGCGCGGAAACTCGCAAGGCGGATTTTATTCTGTTCAAAGACGCGACTGATTACGAAAATTTCCGTGCTCGTCACGACAAAGCAAAAGTCAAGCGCGGCGATTTGCAAACGTACTGCGGAAAAATTTTCGTCGGCATTGACGCCGGCTCGACCACAACCAAAATTTGCGCGATTGGTGACGATAAACAAATTCTCTACACAAATTACGGCTCGAACGAGGGCGCGCCGCTGAAAATCGTCGTCGAACAGATTCGCGACCTTTATAAAAAAATTCCGTCGACCGCGAAGATTGCGGGAGTTTTTACCACGGGCTACGGCGAGGCGATTGTTAAAGCCGCACTTCACGCTGACGGCTCCGAAGTTGAAACTTTTGCCCACTTGACTGCCGCGCAAGAATTTTGTCCCGAAGTTTCGTTCGTTTTGGACATCGGCGGGCAGGATATGAAATGTTTTTTCGTCAAGGACGGCACGATTGGAAATATCACGCTCAACGAGGCTTGCAGCGCGGGTTGCGGTTCGTTTATCCAAAATTTCGCGCAAGGTCTCAACATGACTGTCGGCGATTTCGCGGGCAAAGCTTTGACTTCGGAAGCTCCCGTCGATTTGGGCACGCGTTGCACCGTTTTTATGAATTCAAAAGTTAAGCAGGCGCAAAAGGAGGGCGCGACCGTCAACGACATTTCGGCGGGTATTGCGCTCAGTGTTATCAAAAATGCTCTGTTCAAAGTCATGCAGCTCAAAAACGTCGAAGACCTCGGAGAAAATATCGTTGTGCAAGGCGGAACTTTTTACAACGATGCTGTCCTGCGCTCAATCGAAGAAATTTTGCACAAGGAAGTTATCCGCCCCGACATTGCCGGACTTATGGGAGCTTACGGAGCTGCGATTTTGGCTCGCGAAAACTGCGCGGGCGTCTCGAAACTTTTATCTGCCGATGAGTTGGAAAATTTTTCTGTCGTGACGAAATCTTATCGTTGCGGACGTTGCGGCAATAATTGTTTGATAACTATGCAAAAATTCCCCGACGGCGGAAAATATTTTACGGGCAATCGTTGCGAGCGCGGAACAGGAGGCAAGCCGAAAACTCAATCCGAAATTCCCAACGCTTATGCTTACAAGTACCAAAGAATTTTCGATTACAAGCCGCTTGAAAATCCAAAGCGCGGCTCAATCGGAATTCCGCGCACGCTGAATATTTACGAGGACTATCCGTTTTGGCATACGTTGTTGACGGATTTGGGTTATCGCGTAGAAATTTCTGCCAAGTCGTCCGCGCAGATTTTTTACAAGGGTCTTTCGACGATTCCGAGCGATTCGCTTTGCTACCCCGCGAAACTTGCGCACGGACACATTATGGATTTGATTGAGCGCGGCTTGAAAAAAATTTTTTATCCTTGCGAGCCGTACAATTTCGACACGCGCTCCGATAATTTTTACAACTGCCCGATTGTCGCAAGCTACCCCGAAAATATTCGCAACAACATGGATATTCTTAAGGAACGCGGCATAAAATTTATTCAACCGTTTTTGCCCGTCCACGACTTGAAAAAATTAAAAAAGCGTCTCGCCGAAGAATTTAAATCGGAAGGCGTGACAGCTGATGAAATTTCTGCGGCGGTCGACAAAGCGGCGGCTGAAATGGAAAATTATCGACAAGACATAAAAAATTTTGGCGACGAAGTTTTGGAACGCATTGAGCAAACCGGCGAACATGCAATCTTGCTCGTCGGACGCCCCTACCACATTGACCCCGAAATTAATCACGGTATCACCGAGATGATTCAATCTTACGGCTTGCCGATTCTCTCCGAAGATTCCGTTTATCATACCAAAGTTGACGCGCCGAAAATTTCCGTCGTGAATCAGTGGAGCTATCACGCCAGACTTTATCACGCGGCGCAATTCGCGGCTCAAAATCCGAACGTCACGTTGATTCAATTAAGTTCGTTCGGCTGCGGACTCGACGCGCTGACAATCGAACAGATCAAAGAAATTTTGGAAGCGCACGGAAAAATTTACACGATGATAAAACTCGACGAGGTATCGAATTTGGGTTCGGCAAGGATAAGATTGCGTTCGTTGCTTGCCACGCTGAAAAGAAAATCGCCCGTCGTTTACTCGCCGAAAAAATTTCCGGAACGTCCGCACTTTACCGCCGACTGCAAAGCAAAACACACAATCCTTGCGCCGCAGATGGCTCCGATTCATTTTGAACTGGTTCAAACGGTTTTGCGGAAGTACGGCTACAAAATTTTAATTCCGCCGATGCCCGACAAGGCGGCAATCGATTTGGGCTTGCGCTACGTAAATAACGAAATGTGCTATCCGGCGATTGTCGTTACGGGGCAAATACTCGCGGCGTTGCAGTCGGGCAATTGCGACCCCGATAACACGTCGATAATTTTATTTCAAACTTGCGGCGGGTGTCGCGCCACGAATTATATCAGCGTCATGCGTCGCGCTTTGAAATTCGCGGGCTTCGGTCAAGTTCCCGTTTTTGCGTGCTGGGGTCTGCCCGAAGAAACTGACGCCTTTGAACTCAGCCGCGATTGTCTCATGGACGCGATTAAAGCTTCGGTTTACGGCGATTTGCTCCAGAACGTTTCCAACCGTATGCGTCCCTACGAATTGCAACGCGGCGAAACCGATAAACTTTTTGATAAGTGGATGACGCTCGCCAAAGCCGATTTGGTCGACGGAAATTATTTTAGCTACAGAAAAAATATCAAAGAGCTTGTCCGCCAATTCGACGCGATTCCGATTGACGAAACTCTTATCAAACCGCGCGTGGGAATTGTCGGAGAAATCCTCGTAAAATATCATCCCGTCTCTAATAATTTTTTGGAAAAAGTTTTGCACGACGAGGGCGCGGAAGTCGTCATGCCCGACTTTGTGGACTTCTTTTTATACTGCGCTTACGACGCGATTGTTAAGCGTGAATTTTTGGGCGGCACGCGCAAGGATAAAATTTTCGCCGAACTTTTTATAAAGTTCATTGAATTTTTCCGTAACCCGATGAAAAATGCTCTGAAGAATTCCAAGCACTTCCGTCCGCCGCACGCGATTAAGGAAACGGCTCGGCTTGCAAGTCATTTTCTCAGTAATGGAAACTTGAACGGCGAAGGCTGGCTTATCTGCGGCGAAATGGTCAAGTTGATTGAAGACGACGTTAAAAATATTGTCGGTCTGTCTCCTTTCGCTTGTTTGCCGAACCACATAATTTTAAAGGGAGTCCTTCACAGTTTGCGCGAGAGTTACGAAAATGTTAATGTCGTGGCGATTGACTGCGACGCCGGCTCGTCCGAGGTTAATCAGCTTAACAGAATAAAACTCATGATGACTGTCGCGAAGAAAATTTTAGCCGCGAAAAAATTCAGGTGACGTTCCCTTAAAATTAAAATCCCCTGCGCATTTCCACGCAGAGGATTTTTTTTTGTCCGTTGAAAGAATAGGCTTACAGTTCAACTTATTCTTGCAATCGGCGAAAAATTTTCAACATATACGGCGCAGTTTACATTTTTATAGCCGCGTGATATAATCGCCCCTAAATTTAATTAGGAATTAGGAATGAGGAATTATTTTTTCATTCCACATTCCTAATTCCTAATTCCTAATTGTTAGAAGGGAGAACTTTGATAGCTTATGGCAAAAAAAATGAAGACGATGGACGGCAACCAAGCGGCAGCATATATTTCCTACGCATTCACGGACGTGGCCGCGATTTATCCGATAACGCCGTCGTCGCCTATGGCTGAAGATGTAGACGTAATGGCGGCGAAAGGCGTCAAAAATATTTTCGGGCAGAAAGTTCGGCTCGTCGAATTGCAATCGGAAGGCGGCGCGGCAGGAACAGTTCATGGTTCGTTGCAGGCGGGCGCGTTGACGACGACTTACACGGCGTCACAAGGTTTCCTGCTCATGATTCCGAACCTTTACAAAATCGCGGGCGAACTTTTACCTGGTGTCTTCCATGTATCTGCGCGGGCTTTGGCAACGTCGACACTTAGTATTTTCGGCGACCACCAAGACGTTATGGCGGCGCGTCAAACGGGTTGCGCAATGTTCGCAGAATCCAGCGTTCAGGAAGTTATGGACTTGTCGGCAGTGGCGCACCTCGCGGCGATTAAAGGACGCATTCCGTTTATAAATTTCTTTGACGGCTTCCGCACGTCGCACGAGATTCAAAAAATTGAGCTGATTGACTACGCCGACCTTGCAAAAGTTTTGGACTTCGACGCGGTAAATAAATTTCGTCGCAACGCACTCAATCCCGATCATCCCGTCATGCGCGGCACCGCGACCAATCCCGACGTTTACTTCCAAATTCGCGAGACTGTCAACAATAATTATGACCGCTTGCCCGATATTGTCGAAGAAGTTATGGCGGACGTGGCGAAAATTACCGGACGCGAGCATCACATTTTCGACTACAGCGGAGCACCCGACGCCGAAAGAATCATCATCGCAATCGGTTCGGGCTGTCAGACTGCAAACGAGGCGGCAGCTTACCTCAACAAGCGCGGAGAAAAAGTCGGCGTCGTCAGCGTTCATCTTTATCGCCCGTTCAGCGTCAAACATTTCCTCAACGCCATTCCGAAGACCGTTAAGAAAATTGCCGTCCTCGACCGCACAAAAGAAAGCGGCGCAGTCGGCGAACCTCTTTATCTTGACGTTAAAGCCGCGTTCTATGACGTTGCAGATAAACCCGTTATCGTCGGCGGTCGCTACGGACTCGGAGGCAAAGATACCACGCCCGACCAGTTGCTTGCGGTCTTTGAGGAGCTTAAAAAAGATTCGCCCATGAACGGTTTCACAATCGGTATCAATGACGACGTTTCCAATAAATCTCTCGCGACGACTCATCACGACGTTGACTTGACGCCCGAAGGAACGACCGCTTGCAAGTTCTGGGGTCTCGGCTCGGACGGCACCGTCGGCGCAAATAAATCCGCAATAAAAATTATCGGCGACAACACCGACCTTTACGCCCAAGCTTATTTTGCTTACGACTCCAAAAAATCCGGCGGCATTACCATGAGCCATTTGCGTTTCGGTAAATTGCCGATAACTTCTCCCTATCTTATCACCAAGCCCGATTTTGTTTCCTGCTCGCAGAAAAGTTACGTTCATCATTATAATTTAATTGCGGGTCTCAAGCCGAACGGAACTTTCCTTTTGAATACCGACTGGAGCGACGAAAAGCTCGGCAAAAAACTCAAGCCCTACATGAAACGCTACATCATCGAAAACAATATCAACGTCTACACCGTCAACGCCGTCAAAATCGCGGGCGAACTCGGTTTGGGCGGGCGTTTCAACATGGTTATGCAGGCCGCCTTCTTCAAGCTGGCGAATATCATTCCGATTGACGAGGCTGTTAAATATCTCAAGGACGCCGTGGAAAAATCTTACGGCTCGAAGGGTCAAAACGTCGTCGACATGAACTGCGGCGCGATTGACCAAGGTATCGAAGCTCTGCACAAAGTCGACACGAGCACTTGGGACATTGACGATACGAGCATGAATCGCAACTTGAAACAAATCGACCCGCCCGAATTCGTTACCGACATTCAAAACGTCATGAACCGTCAAGAGGGCGACAAGTTGGCTGTCAGCAATTTTGTCGAACTTGCGGACGGAACTTTCCCTGTCGGCGGCACGGCTTACGAGAAACGCGGTACCGCTATCAAAGTTCCTGTGTGGGATAAAGATAAATGTATCGGTTGCAATCAATGTTCGTTCGTATGTCCGCATGCGGCGATTCGTCCGATTTTGACGACCAATGACGAGCTTAAAAATGCTCCCGAAGGTTTTGAGTCAATCCCGTCGAAAATTTCTCGCGGCAAATATAACTTGACAATCGCCGTTTCAACTTATGACTGCCTCGGTTGCGGAAATTGTGCGCAAGTTTGTCCTAAGCAAGCGTTGAGCATGGTTAAATTCAACGATGAGGCGATGGCTCGCCAAAAAGTTTTCGATTACGGCGTCAAGCTCGCGGCTAAAGAAAATCCGACTAAGAAGACGACCGTTATCGGCAGCCAATTTGAAAAGCCGTTGTTCGAGTTCAGCGGAGCCTGCGCGGGTTGCGGCGAAACTCCCTACGCAAAACTTTTGACGCAACTTTTCGGCGATAGAATGATGATTGCAAATGCAACGGGTTGTTCGTCGATTTGGGGTGCGTCGGCTCCCGCCATGCCTTACACAAAAAATTTCAACGGTCACGGTCCGGCTTGGGGCAATTCGCTCTTTGAAGACAATGCGGAATACGGTTTGGGCATGTTCCTAGGCGTCAAAGCTGTTCGCGAAACTTTAACTGCCGACGTGGAAAAAGCAATTCAGGAACTGGGAACCGGGAACTCGGAACTGGTAGAGGCTTTGACTGATTGGAAAGATAATCGCGACGTCGGCGAAAACACTCGCGACCGCGCAGATAAATTGACGGCGTTGCTTGAGGTTCAAAAGGGCGACGATGCTTTACTGAATAAAATTTATGACAACCGCGATTTCTTTGTTAAGCGTTCGCAATGGATACTTGGCGGCGACGGTTGGGCTTACGACATCGGCTACGGCGGACTTGACCATGTTTTGGCGAGCGGCGAAGATATTAACGTCTTTGTCTTCGATACGGAAGTTTATTCCAACACGGGCGGTCAGGCGTCCAAGGCGACTCCTGCGGCGGCTATCGCGCAATTCGCGGCGACAGGTAAGAAGACCAAGAAAAAAGACCTCGGCAAAATGGCAATGAGTTACGGCTATGTTTACGTCGCGCAAGTTTCAATGGGCGCGGATCAAAATCAGTTACTCAAGGCGATTACCGAGGCGGAAGCTTATCCCGGTCCGTCGCTGATTATCGCTTACTCGCCCTGCATAAATCACGGAATCAGAAAAGGCATGGGGTCTTCTCAATTGGAAGGCAAGCTCGCCGTTCAGTGCGGTTATTGGGCGAATTGGCGTTATAATCCCGTCAATCAAAAGTTCACGCTCGACAGCAAGGAACCCGACTTCAGCAAGTTCCAAGAATTTTTAATGGGCGAAGTTCGTTACTCGTCGCTTAAGCGCAATTTCCCCGACGCCGCGCAGGCTCTCTTCGAGAAAACTCAACACGACGCTGAAGAACGCATTAACGGTTATAAAATTTTGGCAGGGAAATAAATTGTTAGCTTATAGGTTATAGCTTATAGGTTATAGGATTTTTCTATCAGCTATGAGCTATAAGCTATAAGCTCCCAAAGGAGCAACATTCATGAAAAAAATTATCGTGATACCCGGCGACGGAATTGGGCAAGAAATTACAAAGTCTGCCGTCGAAGTTCTCAAAAAGATTGACGAGAAATTTAAAATCGGTTTGGAATTTGAAACGCGCGACGCGGGCGGCACCTCTTACGAAAAATTCGGCACGCCTTTAACCGACGAAGCCCTTGACGCTTGCAAGAAAGCTGACGGCGTTTTATTCGGCGCGGTCGGCGGCAAAAAATGGGATTCGTTGCCCGTACACCTTCGCCCCGAAAAAGCTATCTTCGGTTTGCGTAAAGGTCTCGGACTTTTTGCAAACTTGCGCCCGACGAAAGTTTATGCCGAACTGATTAATTCCTCTCCGCTCAAGCCGGAACTTGTCGGCGGCAGTGATTTGCTTATCGTTCGCGAATTGGTCGGCGGAATTTATTTCGGACCTCGTTGCGAGTCTGAAACTACCAGAGTCGGCGTCGAGCAGGCATGGGACACCGAAATTTATTCCGTGCCCGAAATCGAACGAATCACCAAGCTTGCATTCGAGACGGCGAAACTTCGTCGCGGCAAAGTGACTTCCGTCGACAAGGCAAATGTTTTGGCGGCAAGTCGTCTGTGGAGAAAAGTTGTCGTCAACGTGGCGAAAGATTATCCCGAAGTCGAATTGAATCATCTTTACGTTGACAACGCGGCAATGCAACTCGTCCTTAATCCGAAGCAATTCGACGTTATTGTCACGAATAATATTTTTGGCGACATTCTCAGCGACGAGGCGGCGGTTATCGGCGGGTCAATCGGTCTCATGCCCAGCGCGTCAATCGGCGAACTTACAAGCCTTTACGAGCCGATTCACGGTTCCGCGCCCGACATTGCCGGTAAAGACATTGCAAACCCGATGGGCACGATTTTAAGTGCGGCGATGCTTTTGCGCTACAGTCTCAAGGAAGAGGCGGCGGCTAAAGCTATCGAGGCGGCGATTGATAAAACTTTGGCAGACGGCTGGCGCACGGCAGATATTTTCACCGACGGCTTTAAGAAAGTCGGCACCGCGCAGGTCACCGAAATAATCTGCAAAAATCTTTGAGCTAAAAATTTTAAGAGCGACGATAAAATTTTCGCCGCTCTTTTTTTCTGCTTGAGTTTTTTAAAACAAGTCTCTAAAATTTTTTAGAGATTCAAAGGGTATTCTAACAATCATAAGCTAAACTGAAACCGAATCAAGAGGAAAATTTTTTTGGGAGGTTTTGCAAATGCTGAAGAAATTTAAATTGCTCGGCTTGCTGTTGACGGCAATAATTTTGTCGATTAGTGCGCAGGCAGACGCCGCACCAAACTGGAACACGAATACAATTCAAGTGACGGGCATGGGAATAGCCAATCCGAGTATGGCAAAGACACCGGCTCATGCGGCAATGTTGGCACGTCGCGCGGCAGTAGCTGATGCATATCGTCAAATGGCGGAAGTAGTCAACGGCGTGCAAGTCGACGCGGAAACGACCGTCGAGCAAATGATGCTCACTTCCGATATTGTCAAAACCAGAATCAGCGCAGTTATCAAAGGTGCGGTTATCGTTTCCGAAGGTGAACTTTCGGGCGGCGGCTATTCCGTCACGATGGAACTTTCGCTTTTCGGCGGCAACGGCGGCTTGGCGGAAACTGTTATCGAACGTCCGACTTATGTTGAGCCGATTCCCATGCCCGCGCCCGATTATCGTCCGCCCGTTGATTACACTCCGCCAGTCATTCCCGATTATCAACCGCCTAAATATTCAAGCGGCAAATACACCGGACTTGTCGTCGATTGCAGAGGTCTCGGAAGACTTAATCCCGTTATGAGTCCCGTCATTAAAGATGCTCGCGGTCAAAAAATTTACGGACATAAAAATCTTGACTACGACAGAATAATTCGCGAAGGCATGGCAAGCTACGCGCGCGATATGTATGAAGCCGGTCGCGCAGGTTCCAATCCGCTGATTGTTCAAGCCATTGACCTTGACGACCACAACGCCAACCCCGTCTTGAGCATGGAAGATGCCGACATGGTTCTCTACGAAAATAATGCTTCACACTTCCTTGAAAATATTGCAGTCGTTTTCCTCTACTGAAAAATTATCAAGCGCATAAAAAATTTTATCTTCCGTCCAGCGCGGAAGATTTTTTTTGAAAAAAATTTCGGATATGATATACTTCAAATAATTTCCTGCTGAGGAGTGAATTTTATGGCGACAACCAAAAAAGCTGCGGATATCATAAAAAAATTCATGTACTATCTGGACAACACGACTTATTCGGGCAATACGGCTGTCAACAAGGCAATCAATTACGCGACGGGCGGTTACTTTAAAAATTTTTCGGCGGCTGTAAATCAAATGGTTGCCGACTGTAAAAATGCGGGCAATGCCGATACTTTCTTAAGAAAATATTGCGGGATAATCCTCGGAAATGCCGACACGGGTGCGATTACAGGTTCCGACGCCGGCGGCAGTAAAATCAAGACGGCTGAAAGCATTGTGCCCGAAAGCGGAAAATTGGATACCTCTTTTAATTCGACTTCATTCAAAACCAATAACGGTCTGACTTTCCGCTTGTCAAAAACTTCTTTGTCGAACGACGAAAAGTATATGTGGCGCGCTTTAAAAACTTGGTGGGCCGAGGAAAGTTTGAAACTTATCAAAGAATCTTATGATTACAGTTTCAACGACTCCGACGTCAAAGTCAACGAAATTACCGTTGTATTTAAGAACGATTCAAAAGGCGGCTACCTGGCCTATACGGAGTTTAAGAAAGACAGTAAAAGACTTTTTTTGTATATAAACAAAGCCGCTTACAATAATTTCAGCAGCACGGACGTCAACGGAATAAGTTCAAAGGATCCGAGCTATTTGGACAGAATAATTGCCCATGAATTGACTCACGGGATAATGATGGCAAAAGTCGATTGCTACGAAGATTTGCCGCGCTTTATGACCGAGGGTCTGGCGGAAATCACTCACGGCGTTGATGATTTAAGAAAGACAACTATAAGTCAAATGGCTGCGAAATCTTCCCTGCTGAAGGGTTATGTAAGTCTTTCGGCAGTCGACAGTAGCGGTTATACTTATGCGGGCGGCTATATTTTTCTCCGCTGGCTTGCCAAACAGGGCGCGGAAAATTATTTGTCCGACATAAACGCCTTGGAAGATTTTGGCATGATTACGATTAAAAATTCTGTTCTGACTTTGGCTGAAAATTATTCCGAGGACACGCTCGACCTCGCCGATTATTCTTCGGTCAATAATGTCAACGCCACTGCGCTCGGCAAAAGTATCGTGATTTTCGGCAACGGCAATGCAAATTCAATCGCGGCGGGTTCCGGCAACGATTCACTCGTCGGGAATGCGGGCAATGATACACTCGTCGGCGGCAAAGGCAACGATACTCTTACAGGCGGCGCGGGCAATGATTTATTCGTCATAAGCGAAGGCAACGATCTTATCTTGGACTACACCGCGACGAACGATAAAATTTCTCTCGGCTCGGCAATTTCCAAAATGACAGTCAACGGTTCAGATGTAATCCTCACGACAAGCAACGGCTCGCTCACCCTTCAAAATGCAAAAGG
>JAFSOQ010000003.1 GCA_017446845.1 Selenomonadaceae bacterium | reverse complement strand
GCGTCCGTTGTTTATAACTTCATGAACCAACAAATTATTTTACGCTCCCTTCTATCAATTAGGAATTGGGAATGTGGAATTATTTTTTCCCTAATCACTAACCACTTACTTTGGTGCCAATGATTTTCTGTACTTGACACATTCAAAAAATTTTTCGACGCTCGTGTTGACGACAAGTTCTTCAGGGAAATTATTTTCCGCCAAAACTTTTTGACTCAAATCGTGATTGCCGACGTCAAGGTCAATGTGCGCGTCCGAACCCATGATAATTTTCGTGCCGTATTTTTTGCAAGCCGCCAACATTATCTTTGCATTGTCCGCCGAACCTGCGCGGTGACCTATCGGCAAATATGAGCTGTTGTTGATTTCCAAAAGGACGCCGCTATCTTTTGCAGCACGAGCAACCGCCTCCAAGTCGGCAGGAAATTGCGGATTGTCGGGGTGCCCGATTATCACGACGTGCGGATTTCTCATCGCGCCGATTAGTGCCGCCGTATTTTCCTCAACACTGCCCGTTTCGATACATTCTCTGTGCAGACTGGCTATCCCATAATCGAGCCGCTTTAAAATTTTCGCGGGAAGGTCGGTGCTGCCCGAATAGTCGATTATGTTCAGCTCCGAACCCATTGCAATTTTTATCCCGTAAGCGTCGCGGGGTATCACTTTGAAATTCATAAAATAGAACGGATGAACCGCACCGGGGACGCTCGGCGCATGGTCAGCTATCCCGACGAGTTCCAAATTTTTTTTCTTCGCCGCCGCTATGCATTCGCCGAACGTGCTGTAAGCGTGTATGCTCGCCGTCGTGTGTATGTGAACATCCAAAATATCTCTCATAAAAATTTTCGCGCTCCTTTCGTTTGCGATTATATCATAAAATCTTGCCCGTGCAAAAAATTTCCCTTACAATGTCATTAAAACTTTTCGGAGGCACCGACATGAAAAAATTTGACTTTGTTATTGGTAACCCGCCCTATCAAGAAGAAAAAGAAGACAACGGCAGACAACCGCCCGTTTATCATAAAATTATGGAGGCGGCGCACAAAGTCGGTGAAAAAGTCGCGCTCATTACTCCCGCAAGATTTTTATTCGACGCGGGACAAACTCCAAAAGATTTTAATCGCCGTATGCTCAACGACCCCCACTTCAAAGTTTTGGACTACGCGCCCGACGCGAAAAAATATTTTAAGGGCGTCGACATCAAAGGCGGCGTTGCAATTACTCTCTATGACGAAACTAAAAATTTTGGCGCGATTGGAACTTTCACAAAGTTTCCTGAAGTCAATGCCATTCAAAACAAAGTTGTCGCCGACAATGAAAATTTCCGTTCTTTTAGCGAAATTGTTCACACGCCCATTGCTTACAAGCTTTCGGAAAAATTTTTTAGTGAGCGTCCCGAACTTCTTTGCAAACTTCAAAAGCCTGATGATTCCGCATTGAGAACAAATATTTTTGAACGAGTACCTGAAATTCTTTTCAACACAAAACCCGACGATGGTGAAGAATACGTTCAGATTTTGGGAAGATTGAATAACAAACGGATTTATAAATGGATTGCGCAGAAATATATTGCCGATTCGGATTTACTTGGACGATTTAAAATTTTTGTAAACGAAGCCAACGGCACGGGAACTTTGGGAGAAACAATAACTATGCCTGTTATCGGCGAGCCGTTTGTCGGTTGCACCCAAACTTTTATCAGCGTTGGTGCATTTGATACGCGGACGGAGGCGGAGGCTTGCTTGAAATATATCAAAAGCAAATTTGCGCGATGTATGCTTGGAATATTAAAAGTGACGCAACACAATCCGCCTGCAACGTGGGCAAAAGTTCCTCTGCAAGATTTTACGAGAGATTCGGATATAAAGTGGGACGAGGCGATTGACGAGCAACTTTATCGGAAATACAAATTGTCGACGGAAGAAATAAATTTTATCGAGAGTCATGTAAAGGAGATGGCTTGAAGTGAAAATCAAGATAAACACTGCCAAAAAAGTTACGCCGACGATTTACGCTTACACGACGCCGGACGTGGCAAATAATTTTGGCTGGACGAAAATCGGTTACACGGAACGAGATGTTAAAACGCGGATAAATGAACAGCTGGGCACGGCGCGAATTGCTTTTAATTTGGAGTGGACAGGCGAGGCGATTTTCGACAGCGAACCGCGAAAAATTTTCATCGACAAAGATTTTCATGCTTATCTGCAAAAGCTCGGCATAGAAAAGGATAAAGAATGGTTTAAGGTAACGGGCGAGACTTCCCGCAAATATTTTTATGACTTCAAAGAAAATCGCGGTGTGCTGAAAAATTTTCCGGCAATGCCCTACAATCTGCGCGAGGAACAAAATTTGGCGGTCAGAGCAACGCTGAAATATTTTCGGGAGCAAACGGACACAGAATTTTTATGGAATGCAAAGCCGCGTTTCGGAAAAACTTTAGCTGTCTACGACTTATGCAAGCGTGCGGACGTCACCAACGTTTTAATCGTCACCAATCGTCCCGTCATAGCAAATTCCTGGTACGATGATTACGTTAAATTTTTGGGCGGCGACGAATGGCTTTTCGTCAGCGAGGTCGACGCGCTCAAAGGTAAACCTTACGTCCTCAGCCGCGCAGATTTTCTGGACGTATTGCTTAATCGCGACGACGCCAAATGTATTGAGTTCGTAAGTCTGCAGGATTTAAAAGGCTCAAAATTTTTCGGCGGGCAACTTGATAAGCTTTCCGAAGTAGCCGACATGACTTGGGATATTTTGGTCGTCGACGAGGCGCACGAGGGCGTTGACACCTTAAAAACCGATATTGCCTTCGACAGAATTAATCGCCGCTTTACTTTGCATTTGTCGGGCACGCCGTTCAAAGCTCTGGCAAATAACAAATTTCCTCAGGCGGCGATTTTTAATTGGACTTACACCGACGAGCAGGAGAAAAAAATTTCTTGGGACAAAGACGACGAAAAAAATCCTTATGCCGAACTGCCGCGCCTAAATCTTTATACTTATCAGATGTCGGAAATTGTTCGCGACGAACTGAAACGCGGCATTGAAATTGACGGCGCGTCCGCCGAATACGCTTTCGACCTCAACGAATTTTTCAGGACGGATAACGGCAAGTTTGTCTATAATTCTTCCGTTGATAAATTTTTGGACGCCTTGACCACTCAGAAAAAATTTCCCTTCTCCACGCCCGAACTTCGCGACGAATTGCGACACACCTTCTGGCTTTTAAATCGCGTTGAAAGTGCCCGCCTTCTTGCCGCAAAACTTCAAGCTCATCCGATTTTCCGCGACTACGAAATTATTTTGGCGGCGGGTGACGGTAAAATTGATGACGACGATGAAATAAAAAAATCCTACGACAAAGTTGTCGAGGCTATAAAAAATCACGAGCGCACGATTACTCTTTCCGTCGGGCAATTAACTGCGGGCGTCACTATTCCCGAATGGACGGGCGTTTTAATGTTGGCGAACGTTCACAGCCCCGCGCTTTACATTCAAGCCGCTTTCCGTGCACAAAATCCTTGTCTCTTCCAACGCGGCAAAAATTTCTTGCGCAAAGAAAATTCTTACGTCTTCGACTTCGACCCCGCACGCACACTTACTATTTTTGAACAGTTCGCCAACGATTTGGCAAGTGACACCGGCGGCGGGCGCGGCGATTCTGAAACTCGTAAAAAAAATATTCTGCAACTCCTAAATTTCTTCCCCGTTATCGGCGAAGACTCTCAAGGCGAACTCATCGAACTTGACGCCGAAAAAGTTTTGTCTATCCCGCGCAAAATCCGTTCCGTCGAAGTCGTAAGGCGCGGTTTCATGAGCGATTTCCTTTTCCAAAATATTGCGCACGTCTTTAACGCCTCCGCCGAAGTCGTCGAAATTATTTCCAAATTGCCCGCCGTCAAAGAAGTTAATCTTCAAGTCGAAGTTCAAAACGCCGCAGACAATCTTTCCCTTGACGACGACGGCGAAATTTCTTTGACCAAAGATTTTGTTATCGGCAAGTCCAAAGAACTTTTCGGCGAAAAAATTTATACCGACGTCGAACCGACCGCCCGCGCCGCCAAAAAATTTCTCAAGGAAGAAATTAAAACCACTCTGGACATCGCTCAGAAAAATTACGGCAAAGATTTTAAAAAGTCCGAACGCGATAAATTGGAGCGGCAACTTAAAGAATCGGCGGAAACTCTAGTTGACAAAGCTTTTAAGAATCACGACATTGATAAAAAAATTATCGAAGACAAACGCTCCAAAGCTTTGGAAAATCCCGGCGAACGTTCTCCCGAAGAAATCAACGCCGAATTCGACCGCCGTCAACTGGAAGTCGAAAAAAATTTCCAAGCCGAACTCCCGACCAAAATTAACGACTTCATGCAATCCGCCGAGGAAAACACCGTCGAACACGTCGAAACCAAAATTCAGGAACGCGAAAAAAATTCCGTCGAAGATGACATTCGCGACCACCTGCGCGGCTTTGCCAGAACAATTCCTTCCTTCCTCATGGCTTACGGCGACATTGATAATCCCGTCACCCTTGCCACCTTTGATAAAATTATTCCCGACGAAGTTTTTAAAGAACTCACGAGCATTTCCCTTGACCAATTCCGTTATCTGCGCGACGTGGGAAAACTTTTCGACGAAGTAACTTTTAATGATGCCGTCAAAGAATTTTTGAGACTGCGCCGCGAACTTGCCGACTACTTCGACGAAAATCAAACCGAAGATATTTTCGACTATATTCCGCCCCAAAAAACCAATCAAATTTTCACGCCCAAAGAAACCGTTCAAAAAATGCTCGCCCTTATCGAAAAGGATAATCCCGGCTGCTTTGACGACCCCGACAAAACTTTTTTCGACCTGTACATAAAAAGCGGCATGTTCGCCGCCGAAATCGTCAAAAGGCTCTATCGCAGTCCGCAAATTAAAAAAATCTTTCCCGATAAGGCTGACCGACTCCGACACATTTTCGCCAAACAAATTTTCGGACTCGCGCCCACCGAAATTATTTTCCGCATCGCCGTCAATTACATTCTCGGTTTCGGAATTAAAATCGATAAACATAACTTCAAGCAGGTTGACGCCCTAAACGCCGTCAAAGATGATAATCTCAATGAACTTTTAGGAGAACTTTATGATTGACTTCAACGCACCGCCACTTAAAAACGTAATTGAAATTTTGCTCCTCGACATGAACACGCGCAAAAATATTTTACTCGACGGCAAAGAACTTCTTAAAAAAAATTTGCCCGAAATTAAACCTCGCGCCCAAAAATCCCACGACGAAAAAATTTTCCGCACCCGCACTCAAGCCGAAGTCTTCACGCCCTGCCGCGTCGTTAAGTTCATGGTCGACGCTATCGACGACGGAAAAATTGATTCCCGCTGGTTGGAAATTGCTTGCGGCGAAGCTCCCTTCATAACCACACGCTACGACGCCGAGACCGGCGAAGATATTCCACTTGATAACCGTGTCGGAATTCTGGACAGAAAACTCCGCGCCATGCCTCACGCCGAAAATAAATTCTCTTGGGCTAAACGCGCCCTCCAAAGCGTTTACGGCTACGAAATTCAAGGCGACAGTCTTTTAATCGCTCGTGCCAATATTTTGCTCACCGTCGCCGATTTCCTCGGAGAAATTCCCGACAACGACCTTGCCGAATTTGCCGATATTATTTCTTGGAATTTTTTCCAGTTCGACGCTTTGAATCCTCCAAAAGTTCAAGGCAGTCTTTTCGACGCTCCACCCGTCCCCCAAATTATCGATTGGCAAGCGGGAAGAAAATTTTTTTTTTGGAGGTATGACATAAAAAAATTTGATTTCGTTATCAGCAACCCGCCCTACAACGAGGAAACGGAGAACACTTCCGACAAACCCGTTTATAATTACTTCATGGACGCCGCGAAAAAAATTTCTGATAAAGCTGCTTTCATCACGCCTGCAAGATTTTTATTCGACGCAGACGGCACTCCAAAAGATTTTAAGATTGGAATGCCGTCTACAAATATTTCAGTAAGTGGCAGGAACAAGGCTTGTTTGAAAAAGTCTTCGAGGTCGCCACTCGTTACGACAAGCTCGCCGTGAAATTTCTCGCATTTATACATGTAGCTTGCATTCTTTAATTATTCAACACACCCTAAACTTTCATGTCCAATTCGTAGCCGATAAAATTTGTCACGACTTTGGCGAATTTTTGTTTATCCTTTTCTTTGTGAACGACGACCGATTCCGCAACTTCTTCAATCTTCGGCGGCTCCTTTACTTCCTCGACTGCGGGCGACTCTTCGGCGGGCGGCTCGATAATTTCTTCGTCGGGTTGAAAATTTATTTTTTCAAGCAGTTCAAGAAGTTTATCGGGCGTCGTCAACGCGAACGGCACCGATTTAAATTTTTTCTCCGCCGCTGCCAAGTTCAAAAATTTTACGCCGTCGATAAATTTCATGTCCGCGCAGGCGATTATCAAGTCGATTCCCTCTGCGATTGAAATTTCTTTCGCGTTCGCAGCGATTATCGCATCGTGATTAAAATTTTCCTCGATTATCGTCTGCATTTCCTGCAAAATCTTTTTGTCGTCGCCGATAAGTAAAATTCTTCCGCCGGGCGCAGATTCCGCCAATTTCTTTTCGACGCGCCCGATTAAATCGGCGGGCATAAACGGCTTTTTAATATAATCTTTAACGCCCAACGCCCCGACCTTGTGAATGTTATCTAAATCGCCCGACGCCGTGAGCATCATGACGGGCACATCTTTAATCTCTTCGTCCGCGCGAATTTCTTGGAGCGTTTCTATCCCGTCGAATTCGGGCATCATAATATCCAGCAGGACGAGATTGACGGACTGACTTTTTAAAATTTCCAAGCCATCGACGCCGTTATCCGCTACGAGAACTTCACATTCCAATTTCCGCTCCAAAATCATTTTCGCTATTTGCAAATTCATTTCGTCATCATCGATTATCAAAATAATTTTTTTCCTCATCACAACATCTCCTTTTTAAAATATTCCTTCGCGCTCGAATCCTATATTATCAACAAAAAAATTTTTTAATCGTGAAAATATCCTCTTCTTAACTTTGTCCGATTCTTCTTCCGTAGCCTCCATGAGCAAGACCAAAAATTTATTTCCGCTCTGCGTCACGCAATCGCTTTTCCTCAACGACTTCAGCAAAATTTCTTTGAACTCTTCCGCAAAACTTTTTTCGGGCAACGTGAACTGCATGAGCGTCAAACCTTTTTTGTAATTATCTGCCATGCGCGAGAGTAACCGATAAATTTTTTTGAAGTCCTCGAACTCCACGAAGTACGCGCCCGGCTCGATATTCCTTTCGGCGAGTATCATGCGCATTTGCGAAATTCCTTCGACCGAAACTTTTTTTTCATGACTGTGCGCGCCGAAAATCGAAATTCCATGCTTGCCGTTCTGCTTGACTTTATAAAGTGCGCTGTCAGCTTTTTTGCAAAGCATTTGAAAATCTCTGCCCTCGTCGGGAACGAATACCGCGCCAATCGACGTGCCCAGCGGAATTTCCATATCAGCTCCCATGAATTTTTTCGCGGCGATTAAAATTTGCTCGTTGAGGAAAACTGTTTTATCTTGCAAAATTTTTTCGTCGTCGACGTTCTGCAGGAAGGCAATAAATTCGTCGCCGCCCTGTCGTCCCGCCAAATCATTCGCCCGAATTATTTTCTTTATCAGCTCGCCGAAGAAAATCAAAATTTTATCGCCCATGTTGTGCCCGTAAATATCGTTGACGAGTTTAAAACTGTCCAAGTCAATCATGAGCAACGCGCCGTTTGATTTTTTTACCAGATCACCGATTTCTTTTTGCACTCCCGATTTATTCAGCAACTTTGTCAGCGGGTCGGTTGACGCCGCTACCTCCAGCCCGTGAATTTTGTCCAGGTTGTCGATTATATTTCCGACGCGTCTTAAAAGTACGTCGGGTCTCAACGGTTTGTGAATATAATCCGCCGCGCCGACCTCAAAACCTTTGATTTCGCTTTCATCGCCCTCGTTCGCCGACATGAACATTACCGGCAGAGTCTCCGAAGTTTTTTCCTGTAAAATTCTGTGCAACTCGTAGCCGTCCATTTCCGGCATCATCAAATCCGATAAGACCATATCGGGTTTTTCCTGCTCGAAAATTTCTATCGCCTCTGCTCCCGTCGTCGCCGTAACGGTTTCATATCTCGATGACAAAATATGCCGCGCCATCATCAGCATCATTTCATCGTCGTCCACGATTAAAATCTTGCTCATGAACTCGCCTCCAGCCATTTTGAAATTTGCTCGCGAATTTTTTTATAGTCCGTCATTAATGCCGCGTGATTCGATTGAATTTCTTCGACGTTATTATCTTTAGCCGCAAGTTCCAAATGTTTAGCAAGTTCGCTCAATTTTTCCGCACCGATTGACAGCGACGTTGACTTGAGCGCGTGAACCAAGATTTGATAATTTTTCCAATCGCCCGAATCAAATGCCGCTTGAATTTTTTCGGCTTTCTTGCCGTCCGTGTATGTCGTCAACATTTGCGTCAAAAAGCTTTTGCTGTTCATGCAATATTGCAAGGCGAGTTCCAAATTTATATCGGGACAGGTCTCGACGAAAATTTTTTTCTCGCGTTTACTGAATTCGTCTTCGCCGACAATTTCTTCCTCTTCGGGAGTGTCCTCCGTCAACCACTTTGAAATTTGCTCGCGAATTTTTTTATAGTCCGTCATCAACGCCGCGTGATTCGTTTGAATTTCTTCGACGTTATTATCTTTAGCCGCAAGTTCCAAATGTTTAGCAAGTTCGCTTAATTTTTCCGCGCCGATTGAAAGTGACGTTGACTTGAGCGCGTGAACCAAGATTTGATAATTTTTCCAATCGCCCGAATCAAATGCTGCTTGAATTTTTCCGGATCTCTTGTTGTCCGTGTATGTCGTCAACATTTGCGTCAAAAAGCTTTTGCTGTTCATGCAATATTGCAAGGCGACTTCCAGATTTATATCGGGACAGGTCTCGACGAAAATTTTTTTCTCGCGTTTACTGAATTCGTCTTCGCCGACGTTTTCTTCCGGCTCTTCAACTTCAACGTCTTCCACATTCCCAATTCCCAATTCCTCATTCCTAATTGCCTTTTCCTTCCTTTCGACTTCAAAGGAAACAATTTCCGCGGGCAAATGCCTTTCCAAAATCAATTCAAGCTCGGAAACATTTATCGGCTTGCTTAAGTAATCGTCGAAGCCTTCGCGCAAATATTCTTCACGCACTCCGGCTATCGCGCTCGCTGTCAACATGACCACCGAAGTTTTATCGCTCAAAATTTTATCGCGTTGCATGACTTTCAAAGTTTCGACGCCGCTCATGCCGGGCATCATGTTATCCATAAAAATTATGTGATAAAAATTTTGCTTAGCCATTTCGATTCCCTGCTGACCGCTCTCGGCGAGGTCGGGGAATATTTTATTGCGCTTGAGCAGACCGCTGATAACTTTTAAATTCATGTCGTTATCGTCGACCGCAAGCACTCTGGCACCTTCCGCAGTCAAATATTTTTTCTCCCCGCTTTTGTCGACGTGTTTTTTACGTTCTTCCTCGTAATTGCCAATCGGATTCTTGTCGATAATTTTTTGGCGCAACGTAAATGAAAACGTCGAACCCTTGCCATACTCGCTGCCGACTTCCAATTTACTGTCCATCATGTCCAAAAGTCTTTGAACAATGGAAATGCCAAGCCCCGTGCCCTCGATATTCCGATTTTTTTCCTCATCCAAACGTTGGAACGACAGGAACAATTTATCAATATCGTCCTCGTGAATTCCAATTCCGGTGTCGCTGACTTTTACGCGCATTTCGTAATTATCGGCGTCGATTATTTTTCCGTCAATCGTCAAAGTAACCGAGCCTTCGGGCGTGTACTTGACGGCGTTGGTTAAAAGATTGACTATCACTTGACGGACGCGAACATCATCGCCGTAAAGACTCTGCGGCAAATTGGAATCAATTTCCGTTTTGAATTCGATACCTTTCTTTTTCGCGCGCTCGACCGTCATATTAACCAGGTCATCAATTAAATTTATCGTGTCGTAGCGGACGGGAACAATTTCCATTTTGCCATCTTCGATTTTGGAAAAGTCCAGAATTGAATTTATCAGCGTCAATAAAGTTTTGCCCGCGCTCTGAATATTCGTCGCGTAGTCCAAAATTTCTTCCGACTTACTCTCGCGCAAAATCATTTCGTTCATGCCGAGCACCGCATTTATCGGCGTGCGGATTTCGTGCGACATTTGCGCCAAAAATTGTGACTTCGCCTGACTTGCCGCCAACGCCGTATCCGACGCCGATTTTAATTGCCGATTCATCGTTTCCTGCCACTTGAACAGTTGATTAATCAGCCCGTTTATTATCAAAATGCACATCACCAACAAAATTATGAACAGCCCGCCAAGTAATATGTTGTTGCCGTAAATATTCCACCAACTGTTTGCAACGATAACCGTAAAATTGGAGGCAGTGTCCCTTTTTGCCAAACACGCGACATAACCGCCCGTGTAGTCTTGCAAAGTATGAACTCCGCTGCCAGGATAAACATTTGCGTATTCCGTAGTTGAAACGTCCGTCATGTGTTCCGGCGATTGCTGATAGTCAATGTTCGGGTGATTTATTATGACGTTGTTCCTGTCGACCAAAAATGCGTAGCTGTCTTTGGTGTAGCTTATGTCCAAAATTTTAATCAAGCGGTCGAGATAAAAATCTATCGCGAAAATTCCGATGAATTCATGATTCTTGCCGTAAACTATTTGCGCGAGCGTCACGCAATAAAGTCCCGTCTGCGAATCATAATAGGGAGCCGAAACGCTGAACCCGTCTTCCGAACGTTCCGTCTCAATATACCACGGACGTTTATTGACGCGCCAAGAAGGGTCGGGCGATTCCCAACCGTTATTCATTATGACTTGATGCTCGTTGAACGGATTGGCAAGGTAGCAAACGGAAATTTCGGGATATTTTTTCGCAATGTCATCCAAAAATTTCACCGCGTTCGGATAATCGTTCATGTATTCGGGGTGATTGCCTATGATGTTGACGAACATGCTGAGAATACTTTTTTCCTTCTCAAGCCAATTTGAAAGTTGGTATTCGTAGGCGTCAACCTCGCGATTCATTTTGGTATCGCCCCAACTTATCGTCATGGTCAAACAAATTCCGAAGGCAAGAGCCATCGCCGCGATTAAAACCATAATGATTCTTATTCGGGCGTAGCGGCTGACTTTTTCCAGCTCCTCATTTTGGAAAGTTTTTTTATCGGAGAATTTATCTTTATTGCTCGAAACTATATTTGAGAACGAAAAAAGATTGTCCAGCATGTCGGAGAGTCTCAAAGCGGATTCGCGAACTTGGGCGGCAGATTCTGTCGGGTTGGCGTTAGATTTTATTGTCTCCACGCTCGACAGATTTAAAATATTTTTGACGGGGTCGCGCAGTTCGTGTGAAAGTCGCGATAAAAATTCTTCCTTGATATGCAAAGCATTTTCCGCCCGCAAACCGTTGCGCATGGCGTTCAGGTAGAAAAAAATTATCGCCAGCATCATCAGCAGACAAATCAACGCCGTAAAAATTATCTGCATATAACTATCTTTGTAAAACGCCCAATTATCGACGTTTAAAATGATATGCCAGCCGTTCATCGTCGAGCCGGTAAAAATAGTATGTTCGCCGTCGCTCATTTCCGTCGTGAAACTTTCATTGCGGTCCGATTTTACCACGCGGTTTAAAATGTTCTCGTATTCGGGCAATCTTTTTGAAATTTTTTCGCCGACCAAATCCATGTCGGTATAGCCGATTATCATTCCGCTTTTCGTGACGATTAAAGCTTCGCGATTACGGTTCGCGCTCATCTTGCGGATAAAATATTGCACTTCGGAAAAAGTAAAATCCAACGCAACGACCGTTTGATTATCCTGCAACATTTTCGACATGGTAAAACACATCATTCCGGTCATTGCGTCGATATAAGGTTCGGTTATGTAAACTTTGCCGGGATTTTGCACCGCGCCCTTGTACCACAATCTTTCCGTCGCGTGATAATCGGGCGGCATTTTGAAATCGGGGATTATCGCCCAATTTTTATTTGCAATGTAAACGTTGAAACAAACTCCGCCCGTCAAATTTTTTTGCTCGCGCTTGCGTCTGTTGAAAAATGCTTCAAGGGCTTGGTGCGACGTGTTTGCTTTTAATAATTGCTCAGCCTCCATTGCCACGCGCAAGGTCGTGCTTTCCGCCTCCTGCAATGAGCCTTGAAAATCGGAGCGAATAACTTCAAGTTGCATTTGCCCGATTTCTTCCGTTTGATTCGAGGTCATTTGGAATATCAGCCGCACATTTAATTCTATGACTATCAAAAAAATCATGGTGATTACAACTATGACTGCGAAATCGCTGCGTTTGCCGTTCTTCAAAATCTGCCAGTCCTTCAAATTCATCGCACTCACTTCCTTTGGGTATTATATTATACATCTTCTGTGATTTAAACGCCTCAATCACTTTTTCCGAATTCTTATCACTTTTTGTTTCGTTGATGCGTGCCGAAAAAATTTTTTTCAGTTTTCGCAGACCATTATAATCAAAAAGAGCCGCCAAAAATTTTAGCGACTCTTTTAAAATTCAGAAGGGGAAGTATTTTTACTTGAGGGGATTTATTTTACTCGGCTTGCCGGGGAGAAGCTTGCTGAGGTTGATTGGATTGACCGCCTGCATTGCCAAACATCGGAGGAGGCATCATGCCGCCCTGCCCGAAGTTGCCAAAAGTATTTTGCTCGGCGAAGTTGGCGGGAAGTTCTGCGCCGGAGTTTGTGATTGCCGTGATGTCATTGCGTACGCCGAAGTCGAAATTATTTTCGCCGTTGAAAATTTCATCGTTCGCGAATCCGAAGTTGCCCCACATATTATCGGGCTGCTGACCGTTGAAACCGGGCATTTGTTGTCCGTCGAAGCTCGGAGCCTGTTGTCCGCCAAAGTTTTGTGATTGACGTCTGTCGAAGTTCCTGGGCTGTTGTCCGTCAAAATTCGGAGCCTGTTGTCCGTCGAAACTCGGAGCTTGCTGTCTGCCAAAGTTTTGTGATTGACGTCTGTCGAAGTTCCTGGGCTGTTGTCCGTTAAAGTTTGAATTTTCATTTGCATTCTGTGCCGCAAAATTTTCGTTCATCAGAGAATTCCTCCAAAAATTTTTTTGTCGTTTTTTTCTTGGAAAAGTCATGTGACTTTCAATGAACGTATTTATACGCGCCCTGTTTTAGAATTCTCTTAGAAAATCATCGATTTAATTAACATTTAACGGACGCTTGATTGATTCTAATTTGAAACTAAAAAATCGGCACACATTTGTTATCGCGCCGATTTTAGTTTTTGTATGAAGTTATTCGGTCAAGTTGCCCATGCGTTCGAGCGGTGTACTTAAATCCATGTGCCCCGATAAAGTTTCAATCTCTTTGCCGTCGACCAAAAATTTTACGCGCTTGACTTCGGGGAAATTGGTCAGCGTGTCGACGATTGAACCGATTAAAAATTCTTCGCCCGTCGAGCCGCCGACAAAGCCTTTCAAAATACTTCCGTCAAAGTCAACGGTCGCCAAACCTTCTCGCACCTTGACACTCCTGAGCGCGGCATTTTTCGGGAAAATTCTTGTCAAATTTTCTTCGCTCGGTTCTTGCATCAAAGTTTCGACGGCGGCAGTGTATTTGTCGGTCGAGCCGTCAACAATTATCTCGCGCGAAACTTCAACGAGTTTCATGCCCGAATCGTCGGGATAATAAACTTTGACATTCATCGATTGTTCGTTCTTCTCATTTTTTGCGGGCTGATTCCCTGTCGATTTAACGTTATTGTCGGTCGCAGGTTCAGCAGGTTTTTGTTCGGGCTTGGTTTCGGGTTTGACTTCGGGTTTATTTTGAACAGGTTCGGACGGCGACGCGGGCGGATTTTCGGGCGGAGGTTGTTCGCAACCCGTTGCAAAAAGAAGCAGCGCGAGCATTGCCGGCACTAAAATTTTCTTCACGATTAATCAAATCCTCCTTGATTGAAATAGCGATTGACGGCATTTGTGATAGCCTGCGCAAGCTTCTGCTGATAGTCGTCGCTTGCCAATAATTTTTCTTCGCGGGGATTGGTAATGAAACCCAATTCAATCAGAGACGCGGGACATTGCGAATGCGTCATTACATAAAATCTTGCCGCTTTGACGCCGCGATTGTTAAGCCCGCCGAGTCGCGCAAGTTCTTCGTTTAGCAGTCGAGCGAGTCGAGCACCTTTGACGGCGGTCGGCGCGTGGTAAGTTTCGACACCGTTAGCCTTGCCGTTTGAAAAAGCATTGCAGTGGACGCTGATAAAAAGTGCGGCGTTGGGCGGAGCTTTGTCGACACGGGCTTGAAGTTCGGTAGCGTCGGAAACACCGGGCGCGGCAACGTCAACATCAGTCGTGCGCGTCATGACGACTTGATAGCCCGATTGCGTCAAAAGATTCCGAGCTTTGAGCGAAACCGCCAAGGAAACAGATTTTTCCGTTACGCCCGTCGGACCGATTGCACCTGCGTCGGAGCCGCCATGTCCGGGGTCAAGCACGATAATTTTTTCGCCACTGAAATTCGCCGTTGACCAATCATCTTGCGCGACAATTTTTTTCACGTCGACGACGAGGCGAGCATCTTTTTTCGCGGAACGGTCGGCAGGTTCAAGGTGGAAAGTTGAGTTGCCGTTTTTAAATATCGGCTTGAAATGAATTTGGATACTCGTGCGACGTTCTTTAGTTTTGTTGACGAGAATTTTTTCAATCAGTTTTTTCGCGCTTGACTCAATCTCAATGCCCGCAATGCGGCTTACTCTTCCGGGCAAAGCGTTATCAATGTCGAAACGCAAATTCTCCAACGAAAACTCGGAAGAAATATCGCTTGCGTCGAGTTGTCCGCGATAAGAAATTTCAATCCGCACGGTCTCGTTGTCCAACTCAAAGGCATTTATTCCCGTGAGTTCGGCGGGCTTGGCATAAACCGTCGCCGAAAAAGTCAAGACAAGCAGCAGACTGAAACACGTCAGAATTTTTTTTAGCAAATTAATTCCTCATTCCTCCATTTTAGTAGCCGTTGATTAGCAATTAGCAGTTAGTGAACTCAGAGACCGTCATGGACTTCTATCAGTTAGGAGTGAGGAGTTAGGAGTTAGGAGTT
>JAFSOQ010000029.1 GCA_017446845.1 Selenomonadaceae bacterium | reverse complement strand
GTAGAGCGAACGTTTGCTTGGCTCAATCATTCTCGCCGACTTTCTAAAGATTACGAGATACTTACTTCTTGTGCCGAGTCCATGATTAAAATTTCTCATCTACATTCTTTACTTAATCGCTTGTGAAAACACCTTCTTAAAATTTGTCGGCAATCGTTCCACGCTTCATGCCAACGGCGGCAATGACCGTATCGACTTGGAAGGCAACGGTCTTGTTGCTTACGGAGACGGCGGAAACGACCTCATCGCGACCCATCACGGCGGCTCTTACTCCACACTTTATGGCGGCAAGGGCAACGATACTCTCTATGTCGATACCGAGGGAGTTTATGCCGACGGCGGCGCAAATAATGACATTTTTTATATTTTAAATTCGGCTTCAGAGGTGACCTGCGACGGCGGTGAAGGCGATGATTTATTTTGGTTCATCAGGTCGAGCAGTGAAATTTCGATAGAGGGCGGCAACGGCTCAAATACTTATCGTTTCGACCCGTATTATCTGGGCGGACCGTTTCATAACGACATCGTCATAACAGACTTTACAAAGGACGACACTATAGAATATTTTGCCGATTACGGTTGGGGTGGCAAAGAAATGTCCGACGGCAGCGAGCTGGATTATTATTACGACTCCGACGGCAATCTTGTTTTGTACGACGCAAATTGGAATTTCTTCACCATAACATTGGAAGGCATCACCCAAAAAAACGTTGGAGAAATCGCGGAAGCAAAATACGTTTCCACGAAGAAAACTGCGACCTTGAAAGAATTTTTGGGCATTACTCCGCTTAACCCTACAGTCAGTTTAAATTCGGCGGGCACGGCTGCAAAAATTACCTCAAAATACAAAAAGGACACTTTTAATTTTGCAGATTACGGCACGAAACTCAAGACGGTTGATGCGTCGGCAATTTCGCAGGGGCTTTACATCACGGCAAACGGCTTGGCAAACAAAATCGTCGGCAGCAAAGGAAATGACATTATCTATGGCGCGAAAGGCAACGACACTTTGACAGGCGGCGCGGGCAATGATATTTTTATTTACAAATCAGGCGACGGCAAGGACGTCATCACAGATTACGCGGCGGGCGACAAAATTTCTCTCAACACAGCTTTTTCCGACGTCACACTCGACGGCTCGGATGTCGTCTTCACTATCGGCAAAGGGTCTCTCACTCTTCAAAAAGCCAAAGGCAAGACGTTGACCTTAATTGATTCCAAAGGCAAAGAATCTACAACGGTCGTGGGCGGCTCGACGACTTTGACGTTAAAAAATTCAAGCGACTCGGCTGTAACAATCGGTTCGGCAATCAAGAAAGTCAACGCCACTTCCAGAACAAAGGCAATTAAAATCACGGGCAATGAGTTGAACAATTCAATCGGCGGCGGCACCAAAAACGACACCATTTACGGCGGCGCGGGCAAAGACACACTCAAAGGCAACTCCGGCAACGATAAACTTTACGGGCAAGCGGGAGCCGATAAAATTTACGGCGGAGTAGGAAATGATTCGCTGTGGGGCGGCGCGGGTAACGATTCGCTTTGGGGCAATTCCGGAAAAGATGTTTTCGTTTACAAGCCCGGCGAAGGCACCGATAAAATCATGGACTATTGGTACGACGAAGGTGACATATTAAAAATTCTCAAAACGAACGGCAAAGAGGGCGGTACTTTTAAAAATCCGGTCTTTGACGGCGATACGCTTACGCTGGCGATTTCGGGCGGCGGCTCCGTCATCTTTGAAAATGTCAGTGCCGGCGATAAGATTAAAATCAACAGCAAGACGTATACAATTAAGGGCAGAACACTCAAATAAAATCTGTACAAAAAAATTTTTCCCGTCCACGCGACGGGATTTTTTTTAAGTTTAAGCGGCAGAGTTATTTCCTCAATTTTATGCTTTATTGTCTCAAGCATATCGTCAGTAAGCAGAAGAATAGTTGCATTTGGCATAGACAAATATGACTTTACCAAACACTTTGGAAGGATAAACTTCATGGCGTACTACACACCTCTACACGATATTCCTTTCGGAACTCTCATGCTACTTTTATTCTTTAGCTTTAACTAGATGACAGCATATCAGCTGTTGGGCTAGGTCACCGCAGTTACATTTAGAATGTTTTACATATTGACAGGGCGAACTTCCCCTCTCAGGGCGCAACTTTCCTCAATACAACCTTTCTAACATTCAGTTTATGCGACCAGCTATAAAAATTTTAATATAAACTTCTATACTTGTCTATAGATTTTTAATTCAAATGCAATCTTCGGGAGGAGTAAATTTGACAAAGAAAGGAATTTAACGCGGTATCAAAATTTTCAGCACGTTTAAAATTTGTGTAAGAATATTTTTTTTCGTCGTTAGCGTCAAGAAAATTCGTTGGGAACTTTCGATGAATTTAAAATTGCGATAAAAAATTTTCGACAAATCGATAATTCCTTGCGTGGAAATTTTTTTCAAGTCGTCAAAAACTATCTCGACGCGCAGATTTTGTTCTTTGACGGAACGAACGCCCAAATTTTTCGCGGCAAGTCTGATTAGAACAATCTGCAAAAGATTTTCTACAGGCTCGGTCACTTTGCCGAAACGGTCGGTGAGTTCCTCGCGCAAATCTTTTACTTCCCGTTCTTCGCGCACGACGGCAAGTCGCCGATAAATTTCAATCTTGTCGCCCGCATTTGAAATATAATTTCTGTCAATGAACGCCTCGACGGGCAAATTGATTATCGGGTCCGGTTCGTCAACTTTTTCCGCCGCCTTGTGCTGAAGTTTGTTGACCGCCTCTTCCAAAAGTCTGCAATACATTTCAAAGCCGACGCTGGCAATGTGTCCGTGCTGTTGTGCACCCAATAAATTTCCCGCGCCGCGAATTTGTAAATCACGCATGGCAATTTTAAAGCCCGCTCCGAGTTGTGCAAACTCCCGCATGGCTTGAAGTCTTTTTTCAGCCGTCTCGCCCAAAATTCTATCTGCGCGGTGAACGAAATATGCAAAAGCCATTCTACTTGACCGCCCGACACGTCCGCGCATTTGATAAAGTTGCGCCAAGCCGAAATTATCCGCGTCGTAAATTATAATCGTGTTCGCGTTGGCAACGTCAAGCCCGCTCTCAATAATCGTTGTCGAAAGCAGAACATTGAACGCGCCCTCGTAAAAATCCATCATGATATTTTCCAGCAAATCATTTGTCATTTGCCCGTGCGCCGTCTGAATTTTTGCTTCGGGGACGAGTTTCGCCAATCTGTCGCGCATAATGTCAATCGTCTCAATCCGATTGTAAACGAAATAAACTTGCCCGCCGCGTTGAATCTCGCGCCGAATCGCCTCCGCAATAATTGCGTCGTTGTCTTCGATTATGTAAGTTTGTACGGGAAATCTTTCCGCCGGCGCAGTTTCAATCAAACTCATGTCGCGCGCTCCGACTAAAGACATATGCAACGTTCGCGGAATCGGTGTCGCGCTCAAAGTCAACACGTCGACGCCCACACTCATTGCGCGAATTTTTTCTTTTTGCTTGACGCCGAATCTTTGTTCTTCGTCGATTATCAGCAAGCCCAGATTTTTGAATTTAATCCTGCTCGATAAAATTGCATGTGTGCCGATTAAAACATCGACTTGCCCCGCGCGAACTTTTTGCAAAGTCGTGCGCTGTTCTTTGGGCGTGCGGAATCTGCAAATTACATCGACCGTCGGCAAAAAGCCGTTAAACCGCTCCGAAAAAGTTTGATAATGTTGCTGAGCCAAAACCGTCGTCGGAACCAAAACCGCGCATTGCTTGCCGTTCATTGCCGCCTTGTACGCCGCACGAATTGCAATTTCAGTTTTGCCGAAACCGACATCGCCGCAAACCAATCTGTCCATGGGGCGCGGGCGTTCCATATCACGTTTAATTTCTTCAACGGCGCGAACCTGGTCGGCGGTCTCTTCGTAGGGAAAAGCGTCCTCGAATTCTCGTTGAGTGGCGTCGTCAACCTCGAAGGCAAAACCGGGAGCTTGCTCTCGTTGCGCGTAAAGTTCCAAAAGTTTTTCGGCAATGTCCTCGACTGCGGCTGATGCTCTGGATTTTGCACGCGCCCAATCGCCCGAACCCAACCGCGACAATTTCGGAACGGTTTCATCATCGGAAATATATTTTTGCAGATATTGCACTTGCTCGACGGGAATATAAAGTTTGTCCGTGCCGCCGTACTGAATCTGCAGAAAATCTTTGCGTTGCCCGTTAAAATCCAAAGTTTCGACGCCGAGATATTTTCCGATACCGTTTTCGACGTGGACGACGTAATCGCCGGGCTTTATATCGCTGAAATGTTTAACAGGGTCGCCCGCCTCTTGATAAGTTTTCTTGCGCCGCTGAACTTGTCCGCCGAAAATATTTTTCTCGGTCAAGACGGTGAGTTTTGCGTTGGGGAGTGCAAAGCCGTCGCTCAAGTTGCCGAGTTGAAAATTGACGCCGCGCAGATTATTTTCCGCCAAAAGTTTTTCCATGCCAATCATCTTTGACTGACTGACGAACAGGATATAAATTTTTTGTCCGAGTTCAATCAAGCGTGCGATTTCTTCCAAGAAAAATTTCGTCTGCCCTTGAAAGCTCGTGACGTTGGCGGCGGTTATACCGAAATTTTCAGTCGGCTCGATTGCGCGAATTTTTTTCAACATTAGTTCAAGATAAATCAAAGAGCCGGCGCGGGAATTTTGAACAAGTTCGGCGAACGTGAAAATTTTTTTCTTGAGTTCGGGATTTTCTGCGGTTAATTTATTAATCGCCTCGAAAATCCGTGCGGGTTCGTCGAAAACAATCGTGCCGTTCTCGCCCGCGCAAGTAAGAAATGATTCACTCGTCGCGCCGAAATTTTTTATCGGGAGAATCGTCACGACTTGAATTTTTTTCTTGGAGCGGAAAGTCTCGAAATCAATTTCGCGCAGGGAATCAACTTCATCGCCGAAAAATTCCACGCGACAAGGCGTCGGCTCGTTAATCGGATAAAAATCGACTATGCCGCCGTGCACGCTGAATTTTCCGATTGAATTGACCTCATCGGCGCGTTCGTAGCCGAATTCGTTCAGCTTGAGTAAAAATTTTTCCAACGATAAATTTTGTCCGACTTCCACGCGCATTTGAAGTTTTAAAAAATTTTGTCGCGAAAAATCTTTTTTGACTGCCGCAGCCGTTGTTGCCAACACGATTATTTTTTCGCCGCGCAGAAGTCTCGCCAAAATTTCCAAACGTTTTGCCTGCCGTTCGATTCCGACGGTGCTCGCTTGCACGTCGATTAAATCAAGTTCGGGCAACTCGACAACTTCCGCGCTTGATAACTCGACAAGGTCATCGCGCCACGCAGAAATTTTTTCTCGGTCGCCGGTCAAAATTATCATCGGTCGCGGATTTAATTCGTAAGCCGTCGCTACGGGCAAAACTTTTTGTGAACCTGCCAAGCCGTAAATTAAAAATTCGCCGCGCTTTGAAAATTTTTTCGCCGATTCCAAAATCGTCATGTCGCGCATTGCTTCTTCCAATATTCTGTTCATAAATTTTCCCTCCGCCGCCAATTATATTCAAAAAAAATTGCGCCGCAAATTCGTCGTAACTTTTTTTATCCAAAAACGGCGAGAATAATAAGAATCGCCGCTTGACTTTGTAAACCTGAAAAGATATATTTTCAACTGTGGAGGACTACCACGTAATCAATTAGGAGTTAGGATTTAGGATTTAGGAGTTTTTTCATTCCACATTCCTCATTACACATACCCAAAGAATAAGGGTTGCATAAATCAAACTTCTCATGAATCTCCCGCCTCTACAGGCGGGAGTAGTTCAAAACGAGCAGCAAAAAAAAAATCTCTCGGCTTTTTAAGTCCGAGAGATTTTTAAAAGTTGAGATTGATTGCTTAGTCCAAATTTTTTGTCCGCACACCTGTCTGAACCAAAGTTTTTCGGGGATTAAAAATTTATAATTGTTTCAAGCGTCAACTACCGTCCATTCGTGCGTAAAGTAAAAACTTTTGCTTTCGGGAAGGTTGCCCCAATTTTCGACGACACGACTCATAGCGCGAGTAACGTCGTGATGACCGTCGGTATTTGTCAGCAGGACAAGAAATTGATTCGAGCCGTTTTGAGAAATGACATCGCCGCGCCGCAAAGTTTTATGCAAACACTCAATAAATTGTTCGCCCGCGTGCTTGAGAGAAATTTTTTCGCCGTCGTTAGTTCGTTTCAGCGCAAGGAGCACAATGCAAATCGTTTTGCCGTAACCTGCACGAGTACGCTTGAGGAAACGATAAATATTTCTGAAACTCTCGAAGGGCAAAATATATGCGCCGGCTTCCTTGTTGCGTTCGGCGAGAATCATTTCAATCTGCGCGAGCGTCACGACCGTTTCAACATTTTCTTCGGGAGCATCTTCGTTGAAAATGTTGTAGCCGTGTTTGCCGTTCTTCTTGACGATGTAAAGAGCTTTGTCCGCTTTCTTGTAAAGGTCGACAAAATCGGTGCCCGCCTGCGGAACGAGTACGCAACCGATTGATGCACCCAGAGGAATATTCATATCCTCGCCCATCAATTTTTTTGCTGCCTCAACGATTTTTTCGTTAATGAATTGAGATTTGGCAGCAATGGCAGATTCTTCGTAGACGCCGTGACAAAAGGCAACAAATTCGTCACCGCCCATGCGCCCGATTAAATCCGTCGAACGCATTGTCGCCCGCAAAATATCTGCGAACGCAATTAAAATTTTATCGCCCATTGCGTGCCCGTGAATATCGTTGACGAGTTTAAAGCTGTCTAAGTCAATCATCATCAACGAGCCGTGCGACTTCTTGCAAACTTTCTTAAGTTCCTCTTCCGACGAACCTTTATTGAAAAGCCCCGTGAGTTTGTCGATTGACGAAGTTTTTTTCAAGTCTTGAATTTCGCCGACGGTTTTTAAAATATTTGCGACGCGCCGCAGAAGAATTTTCGGTTCAAAAGGTTTGTGAATCAAATCCATTGCGCCGTTATCAAAGCCTTTGCTCTCAACGTCCTTGTCTTCGTCCGCCGTCATGAACATGAACGGTATTTCTTTATGGAATTCGTTTTGCAATTCAATCTGCATTTCGTAGCCCGTCATGCCCGGCATTCTGAAATCACTGAGCACCATGTCGGGCATTTCCTTGCGATAAATTTCCATTGCCTCTTTGGCTGATTGCGCGCAAAAAGTTTCGTATTGCCCCGCCAACATATTTTCCGTCATCATGAGCGGAACGAGCATATCATCAACGATTAAAATTTTTTTCATCGCCAAAACCTCACTGTCTTGAAAATTAACCGCCAAAATTTTTTGAATCATTATATCTTTTTATCGCGATAAAGGAAAGAAAAATTTTTTTGTCGGAGAGGTTGACACTGCTTATCTGAATTTGTATACTGCGCACAGGTGATTCCCTATGATAAAAAAAATTTCGTATAAGGATCAAATTTACGAGCACCTTAAGCAAGAAATAATTATGGGCGACATGAAGACGGGCGAAATTTATTCCGAGCAAATGATCGCCGACAAGCTCAAAGTTTCGCGCACACCCGTCCGCGAGGCAATTTTACAACTGCGTTTTGAAAATCTCGTCGACGTATTCAGCGGGCGCGGGTTCAGCGTCAGACCGATTCATTTTTTCGACGTGCAACAAATTATTCAAGCACGAACTGCGATTGAAAGTGCAAGCCTCCGCGCGTTGATAATCGGGCTGGACACCGCCGAAGGTCAAGAAATTTTGGAGCAAATGGAACAGTGCGTGGAACGCGACATGCCCGCGACGCTCTCGGACGAAAATAATTATAATTTCATGCGTTCGGATATGGAATTTCACATGCTCAGCGTTTCGTTTACGGGCAACGAATTTTTTATCCAGATAATGAACATGATGCGCACGCGCCTCGAACAGGCGATGATAAGTTCATTGCGAGAGCAACTCCGTCCGATTGCCGCGATTGACGAACACGAAAAAATTTTTTCTGCCGTGCGTCGCCGCGATACTGATGACGCGATAAGATCGCTCGTCGACCATATGATTATGACTGAAGATATTTTGCGCGAAATAATTATCGATTGATTTTCGCGAGCCGAATACGCGACTAATTTTTTTTAAAACTTTTAAGCTGTATACTGCGTGTTACACGCCAAAATAAACAGGAGGGGTTTTTAATGAGGAAAGTTGGTTTTATCGGATTGGGAATCATGGGCAAGCCTATGGTGCGCAATTTGCTCAAAGCAGGAATCGCCGTCACGGTTTACGACATTAACGCCGCCGCCGTCGCCGAAATGGTCGAGGCGGGTGCGAAATCTGCCGCAACTCCCAAAGAAACTTCCAAAGGTCAAGACGTCGTAATTACGATGGTTCCGAACGGAAAAATTGTCGAGGGACTTTTGACGGGTGACGACGGAATTTTGGCGGGCGTCGACGAAGGTACGATTATTGCCGATATGAGTTCGGTCACGCCCACGCAATCAAAACATTTTGCCGAACTTGCCGCGAAAAAAAATTGTCCGTTCCTTGATTCTCCCGTCAGCGGCGGTGAACCGGGTGCAGTCGAGGCAAGATTGGCTTTCATGATTGGCGGCGATGAAAAAGTCGTCGAGCAGATTAAAGACGTGTTCGACGCAATGGGCAAATCCGCAATCGTTATCGGTCCCAACGGCGCAGGTTCCGTCACCAAACTCGCCAATCAAGTCATGGTCAACTTGAATATTGCGGCGGTCTCCGAAGCTTTGATTCTCGCGCAAAAAGCAGGTGCCGACCCCAAAAAAGTTTTCGAGGCGACACGCGGCGGCTTGGCGGCAAGTCAAATCCTCACCGACAAAGCTCCCAAAATGTTTAATCGCGACTTCAAACCCGGCGGCACGCTCGCAATCAATCTCAAGGACATTACCAACGTCATGGACACCGCAAAAGAATTCGACGTTCCCTTGGTCATGACGAGCATTTTGCATCAAATTATGCTCAGCTTGAAACTTTCAGGCAATCTCATGGACGACCACAGCGGCATTGTTAAATTCTACGAAAAAATTTCCGGAATCGAAGTCAAGACTAAGGAGGCTTAAATCGTGGCTAAAGTTTTGAAATCCGAACTGTTCGCGAAAATTCCGAGCGTCGACGAAAAATTTTATCGCAACGAACTCGCAACCGCTTTGAAAAATTTCCCGAAAAAAATTGTCGTGCTTGACGACGACCCGACCGGCGTCCAAACCGTCAACGGAATTTCCGTTTACACAGATTGGACGGACGAAAGCATTGCGGCGGGCTTTGCCGAAGAAAATTCCATGTTTTTTATCTTGACTAACTCCCGCGCCTTTTCCGAGACTAAAACTCGCGCCGAACATAAAAAAATTGCCGAACGTGTCTTTGCGGCGGCGAAAAAGTTCAACAAAGATTTTATGATTGTCAGCCGTTGCGATTCGACTTTGCGCGGACATTATCCCCTTGAAACTCAAACCTTGCGCGAAATTTTGGAGGCTTGCGGCAAAAAAATCGACGGTGAAGTTTTAATGCCGTTCTTTAAAGAAGGCGGGCGTTTCACTGTCGGTGATGTACACTACGTGCAGGAGGGCGATTATCTCGTCCCTGCAGGCGAAACCGAATTTGCCAAGGATAAAACTTTCGGCTACAAAAGTTCCAATCTCGCCGAATACGTCGAAGAAAAAACTCACGGCGCGTTCAAAAAAGAATCAGTCACTTGCATAAGCTTGGACGAATTGCGCGGCGGCGATGTCGATAAAATTTCTGCGCGGCTCGAAAATGTTCGCGACTTCAATAAAGTTATCGTCAACGCGATTGATTATGTCGACGTGGAAATTTTCGCGCTTGCCCTGCTCAAGTCGGGAAAAAATTTCATATTCAGAAGTGCGGCGGCGTTCACGAAAATTATCGGCGGCGTCAAAGATAAACCGTTGCTCACGAAATCTGAACTTGTCGAAGAAAAAAATTCTAACGGCGGCTTGATTATCGTCGGCTCGCACGTCAAGAAAACTACCGCGCAACTTGACGAACTCAAAAAAATTTCTTCGGTCGCGTTCATTGAGTTTGACGTTTCGGACTTGGGCGCGGTCGACAAAATTATTAAGCAGGCGGAAGAAAATATTTCTCGCGGACAGACGACGGCAATTTATACCAGCCGCAAAGTTTTGGACGTCGGCGACGCCGAAAAAAATCTTGCCGCATCCGTGAACATTTCCGACGCCTTAACGAGTATCGTCAATCGCCTCAACGTTCACCCAAAATTTTTAATCGCGAAGGGCGGCATAACTTCCAGCGACGTCGGCACGAAAGGTTTAAGCGTCAAAAAAGCTCTCGTGCTCGGTCAAGTGGCGGCGGGCGTTCCCGTTTGGAAAATCGGCGCGGAAAGCAAATTCCCCGGCATGAGCTATATAATTTTCCCCGGCAACGTCGGTGCAGTCGATACGCTCCGCAAAATCGTCGAAATGCTCGAATCATAAAAAAAATCGGTCGGCTAAAAAAAATCGACCGCAATATAAAATATCTGCACAAATTATTTTAGACAAAATTTTTCACAATGACAAGGGCGGCGATTCGTTTCGCAGTATCGGTTACAGTCGCCGCAATTTTTTGCAGGAGTGATTTTATATGTTAATGGTCGTCTTTCTGCTCGGCATTGCACTTTTAATGTTGCTGATTATAAAATTCAAAATAAATCCGTTCCTCGCGCTGATTTTCACGGCAATCATTATCGGCTTTGGCGCGGGCTTACCCGTGTCGAAAATGGTCGGCAGTATTGCGTCGGGATTCGGCGGCACTATGGGCGGCATAGGAATTGTCATCGCGCTCGGAATTATTTTGGGTCAACTGCTTTACGAAACGGGCGGCACCGAAGGTATTGCCAGTCTTGCGCTGAAAAAAATCGGCGTAAAAAATTCGCCCGTCGCCTTGTGTATTACGGGCGTTATCGTCGCCATTCCCGTTTACTTTGACGCGGCGTTTGTTATCCTCGTCAACTTGGCAAAACAACTTTCCGAGAAAACAGGTATTCCGCTCGTGCGCTACGTCACGGCTTTGGGTGTCGGCTTGATTATCGGTCACTGCGTAATAATTCCGACTCCCGGACCTATGGCGGTCGCGGACGCGGTCGAAGCTCCTATGGGACCGTTCGTCTTGTATTCGCTGATAATCTGCGTACCTGCGGCTTTGGTCGGCGGCGTGCTTTATTCCAAACTTACGGCGCAAAGTTTTTTCCCTGAGCAATGCGGTCACGAAAAAGATAACATTGATTTTGATGTCGAAGACTCGAAAGACCGTTGCCCCGGAACTTTGGCGATTGCGTTGATTCTTTTCCCGATAACTTTAATTTTAATCGGAACGATTGCGGGCGCATTGCTCGACAAAGAAACTGCAATAGGTGCGGCGTGCGCGTTTATCGGCGACAAAAATGTTGCGTTGTTTATCGGCGTGGTTGCCGCGCTGTTCATGCTCCGTCCTTACTTCAAACGTCCGTCAGAGGAAATGATAACCGAAGCCGGCTCTCAAGCGGGCATGGTTCTTCTGATAACGGGCGCGGGCGGAAGTTTCGGCGCGATTATCAACGCAACGGGTATCGGCGATTATATCGTCAGCACAATGCAGGATTTCAATGTTCCGCTGATGTTGCTTGGCTTTATCCTCTGTCAGATTCTTCGTGCAGCACAGGGTTCGGCTACGGTCGCATTGGTCACGACGGCGGCTATTGTTGCTCCGTCAATCAGCGCGGTCGGTGCCTCGCCCGTACTCGTCGGCTTGGCTATTTGTTGCGGCGCAGTCGGTTTGTCCTTGCCTAATGATTCGGGCTTTTGGGTCGTCAACAGATTTTCCGGCTTTACCTTCCCGCAAACCATGAAAGCTTGGACGCTCGGCGGATTTATCGCGGGCTTGACCGGCTTGGCTATCGTTTTGATTCTAAGCATGTTCCAAAATGTTCTTCCGGGTTTATTCTGACACTTAATCCATAAAAAAAATTTGCTCCCAACTATCGGGAGCTTTTTTTTCGGAAAAATTTTTTAAAGTTCGCGGTCGATTGCAAGCGCAATATCAACTTTGTGTCCGCCGATATCCATTTCCACCGTTAAAAACTGCGCGTCGCTGATTTTTATCGTGTGATCTTCATTGATGACCAATTCGGGCGTCGTTATGTCGACATCAAAGCCCATTTCCGAATAACGCGTTGCGGCTCGTGCCGTCAACATGTTCGACATTTCGCGAAGAGCACTTTGCGCCAACTCGTTAAATTTGGTGACCGGCACCCCCAACATCATTGTCGAGGCAATATAGCGAGCCGTGTCCGCCGTCATGTTGTAAACTACGTTGCCTTGCATTTGCTTAACAAAACCGACTTTCAGCGTTACGCCTTGGCTTATTACATTTCTGTCCCGCAAATAAATTCTTTGTCGCTTAGGCATCGGAAAGCCCATTTGCGGCATTACGTCCATGAATGCATCGATTATCGGATTAACGAGTTTTGCATCCACTGTATCAAGCTCCCTTCGCTTTTTTTGTCTTTTGACTTGTAAGCCGTAAAGATTCTTGCTAAAATTCTATGCAATCATGGTTTTTACCTGCCGCATTGTCAAAATTATTTTTCAGGAACCGGAAGCCGGAACATTAAAAGCGGCAAAATTCAGTTGACTTTTTATATAACAGGAGGTAATTCGCTTGAATTATCAAGAATTAGTTTTCGCATTGCAGAAATTTTGGGCGGACAAGGGTTGCATATTGGCAGAACCTTACGACGTGGAAAAAGGCGCAGGCACAATGAACCCGTTTACATTTTTGCGCGTGCTCGGACCGGAACCGTGGAATGTGGCTTATACCGAACCTTCGCGCAGACCGGCTGACGGTCGTTACGGCGACAACCCCAACAGACTTTATCAGCATCATCAACTGCAACTGATTATGAAACCGTCGCCCGACAACATTCAGGAACTTTATCTGGAAAGTTTGGCGGCAATCGGCATTGAGGCGGCTAAACATGATATTCGGTTCGTCGAGGACAACTGGGAATCTCCGACGCTCGGAGCTTGGGGACTCGGCTGGGAAGTTTGGCTGGACGGCATGGAGATAACGCAGTTCACTTATTTTCAGCAAGTCGGCAGTCAAGATGTTAAGCCCGTCGCCGTCGAGATAACTTACGGGCTTGAACGTCTGGCAATGTACATTCAGGGCGTTGAGAACGTTTACGATGTCGAGTGGGCGCACGGCGTGACTTACGGCGATATTTTCCACCAAAACGAATTCGAGCAGACGAGTTATGCTTTCGACTTGAGCGACGAAGATTTACTCTTCGACCTGTTTGAAAAATACGAGGCGGAGGCTGTCAGAGTTATCAAGCTCGGCTACGTTCATCCCGCCTACGATTATGTTTTGAAATGTTCGCACACGTTCAATCTGCTTGACGCACGCGGCGCAATCAGTGTGACGGAGCGGACGGCATTTATCGGGCGCGTGAGGAAGTTGGCTCGCATGTGCGCCGAAGTTTATCTTCAACAGCGCGAGAAACTCGGCTATCCTTTGCTGAAAAAATCTTCGGAGGTGAGCGCGTAATGGACAAAAAAATTTTACTCATGGAAATCGGCACGGAAGAAATCCCCGCGCACGCCATGCCCGGCATTTTAAATCAGCTCAAAACATTGGCGGAAAAATCTTTGACGGAGGCGCGTATCGAATTCGGCGAAATTAAAACTCTCGGCACGCCGCGCAGATTGTCATTGCTCGTCAGCGACGTTGCGACGAATCAAGCCGACGTTGAGGAAGAAAAGCGCGGACCTTCCGCAAAAATCGCTTTCGACAAAGATGGCAAACCCTCCAAGGCGGCAATCGGTTTTGCTCGCGGGCAAAAAGTCAAGCCCGAAGATTTAATCACGCGCGACGGTTATGTTTACGCCGTGATTCGCGAGCAGGGAAAATCTTCCGCCGAAATTTTCAAGACGCTCCTGCCGAAAATTATTTGCGATTTGAATTTCCCGAACAATATGCGTTGGGGCGATTTGGATTTTAAATTTATTCGTCCGCTCAGATGGATTGTCGCGCTGTTCGATGATGAAATTATTCCGTTTGAAGTCGCCAACGTCACGAGCGGAAAAATTTCACGCGGTCACAGATTTTTAACAATTAGGAATGAGGAATTAGGAATTAGGAATGGTTTGAATCGCGGAGAATTTGAAATTGCCAAAGCAGAAGATTACATAGCTGACTGCGAAAAAAATTTTGTTATCGTCGACCAAAATCAACGTCGCGACATGATTGCTAAGCAAATTAACGAAGTCGCCGCAAATAAAAATGGCGTCGCCGAAATTACCGACGACCTGTTGGAAGAAGTTTTGTACCTTGTCGAATATCCGACGGCACTCGCGGGCGAATTCGAGACAAAATATTTGAAACTGCCCGCCGAAGCCGTGATAACTCCCATGCGCGATCATCAACGCTATTTCCCCGTGAAAACTGCCGACGGAAAATTATTGCCGCTTTTTATCACGATTCGCAACGGCGGCAAAGATTATCTCGACATCGTTCAGCACGGCAATGAACGCGTTTTGAAGGCAAGACTTGAGGACGCGCAATTTTTCTTCAACGAGGACAGGAAGAAATCTCTTGAGGCTCACCGCGAAAAATTAAAAACTGTCGTCTTCCAAGAAGGACTCGGCACGGTTTACGAGAAGACCGAACGCCTTGTTAAGCTCGTCGAAAAAATTTCGGCAATGGTCGACGTTGAGGCAAGCAATTCGATTCGTGCGGCAAAACTTTCCAAAGCCGACTTGGTTACGGGAATGGTTACCGAGTTCACGGAACTTCAAGGCATCATGGGTCGCGAATATGCAAAACTTGACGGCGAGGCGGCTGAAGTCTGCGCGGCGATTGACGAACATTACATGCCGAGATTTGCGGGCGACGCTCAACCGAAAACGACTGCGGGAAAAATTTTAAGCTTGGCAGATAAAATTGATAACATTGTCGCGACGTTCAGCAGAGGTTTGGTGCCGACCGGCTCGCAAGACCCGTTTGCCCTGCGTCGTCAAGCACTGGGTATCGTCAATCTTTTAAGCGGAGCGCGTTGGTCGCTGTCGATTCGTGAAGTCGTCGAACTCGCAATGGATTTACTTAAAATCACCGATAAAGTCGGGCGCGAAAAAATTCAGCAGGAAGTTGCGGACTTCATGCGGTTGCGCGTCAAAAATGTTTTGAGCAGCTCGACACGCTATGACGTTATCGACGCGGTGCTTGACGACGTTGACGATATTTTTGCAGTGACGTTGAAGGCGGCGGCTGTCGAACAATTTTTAAAGACGCCCGACTCAACCAAAAATGTTCAATCGTTCGTGCGTGTCGGCAATCTTGCAAAAAAAGCCGAGTCAACGGAACTTAACGCGGAACTTTTCACGCTCGACGCCGAAAAAGTTTTGTACGGAGCATTCGCGGCGATAAAAGTCGCGACGGACGAACTTGTTGACAAAAAAGATTTCTTCGGTGCGCTCGACGTGCTGAAAAAACTTTCCACGCCGATAGATTCATTCTTCGATTCGGTCATGGTCATGGACGAAGATTTGACAATCAGAAAAAATCGGCTCGCGCTCTTGAAGTCTATAGACAATCTCTTCGCAAAAATCGCGGACTTCGGAAAAATTGTCCAATAAAAAATTATTTTCGATTATGGGCGAATGACAAAATCAAATTGACCGGGTAAAAAAATTTCCATAATTTTGGATTTCGTTAAAGCCGTTTTTTCTGTCCTGAAAATATTCTTATAATCCGCTAAAAAATTTTCAGCCGCTAAAATTTTCTTGCAAGTCGACGATAAATATTGTAGAATTAAGCAAAGTTTCAAGGAGAGTTTTTCTATTCAAGGAAGGTGATAAAAATGTCAAGTATTAATCTTTTGAACAGCGCGCTTTACAATAACAATTACCTTTTTGCCACGAACAATCAGAAACAAAATTCTGCCGCACAGCTTTGGAATGCTTACGGAAATTTCCAATCCAATGCGACGAGTTCACTGGCGGGCTTGACCGAAATTAATTCCAACCTCAAAGCGGTGCTCGCAAGCTACGACGATGCAAAGAGCGCGTTCAATTCCGAATTCAAAGAGAACATGGAAAATCTCAGCAATTCTTCCGCGAAAGTCAAGGATTACAACTTCAACGTCGGCTCGGAAGACGCGATAACCACAAAAACCGAAACCGATAAAGACGGCAACGTTACAAAGACGACGACTTACAGCAAAGAATTGCAAGCCGCGCTTGACACCGTGAAAAACTTTGTCAACGACTACAACAGCTCAGTAAAATTTTTCGGCGACAACAGTGCTGTTTCAAAGCGCGTGGAAATGATTGCTACGACTTTCGGCGATACGACTTATCGCGCGTCAAGTTATGCAACAATCGGTTTGATGACCAACAGCGACGGTTCGATTAGCATTAACGAGGAGCAGCTGGCAAATGCAATCGTCAACGACCCCGGCAAAGTTTCATCCGTTTTGGGCAAGGACGGACTCGCGGGCAAGGCGGAAAGTCATATCAGTTTTGCCAACAGCCAAGCCGATAAACTTTTCCCGACCGCTCAAGACATGCTCGGCGACCAAATTGATACCGCCTCGCTTTACACCGGCAAGGCTTATCGCAACATGGCGGCTATGAGCAACATGGGCAACTTGATTAACATGATGTTCTGAAAAAAATTCGCTCAAAATAAAAAGTGCTCGTCGAAACATGGCGGGCATTTTTTTTGGAGTGTGACAAATGATAAAAGAGCTTGCAAAGAAATTGGCGACGTTTAATCAATTCGTCGACTGCGTGATAATCGAGGCAGAATTTCGGCGCGGAAACTTCGACGAGGGCGCAGAAATTTTAAAAACTCATTCGTCGATGATTTTTATTCGCGTGTGTTCGTCGAGTGCGGAACTTTTAATTAAATTGATTCGTCCGCGCAGAGAGATAAAAGCGGCTTTTGGTTCGCGAATAGACTTTTACGAAAAAATTTGGCGAGTATTTACCGCGTCGGAAATTTTTGATTTTGTAGAGGCAGTCGGCGACAAAAATATTATTTACCAACTCAATCCGCCGATTGTGCCGGCTCTTTTGATTTTGGATACGCTTTGCAAAGAATTTTCTCCGAATTTTATCAAGCTCAAGTTCAAAAATTTTATCACGGCGGGCGAGCCGCTGTCCTTAAATTTTCGCGGAAACATATTGGAAATCTCAAGCGCGGGCGTCAGAAAAATTTCGGGTCAACGATTGCTTTAAAAGGATTTTGGAAGCTCTCAACGAATTTTTGCCGCGTAAATTTTTTTATCCAAAGTTTTGCAGAGGTGATTCAATATGAACGAATTATTTTTAAAATACGGGTGCAATCCGAATCAGAAACCCGCGCGAGTTTTTTTCGAGGCGGGCGAACTTCCCTTTGAAGTTTTGAACGGTCGCCCCGGTTATATCAATTTGCTTGACGCGCTCAACGGTTGGCAACTCGTCCGCGAATTGCGCGAGGCAACAAATTTACCTGCCGCCGCGTCCTTTAAGCATGTAAGTCCGGCGGGTGCTGCGGTTGCCGAGCCGCTTGACGATGTTTTGAGGAAAATTTATTTTGCGGAAAATGACGAGCTGTCACCGCAGGCAACTGCTTACGTCAGAGCACGCGGAGCAGATAGGATGAGTTCTTACGGCGACTTCGCGATTTTGTCCGACGAGTGCGACGAATCGACTGCAAATTATATTAAGCGCGAAGTCAGCGACGGAATTATCGCGCCGAGTTATTCGCCCGCGGCTTTGGAGATTTTAAAATCGAAACGCAACGGCAATTATCTTGTCTTGAAAATGAATCCCGACTACGAGCCGCCCGCCGTTGAGACCAAGCAGGTTTTCGGCGTGACGTTCGAGCAAAAACGCAACGACGTTAAAATTTCCGACACGTGCCTTGAGGACGTTCCGACGCGCAATAAAAATTTCACGCCCGAAGCCAAACGCGATTTATTTATCGCGCTGATAACTTTGAAGTACACGCAATCTAATTCGGTCTGCTACGCTAAGGGCGGGCAGGCAATCGGAATCGGCGCAGGTCAGCAAAGTCGCGTTCACTGCACGAGACTCGCTGGCAACAAGGCTGATTATTGGTTTTTGCGTCAATGCCCGAAAGTTATTTATCTGCCGTTCAAGCGCGGCGTCAAACGTCCCGACAGAGACAATGCCATTGACGTTTATTTGGGCGGTGAAACTTTTGCCGATAACTGGGAAAATCTTTTCACGCGTCGTCCCGAACCCTTTACGGCTGAAGAAAAAAAATCTTGGCTTGAAAATCTGCGCGGGGTATCTTTGGCGTCCGATGCATTTTTCCCGTTCGGAGACAATATCGAACGCGCACATCAATCGGGCGTCGACTTCATAGCGGAAACGGGCGGTTCCATTCGCGACGACAATGTTATCGAGACTTGCGACAAATACAATATCGCGATGGCGTTCACGCACATTCGACTTTTCCACCACTGAGGCGAGCGCATGAAGTCTTTGATTAACGGGCGATTGATTGTTCCCGACGACGACGGCAATTTTAAAATTTATTCGGGCAGTTTGAATTTCGACGAGAAAATAATTTCAATCGGCGAGCCTGTCGACGGCGCGGAGATTATCGACGCGGAAAATAATTTCGTCGCACCCGGCTTTATAAATATTCACATACACGGCGCGGCGGGCGTCGACACAATGGACGATGACCTTGACGCTTTGAAAAAATTCGCGGAGTTTTTGCCGAGCACGGGCGTCACGAGTTTTTTGCCGACGACCATGACCATGCCGCTTGAAAAAATTTATCGCGCATTGGAGAGAATTCGTATCGGGAAAAATTTTTCTGACGGCGCGAAAATTCTCGGAGCAAACGTCGAGGGACCTTTTATCAACAAAAAGTTCAAAGGTGCTCAAGCCGAGGAAAATATTTTGCCCGCAGATTTCGAGCTGTTCAGAAATTTTTTCGACGTGATAAAAATCATGACGATTGCTCCCGAAACTTTAAACTTATCCCTTGTCCCAAATCCCTCTTCCCTCATCATATCAATCGGACACAGCGCGGCGACTTACGAAATTGCAATGGCGGCAATCGAGCGCGGCGCGAATCACATCACACATCTTTTCAACGCGCAGACAGGTTTACATCACAGAAAACCGGGAATTGTCGGAGCGGCTTTGGATTCAAATGCGATTGTCGAACTGATTGCCGATAACGTTCACGTGCACCCCGCCGCGCAGAGGATTGTTGCCAAAGTTAAGCCGCGCAGTGAAATTATTTTGATAACAGATTCTTTCAGGGCTTGCGGCATTGGCGACGGCTTGAGCGAATTGGGCGGACAAAAAGTTTTCGTCAAAGGCAACGTCGCGACTTTGGAAGACGGAACGATTGCGGGCAGTATCGCCAAAATGAATGACGTCCTAAAAAATTTCTGCGCGAACACAAAATTTGACGTGGCGTCGGGCGTCGAACTTGTCACGAAAAATCCTGCCGTCGAGTTGAAAATTTTCGACAAGGCGGGCAGTCTTGAAGTCGGCAAGGCGGCTGACATCACAATTTTTGACGACGACTTTAAAATCAAAAAAACTTTCATCAACGGAAAGGCGGCGACGTTTTGACCTCTTACATAAAAATTGCGGCGATGCTGACGCTTTGCATATTTATTCCGCCGCTCGGCTGGTTTGTCATGTACAAATACTCGACCTTCGACAAGAAGACAAATTTTGTGCTCGCCGCCGCTTGCCTGGCGTTTTTCATCTACGCGAACATTTCCTCGGGTAACGTCGAAAATATTTTGGGCAGCAGCAAAGGTTTTGAACAGAGTATGACGCCCGAACAGTTCCGCGAAAAATTTAATGCCGCCTCAAGAAAACTCGCGCCGAATTTGGGAATTGACATTGCCGAGCCGTTTACCGTTGCAGATAAAAATTTTTCTTACGACTTCACGCCGAAACTTAAACTCACGGGGACTGTTGACGGCGACGAACAAATTACCGAGCTGAAAATTTTCACCGCGCCCGAAACCAAAGACGAATCATTTCAGACGATTAACGTTTTGGGACTTTTAATCGCGACGCTCAACCCCGAACTCGACAAAGACGACCGCAGTGAAGTCTTTAGAGATTTGCGCATGTTAAAAGAAGTTTCGACCGAAGGCAGCTACGATTGGACGACGACGCGCGGACGCATAAAATATTCCGTGCACGCCGACAGCGGCAAAAGTACTTTCATCGCCGAGTTAGGTCGATAAAAAAATTTTTCAGCTGCCGACTTTGTGACAACGCGCCATTTAGCCATTGACTTATTGCCCTTCGTATAATGCCTTCATTTTGTCGACTGTTTCCAAACCGATTTACAAGTGATATAATCGCGCCGTTCCAAATTTTTAGAGCGGAAGGAGGCGCGATTATTTTTTTCACACTTTGAAAGGAGGGAGACAAATGAAGTTAGCCAAAGTTCGGAAACGTTCGGGGCAGCGAGTTAATTACGACCGCAAAAAAATTTACAACGCGATAGCCGGAGCAAATCGTGACGCCTCGACGCCCGCCGATAAACTTTCCGACGACGACATTAAGCTTGTAACCGATTCTGTCGAACAGGCGATTGCCGAAAACGAAATTATCGGCGTCGAAGCGATTCAAGACCAAGTTGAGAAATGTTTAATGGCGCACGGCTTTTTTGACGTGGCAAAGCAATTCATAGTTTATCGGCAAAAACATTCTCAACGTCGCGCCGCGCAGAAAAAATTGATGGACACCTACCGCGATATTTTTTTCGCCGACTCTGTGGATATCGACCTCAAGCGCGACAACGCCAACATTAACACCGATGCCTCCATGGGCATTATGCTGAAAATGGGCGCAGAAAGTTCCAAGTATTTCGTTGACAATTACGTCTTGCCCGAAGAATTTGCGCAGGCAGATAAAGAAAACTGGATTCATATCCATGACAAAGATTTCAGTTTAATAACTTTCAACTGCTGCCAAATTGATTTACTGAAACTTTTTCACGGCGGTTTCTCGACGGGGCATGGTTTTCTTCGCGAGCCGAATTCAATTCGCTCCTACGCGTCGCTGGCATGTATTGCCATACAGTCTAATCAAAATGATATGTTTGGCGGTCAGAGCATAAACGCCTTTGATTATGCAATGGCTGAAGGTGTAAAAAAATCTTTCAGGAGGGCGATACGCGACGAGGTAAAACGCGCTTGCGAATTTTTTGACATTCAAGCGACGGGTGAAATTGATTTTGATGTTTGTACTTATTCCGAAGGAAATAATTCTGCCGCCGTCGAGAACTTAACGCAGATTGTCGGCTCGTCTAAAATTGCGGAGAAAATTTACAAGCTTGCCTGCGCGGACGTCGAAGAGGAAACTCATCAAGCAATGGAGGCTTTGATTCATAATTTCAACACTTTACATTCACGAGCAGGGGCGCAGGTAAAAATTGCCTGAGCGTTTAGAAATATTCGCAAAAGAATAGGGCAAAATCGGCAAAGACTAAGGATATTAAAACATGAAAAACTATGATACACAACGAATAATTGCTCGCTATCAAGAAAAACCCGTAAGCATTTCTAAAATAGCCAAAGAATTTAACCTTTGTGAAATTACCGTTTCAAAACTGCTTAAAAAAGCAAATGTTCCAATGTGGACAAGGCAAGATTTAAACGTCGGTGAACTAAAAGTTGATTATTTCAAAGAAATTGATACAGAGATTAAAGCTTATCTTTTGGGACTATTTGCTGCTGACGGATGCGTTTATGGTATAAACGACAGCAAATTTTTTGCCATTCAACTGAAAAAAGATGATGCCGAGATGATTAAATATATCAAAAACGAAATCAATGCACCTCGGAAAATTGTTACAGATAAACGAGACGGCAGTTGCGGGATTTCTGTTGTCAATAATCTTTTCGTTCAATATTTAGTTAATCATGGGGTAACAGAAGGGAAATCAACAAGATTTCTTCCTGCTCTTTCCGATCATTTAATGTCTCATTATGTTCGAGGCTTATTTGACGGAGATGGCAGCATAGTTATCAGAAAGGCACATTCTTACGGTAAAGCAATGCGTTGTTGTGTTGTGATTTTGGCTCATTCAAATCTAATCAATCAACTACGAAATTATCTTGAAGACAAATTAAACCTTTCTCATTTGAATTTTTGCAGTAACGGTGGCGAAGCCTACAGTATCCATTATTCTGGTCGTCATGACTTCATTGCTGTAACTGATTTTATTTATAAAGATGCTAATTTGTACTTGAAGAAAAAACATCGTAAATACCTTGAAGCCTTGTCGTATCTAAGTTAATGCCGAGGTAATCGTTGTTTTAACAGACGACGACACCGTAGAGCGTAGGGGTGAAACTGTTAATACAGAATATAATCCCCCAAGAGTGTCCTACGCCCTAACGTAAAGTCGAGGGCGAAAACTTACGCCAAACCGGGTTTGAAATGCCAAACCGATGAAAATGAGTGAAAACTCCGGAGGACAGGATAAAAAGCCTGTCGATAACAACAATGACCCTTCAGCTCAATCAACTATGGAATGGACACAAGTCCCGAAGGTCGGCTGGTGACTCGCGAAGTCTTGAACGCGATTGACGCGGGCTTGGGCAACGGCGAAACTCCCATTTTCCCGATAAGTGTTTTTCAATTAAAGGCAGGCGTCAATTACAACGTGACTGACCCGAATTATGATTTGTTCCGCCAAGCTTGCAAAGTCAGTGCCAAACGTCTTTTCCCCAACTTCGTTTCGCTGGACGCGCCTTATAATTTGCAATACTACAAGCCCGGCGATTACAACAGTTACATCGCTACGATGGGGTGTCGCACTCGTGTGATGAGTAATGTCAACGGGCGCGAAGAGTCGGGCAGCCGCGGAAATTTTGCTTTCGTGACAATTAATCTGCCGAAACTCGCGCTTGAATCGAAAGGCGACCTTGAAAAATTTTTTGAACTCTTTGATAAGTACATAAATCTTTGCCACGATTATTTATTATTGCGGCTCAAGACGATTGAGGAAAAGCACGTTTATAACTTCCCGTTCCTCATGGGGCAGGGCGTGTGGATGGATTCGGAAAAACTCAAGCCGAACGATAAAATTAAGGACGTCCTCAAGCACGCGAGCTATTCAATCGGATTTTGCGGTTTGGCGGAATGTTTGGTTGCGTTAATCGGCAAGCATCACGGTCAAAGCGCGGAAGCTCAAGAACTCGGCTTAAAGATTGTCCGTCATCTTCGCGAACGAACCGACGATTATACCAAGCGCGAAAAAAGAAATTGGACGACCTTCGGGACGCCTGCCGAATCGACTGCAGGACAATTCCAACGCGCCAATAGGAAAGCTTACGGCGTGATTAAAGGCGTGACCGATCGTCCTTACATGACGAATTCCAGTCACGTGCCCGTTTATTTCCCAATCTGCGCGGGCGACAAAATAAGAATCGAGGCACCGTACCACGCACTATGTAACGCAGGTTAATAAAATGGCCCCCTGTGTCGTAAGACATGCAGGGAAAACTTGGTGAACCTAAGCAAAAAGGGTGTTCGGCATGGAGCCGAGCTGACGGTTGGAGCGGAATAAGACCGATTGTATGACAATTACAATCAAATCCATGGGCGAAGTTGCTCCTATAATCAAGAAATCCTACGGTCCGGCAACGGATAGCAGGTGATACCGTGGTAAGCCTTGACATATCGCAGAATGGAGGTGAAAGCATGAACGAAGAATGGAAAACGATACAACATTTCGGTGAAGATCATTTTATGATAAACACGAACGGCAACTTAAAAAAATTAGAGTATGATTTTCGCGACAGCAAAGGAAGATTGCATCATTATTCGGAATGCGCCGTTAAAGTTCATTACAGCAAAATTCGCGGAAGAGAATACGGACACGCTACGCTTTGTTATAAGGGTATGTCAAAAATAATCACTGTGCACCTTGAAGTTGCCAAAGCTTTTATTCCGAATCCCGAAAATAAACCTGAGGTAAATCACAAAAACGGAAATAAGCGCGACAATCGTGTCGATAATCTTGAATGGGTCAGCAGAGCTGAAAATATGCATCACGCGAGAGTTAATGACCTCCTTAATCCGGTGATGGGTGCAAATCACTTTAGAAGTAAAAAAGTACAAGCCTTCCATTACAAAACAGGACAACTTCTCGCTACATTTGAATCCGTTCATATAGCGGCAACATTTTGCGGCTCGGCAAACAACTGCAATCATATCGTCAAAGTTTGTAACGGAAAACGCGATTATGCTTTCGGCTACAAGTGGCGATATGTTGAGGAAACTGTAACGACTAATCGGTAGGATAGAGATTAGCACTATCCGAAGCGCCAAGCTCTCTGTGTATAACGGAGAAGTGATATAGTCTGATAAATTAACGAAAGTTAATTTAAATGCATATAGCGTACATAGAAATGGACGGCGACCCGACGAAAAATATTTCTGCGTTCGAGGCACTGGTCAGAGCAATGCACGATGCCGACATGGGATATTTTTCTATCAATCACCCCGTCGACCGCGACCCCGTTTGCGGCTACACCGGCATTATCGCCAACGAATGTCCGCATTGTCACAGAAAAGAAATCGTCACGGGAACTTTCCACATTGCGAGACTCAAGCCCAATGATAAATAAAAAACCCTCCGTCAGAGATTTGGCGGAGGGAATTTTTTTTGTCAACGTTTAAATTTTTGTTCGACCTTCGTGAAAATCAGCGGGATTATGAACAAGATTGAGAAGAACGGCAGAAATGCCCTGAAGAATTTGTAAGCCTCGACGCTCAAGAAAATTTTTAGCAGAGGATAAATCGCAACGGCTATCAAGCCCAAAATTCCAAAGCCGATTATGATTCTCCATAATTTATCTTTTGGAGAAACTTTCGTCTTGAAGTTGATAAATTTTTGCTCAAGGAACCAGCCAAAGAAAAATGCCAAGCCGAATCCCAACGCGTCAAAAGCATCTGCTCTTGCCGTGAGCGGGTCGACGATTACTTTTCCGTTCAAAACATCTTCGGGATAAGGTTTGAAGTACAGCCATAAAAATACAACCGCAACCATTACCAGCCCGCCGATAAAAAATATTAATCGCCGCTCGTCGTCTTTGCCTATCCAATTAAAAATTTTCTCCGCCACGAAAAATAATCCGATTGAATAAATTATCGCGACCAAAACATCTTGCGGAGTGTGTACGCCCAAAAAATTTCTGCTGAACGCGACCAATAAAATTATCAGCGCGCAAGGAATTATCAGCAACGGCAAAATTTTCCTGTAGAAAAATGCAAAGCCGCCGTAAACTGCCGTAGTAAATTGCGCGTGACCGCTCGGAAAAGAATATTCCGACGCATTTTTCATCGCCTCGGCGTCGGGAATAAGTCCCGCGTCTTTGAACCACGGACGATAAACACACAACGTCCCTTTTAACAGCTCGTTAATCACGCGTCCGCATGTCGCGTTAAACAAAATAAATATTCCCGCTTGCTTGTTTATGCACCAAAAAAGAATCGCGGGTATCGCTGGCGTCAAAGCACTTTTCGGCAATTCGGAGACTAACGAAAAAAATCCTGCGCCGCCCCAATCATTACGAATCTCCTGCAGAAAAATTAAATAATCTAAATCCACAACATCACTCCTAACTTTTTATGAAATTCATTTTGTGTGCAATCGTCATTAATTCGCACTGACGAACCAAAACATTCAGTCCCGTGAATAAATTGCCCGTTATGACGTCCGCAATCATCAGCGTGCCCACATATGCTACAGGAAGGTCGAGTTGCGTCAATAAAAGCGTGAACGACGCCACTATTCCGCCCGCCGCGTTCGGCGAAGAAAAACTTAATTGTATCGCGAGAAATGCCGTTATGAACACTTCAAATGCGGAAAAATCTTCGCCCGTGACCGACATTACATAAAATCCCGCCATTGTCAGCTGAATTATTTTCGACGGAGAAAATAAAACCAGTGACAGCGGTATCCAAAAATCACAAAACTTTTCTTCGATGTTCAAATCTTTTTTCGATACCTCAAGACTTTTCGGCAAAGATGCGACGCTGCTGCCCGACGTCAACGAAATTATCGTTACAGGCGAAATTTTCTTCAAAAAGTCGGGTATCGATACTTTTGTTTTTACGTAAAGAATTATCAGCATGAGCGAAATTATTATCGCGTAAATTATTAATTCCGCAACAATTATTTTCCACACCTTTAAAAAATCCGCGAGACTGCTCGTTAAAACCGCTTTTAAAATGCACAAAAATATTACAAACGGAATCATCGAAAAAACCATCTCGACTACTTTAAAAACTAAAACGCTGATTTCTGTGAAAAAATTTTTTACGTTTAATATTTGCCTGCCGATTTTTATGACGCAAATTCCAACCGCGAACGCCATTATCGTGACTTGCAAGACTTGACCCTTTAAAAATGCCTCCAAAATATTTGTCGGGATAATCGACAGGAATACTTCCGTAATTTGACCGATTTCAGTAACATCTTTTTCCGTAATCGACATAACGGGGAAAAAAAGCGCGCCGATTAAAAATGTCACGACGACTATTAACACGTCTATCAGAAAAAATCTCCCGACAACCCGCGTGCCGATATTGCTCAGCATTGCAACATCCTCTATCGCGCAAATGCCCGATATGATTGAAAAAAATATCATGAAGACCGTCACCGTGATTATTAAACTCATCAGCGTCGATAAAGTAGGTGTAATGATTTTTTCTACAAAAATACTTTGAATTTCTTGCGGAAAATAGCCGAGGATAAACGAAACCGCTATCGCCGCAATTATCGCAATCGTTATCGAGCCGCCGGGAATTTTCAGCGGTTTGTGTTCCTTAGACGAAAAAGAAATTAATTCGTTGTAACCGTCTTCGTAGCGATAAATCGTTTTTGCCTCGTTTAAATTCCTAAGTCTTTGCATAATATCGTTGCTTAAGATAATTTCGTCGTCTAAATCATCATTTTGCAGAGGAGAAAACGGCTCGCCCTTAATACGAATAATTACTTTCGGATCGCTGAACCATTTCTTTTTATAAACTTTAAATTCTTGTGTCGTGCCGAATTTTTCCTGATAACGGAGCAAGGATTCTTCCACGAAAAGGCAAGTTTTAATTATGTCTTTGCGCGCGACCTTTGCATTTTCAAAAAAGGCGCGGATTTCTTCTATCGCGCCGTCAATATTTTTATTTGTAAGTTCCATTTCAGTAAAGCGGATATTTTTCACAGAGCGCGGCTACTCTTGCCCGTGCTTGATTTTTTTTGTCTTCGTCGTTCGGATTGTCCAAAACCAATGCGATAATATTTCCGACTTCGCGCATATCGTCTTCCACAAAACCGCGAGTGGTCAACGCGGGACTTCCAAGCCTTAAACCGCTGGTAACAAACGGAGAACGCGGCTCAAACGGAATTGTATTTTTGTTCGCGGTGATGTTCACTTCGTCAAGAACGTTTTGCGCCTCTTTGCCCGTGATATTTTTGCTCGTCAAGTCGACAAGCATTAAGTGATTATCGGTGCCGCCCGAAACAATTCTGAATCCGTCCGCCGTCAAAGTTTCCGCCAAAATTTTTGCATTCTTGATAATCTGCGCGGCGTAGGTTTTGAATTCGGGTTGAAGAGCCTCACCGAACGCGACCGCCTTTGCCGCAATGACATGCATTAAAGGTCCGCCTTGAGTGCCGGGGAAAATTGCCTTGTTGAATTGTTTACCGAACTCCGCATCTTTGCAGAGAATCAAACCGCCGCGAGGTCCGCGCAGAGTTTTATGCGTCGTCGAAGTCACAACATCGGCGTAGGGCAACGGACTTGGGTGCAAACCCGCCGCGATTAAGCCCGCGATATGCGCCATGTCGACCATTAAATAAGCTCCGACTTTTTTGGCAGTGTCGGCAAGGCGTTCAAAGTCAATGATTCGCGAATAAGCCGACGCGCCCGCCACGATAATTTTCGGCTTGCAATCAAACGCAATTTTTTCCAAAGCGTCATAGTCAATCGTCTCGGTCTCGCGGCTCACGCCGTAGGGAACGATTTTAAAATATTTGCCGCTCATGTTGACGGGCGAGCCGTGCGTTAAATGTCCGCCGTCAGTCAAATTCATGCCCATAATCGTATCGCCGGGCGTGGCAAGCGCGTAGTAAACTGCCATATTTGCTTGAGCACCCGAATGCGGCTGAACATTTGCATAATCGCAGTCGAAAAGTTTTTTGGCGCGATCAATCGCAAGCTGTTCGGCAACGTCGACGAATTCGCAGCCGCCGTAATATCTTTTGCCGGGATAACCTTCGGCGTATTTGTTCGTTAAAACGGAGCCTTGCGCCTCCATGACCGCCTTGCTCACGATATTTTCCGAGGCAATCAATTCGAGTTTATTGCGCTGGCGATTGAGTTCATTTTCCACTGCCGCGAAAAGTTCTGCGTCTTTTTTCAAGCCTTCCATTAAATTCATTTTCAAACCTCCAATTTAAATTTGCGGTGATTTCAGCAAGCCCAATGCCTCGAACAAGCCAATCAGACCTTTTGCCGCCACATCGTTGATAATTTTTCCGTCCGCGTTGAAGTAATAAAAATTCATTGCACTGAACGAAAATTTTTTGCCCGTCGGCGCGATTCCCATAAAATTTCCGTCGTGCGTGCCCGAACAAATCCAGCTTACGGCAACTTTATCACCTTCCGCAGCCATGTCGACAATTTCCCAACGAATATCCGAAAAACTCCGCCGCATGAAGTCCACGACCGAAAGATAGCCCGCGCCGCCGTAAAGTTTCTCGTCCGAAATCAAACTAGCGAATTCGGCTTCGGGCGCGATAAGTTCTTCGGCAAGGATTTTATCGTTGGTGTTAATGCACGCCATAAATTTTTTCATTGCGAGCTTGTTGCGCTCGGCATTGTTCATTCTAAAACCTCCAATTTAGCTGTTTGTCAACTTTTCAAAAGTTGCATTATTTTTTCTGCGGGAATTGCTCCGCGACGTAAAATTTTCGGCTCCGATGATGTCAAATCGATTATCGTCGAAGAAATTCCGAATCGACATTGCCCGCCGTCCAAAATTATTTCGACGCGTCCCGATAAGTTTTTAAAAACTTCTTGCGCGTTCGTCGGCGGCGAACAGCCCGATAAATTTGCACTCGGCGCGGCTATCGGAACTCCCGACAATTTTATCAGCGCAAGTGCAACGTCATTTGCGGGGAATCTTATCCCGACGCTCGGCAAGCCGCCGGTCACGAAATCGGATACAATTTTATTCTTTGGCAATATTATCGTCAAGGCACCGGGACAAAATGCCGCGAATAATTTTTCTGCCTGCGCGGAAATTTTAGCAATGCGCTCAACCATTTCCAAACTTGCGACGTGTAAACTCAACGGCTTATCGGAAGGTCTGCCCTTTGCCGAAAAAATTTTCCTGCAAGCCTCGACGTTTAATCCGTCTGCGCCCAAGCCGTAAACAGTTTCCGTCGGGAACGCGACAATTTCTCCGATTTTGATTAATTCCGCCGCTCGCAATAAATTTTTTTCCGTCGCTTGCAATATTTCTGTCCGCATTTAAATTCTCCCAATCACTACTCGTTCAATTTCTGCCAAGTCTTTAAAAATTTCCACGTCGATAAAATTTTCGCGCTCCATCAAAGTTTTGACTGCCGCCGCTTGATTTATCCCGACTTCGACCGCCAAAAGTCCGCCGTCGACCAAAAATTTCGGCGCGCCGGAAATTATTCGCCGATAAAAATTTAAACCGTCCGCTCCGCCGTCCAAAGCAAGTCGCGGCTCGCGTTTAACTTCCGACTGCAAAGTCTCAAGCTCGCTCGTCGGGATATACGGCGGGTTTGAAACTATCGCGTTAAAAATTTTTCCTTCAAGCGACGCGAATAAATCTCCGCAAAAAAATTCTATCCTGTCGTCGACGTGAAACTTTTGCGCGTTGAATTTTGCAACCTCCAAAGCCTCCGCCGAAATGTCGACTGCCGCCGCTCGTGCTGATTTTACAAACTTTAATATCGAAATGCAAATCGCTCCGCTGCCCGCGCCCAAATCTGCAAAAGTTACCTCGCCGCCGAGTCCGCGCAGATATTCTCCGACAACTTCCGTTAAAATTTCCGTTTCGGGTCGCGGGATTAAAACATTTTCATTGACTGCGAACGCAAGCCCCATGAAATCTTTTGCGCCCGTCAGATATGCCACGGGAATTTTTTCCAGCCGACGATTTATCAATTCGTTGAACCGTAAAACACTTTCGAGCGGCAAAATTTTATCGGCATCAACGTACAAAGTCAATCGTCGCCAGCCCAAAACGTGCGCCAACAAAATTTCTGCGTCGAGGCGAGCATTTTCAATTTTTTTACTTGTTAATCGCTCAGTAGCAGCCGTCAATACATCAAATACTTTTTTCATATCATCACCTTTATTTATTATAACAAAAAATCAAATTCGTCGCACAATAACAGATTGACAATTTTACTATCCAAATCGATTGTTCACCGAAATAATTTTGAAGACGCGTTTTTTTTTGCGCTTGGGTAAACAGATTAAATCATTGACGTTGACAATCGACTAATATATAATCGGCGCGTTGACAAGAGGAGGAAGTTTTTATGCAAGTACGAGACTTGACGAAAATGGCAATGTGTGTGGCGTTGTGTTGCGTGACAGCGTATATCGCGTTCCCGTTGCCGTTCACGCCCGGTTATGTGACAGCGTTGACGTTCGCGATGAGTTTGTCGGCTTATCTTCTGTCGCCGCGCCAGACGTTCACGGTAATTCTGATTTATATTTTGATGGGAGCAGTTGGCTTGCCGGTGTTCGCGAACGGCGAGGGCTTAAGCAGATTGCTTGGACCTGTCGGAGGATTTTATTTCGCATGGCTGCCGGCATATGCGCTGTTGAGTTTGGCAAAAGGCGCGACGCCGGATTTAAAACGCTACGCGCTGGCAAATATTTTAATCGCGGTGCCGATAACCTACGCGGGCGGCTTAATCTCGATGATTTTAATTTTGCACGTGGAACTTTGGCAAGCGTTGACGATGGCGGTTTTCCCGTTTATTTTCGGCGACGTGTTAAAAGCGACGGCGGCGGCAGTCCTCGGCGTGAAATTGCAAAAAGTTTTGAAAGCAACGTGACGTTGCATCCAGCTGACGCGCCGTGCCGTTCAATATTTTTAACGTTATAGCCGCGCCGGAACGAAATGCTGCGCATTTCTAATATCAAATTTTTGGAGAGTGATAACTTTGATTGCAGAGAAAATTATTAACGGCGAACGTCTTAAACCTTCCAACGACTTGAAATTTTTGCTGACGACTCCTCTTGAGGATTTGCAGGCGGGCGCGGCTTTGATTCAAAAAAATTTTTGCGGCAACCACATCGACCTTTGCACAATCATAAACGGGAAAAGCGGTCGTTGCAGTGAGGATTGCAAATATTGCGCTCAATCTGCGCGGCATAAAACGGGCGTCGACGAATATAACTTCCTGCCGACGGAAAAAATTTTGGAAGTCGCTCTCGCCAACGAACGGGAAGGCGTCAACAGATTTTCTATCGTGACGAGCGGAAGAACTCTCGACGATAAAAATTTTGCTCGCGCGATTGAAGCTTATAAAATTCTCCGCGCCAAACTCAAAATTGATTTATGCGCTTCGCACGGGATTTTGACTGCCGAACAACTTCAAAGACTGCAAGCGGCGGGCGTCAACCGTTATCATCATAATTTGGAGACTTCGCGCAGATTTTTTCCGCACATTTGCACGACGCACACTTTCGACGACAGAATCAAGACGATTAAACTTGCGCAAGCGGCGGGCTTGGAAGTTTGCAGCGGCGGAATTATCGGCATGGGCGAAACTTGGCAAGACCGAATCGATTTGGCTTTTGAACTCGCCGCGCTGAATATAAAATCCATTCCGATTAACGTTTTGAATCCGATTAAGGGCACGCCGCTTGAAAATTTAAAAACATTGTCTGCGGAAGATATTTTGCGCACGGTTGCAATTTTCCGTTACATAAATCCGACGGCGAATATCAGACTTGCCGCCGGTAGAAAATTTTTGCCCGACAACGGCGCGTCAGCGTTTTTGCACGGGGCTTCCGCCGCCATTACAGGAAATATGCTCACCACGTCGAATACGAATATCAAAAGCGATTTGAAAATGATTTCGGAACTCGGATTGACGAATAAATTTTTGGAGGAATGATTTATGAGCAGACTTTTGATTTCGGACGACAAAAAATCTATCATCATGTTGATTAGCGGTGCCGGCGCAGATATTTCTTGTGGCGGCAAGCCCATGAACTTTTTGACCGCGAACACGACCGACGCCGCGCAGGAAAAACACGTTCCTCAAGTGACGGTCGACGGCAAAAAAATTTCCGTCAAAGTCGGCAGCGTTGAACATCCAATGACCGAAGCGCATTTGATTCAATGGATTTATCTTCAGACCAAACGCGGCGGGCAATACGTCCACTTGAGCGCGACCGATAAGCCCGAAGCCGAATTCATCGTTGCCGACGGCGACGAACCTCTTGCCGCTTACGAATTCTGCAACTTGCACGGACTTTGGAAAGCTGACATTGCTTAAAAAATTTTTGCAACAAAAAATCCCTCGCAACTTCGCGGGGGATAAATTTTTATTTAAAATCGGCGGAAGAAATTATCGGCGCGAATTCTGCAGGATTAAAATCGGCAGACGCGTCGAAATTTTTTGTGCGGAGAAATTTTTTGCCGTCGAAATCCGGCTTACCGTCTTTATCGTCAAAAGACGTGCGACATTTCGGATAAGCACGACAACCCCAAAATTCGCCGTTCTTGCCGCTTCTTTTGACGAGAGCACTGCCGCAAGTCGGACATTTGAAAACTCCTTCCGCTTCGGTAAATTTTGCATTCGACGCCGCCGCAACCAACTTGCTTGTAAATTTAACTTGTCCCGCCAAAAAATCTTCCAAAGTACCGTCGCCCTCGCTCATCGAATGAAGTTTATCTTCCCAAATCGCCGTCGCGTCGGGATAAGTCATTTCGTCGGATAAAGCGTCAATCAGCAAGTAAGCCCTTTCGGTCGGGTGCAAAATTTTTTTGCTGAACGTCAAAAAGCCGCGCTTAATCAAATCTTCGATAATCGCCGCGCGTGTCGCCTCGGTGCCGATTCCGTAAACGTCCTTGAGTTGCTTTTTCGATTCGGGATTTTTAACGTATTTGTGAATATCCTTCATGCCCTGCACCAAACTCGACGAAGTAAATCGTTCGGGCGGTTTCGTCACACTTTTTTTGAGTTCGGACTTTTTATGTTGAACGTCATCGCCGATTTTCATTCGCGGCAAGAGAGTTTCGCTTTCGTCGTCGGCTTTGACTTTAGGCGCAACGTAAAATTCTCGCCAACCGAGTTGCTTGACGACTTTGCCCCGCGCAGAAAAAATTTCGTCTTTGTATTTGACATTGACAACAGTTTCGTCGTAGACGTGCTGAGGATAAAATTGCACCGCGTAATTTTTTGCAATCAGATTGTAAATGTTGAATTCGATTTCGGACAGTTGCATATTCAAAGGTTTTTGCGTCGGGATAATCGCATGATGCGCCGAAATTTTTTTATCATTCCACGCGCGACTTTTAATCGTAGGATTTGCGTGCGCGGATAATTTTTTCAAACTCTCGTTGCTTGAGCGCGATAAATTTCTTAAAATATTCTGCGCGTCTTTTAATTGAGTCGTCGGCAAGTATTCGCAATCGGAACGCGGATAGCTTGTCAATTTTTTTTCGTAGAGGCTCTGCGCGGCGTCGAGAACTTGTTGGGGCGTGTATCCGAAAGCTTTTCCCGCCGCCACTTGCAACCTTGACAATGAGAACGGCAGCGGTTGCGATTCTTTTTTTTCGGTCGTTTGATATAAAGAAATTTTTCCGTCGAGCGGCGCGGCAGAAAATTTTTTTAACAATTCTTCGGCAAATTTTTTATCGATAAGGCGTCCTTCGGCGTCGAAGGCTTTAAGCTCCAACATTTTCTTTGACGGCTTGAACTGCGCTGAAAATTTTCCGTTCTCGTGCTCAAACGTCGCCCGAATGTTGAAAAAGTCTACGGGCTTGAAATTTTTTATCTCGCGCTCTCGACGAACGACTAAGGCAAGCGTCGGAGTTTTCACGCGACCAATCGGCAAAACCAAATTGTCATATCCGTAACGCCTTGCAGCCAAAGTGTACGCTCTGGAAAGATTCATGCCGATTAACCAATCTGCGCGGCTGCGAGCAAGTGCCGATTGCTTGAGGTTAAAAAATTCGGCGTTGTCGCGAAGATTTTTATTTGCGCGCAGAATACTCGTTTCGTCGAGCGCGTTTAGCAAAATTCTTCTGACGGGCTTTTTATTTCCCAAAAAATCCAAAACCTCGTCGACAAGTAATTGACCTTCTCGGTCGGGGTCGCCGGCGTGAATTATTTCATCCGCCTTGCTTATCAAATTCTTCACGATTTGGAACTGCTGAACTGTCGACGGATTGACTTCAAGTTTCCAAGTTTTCGGGACAATCGGCAAGTCTTCCGCCCGCCACTGTTTATATTTCGGGTCGTAAGCTTCAGGCTCCACTTGTTGCAAGACGTGTCCGAAAAGCCAAGTTACCACTCCGCCCGAAGTATTTATACAGCCGTTGCCCTTCTGCGGATTTTTCAAGACTGCGGCAAGTTCGCGAGCCATCGACGGCTTTTCCGCTATGTAAAGTCTCAAGTCAATTCACCTCACGCTGATTATAAAATTTTTTCGTCACAAATGCAAAAAAAATCCTGCCGTTCGACAGGACAAAATTTTTTGCGCCGATTTATTTCTTGAAAGTTTCCTTGGCTTTGTCGTAGCGGTCTTTCATGTCGCCGAATTTACTTCCGTCTTTTTTATCGGGCGGCGGCATGAAATTTCCGTTTTCATCTTTAGGCGGTTCGGGACGATTCGAGTTATCGCCGTCGGGCGGTTCGGGACGATTCGAGTTATCGCCGTCGGGTGGTGCCGGACGATTTGAATTATCACTGTCGGGCGGCGGCATGGGATTTCCGTTTTCATCTTTGGGCGGTTCGGGCGGAGTTTTATTGTCCGATTTATTTTTGCCGAACATATCCTGCGCTTTGTCGTAAGTGTCTTTAGCCTTGTCGTATTTCTGCTTGGCTTGCTGAACTTTGTCGAGAGAATCCGCACTTGCGGTTTGAACGTCAGCCGCACCGACTCCGAACACGAACGCGCCGATAATCAAGCCGCTGAGAATTTTTTTATTCATTAAGGTCACTCCCAAAAAATTTTTATCGATTATATCACGCGGAAAAATTTTTTCATTGGAGGCGGGTTAAAGTTTGCTGAATTGAATGTTATAAAGATTGCTGTAGACGCCGCCGAGTTCCAAAAGTTCTTTATGCGTGCCCTGTTCGCAAATTTTTCCTTTGTCGATGACGAAAATTTTATCCGCCGCAAAAATCGTACTCAATCTGTGTGCGATTACAAAACTCGTGCGACCGACCATTAAATCATCAAGCGCGGATTGAACAATTTTTTCGCTCTCCGTATCCAAAGCCGAAGTTGCCTCGTCGAGAATCAAAATTTGAGGATTTTTCAGCATTGCACGCGCAATCGCCATGCGTTGACGTTGACCGCCGCTCAAATTCAGTCCGCGCTCACCAATTTTAGTTTGATAGCCTTCGGGCAATTCGCGAATAAATTTATCGGCATTGGCAGCCTTCGCCGCCGCGATAACTTCTTCGTCGGTGGCGTCCAATCTTCCGTAACGAATATTTTCCATGACCGTCGTCGAGAAAAGCAAAGTTTCTTGAGGAACGATACCGATTTGCTCGCGCAGAGAATTTATTTTCACGTCGCGAATGTCAAAGCCGTCAATTTTAATTGAACCCGTCGTCACGTCGTAAAAGCGCGGAATTAAATTTGCAATCGTCGACTTGCCCGCGCCGCTCGGTCCGACAAAGGCAATCATCTGCCCGGGCTTGACTTTAAAGCTGACATTTTCCAACGCGTTATGAACTCCGTCGTAACTGAACGTCACGTCCTCGACTTTGACACTGCCTTTGACTTGCGGCAGTTCAATCGCGCCGCTTTTGTCGTTGACGGTTTCGGGCAAGTCCAACACTCCAAAAATTCTGTCGATAGCCGCCATAGCTTTTTGAAGTCGTCCGTAAATCCTGGAAAGTCTTTTGACGGGATTGGCAAGGTTGACGGCGTAAGTTAAAAACGCAACCAACGCGCCCGCCGAAATTATTCCGTTGACGACTTCATAGCCGCCAAACCAAACGATAAAAGTTACTGCGACCGCCGCCAAAAATTCTACCGTCGGCGTCAAAAGACTCGTAATTTTTACGTTGTCAATCGTCGCCTTGAAGTTTAATTCGTTCTCCACGCGGAATCGGTCAATCTCATATTGTTCTCGAACAAAAGATTTTACAACGCGGATTGACGAAATACTTTCCTGCAACAGCGACGTTATGTCCGCCAATTTCTCTTGAATTATTCTGCTCGTCGATTTTATTTTTTTGCCGAAGATTCTCATTGACACTCCGACCAGCGGCACCGTGATTAACGTCAGCAACGTCAATTTCCAATCCAAATAAAACATCATCACTATTGAGCCGATTAGGATTGCACCCTCCGTGAACATTTCGATTAAGTTATCAACCAGCGCGGATTGAATTGCTCCGACGTCGTTTGTCAAATAACTCATTGTCTCGCCCGTTTGATGTTTATCGAAATATTCCATTGGCATTCGCTGAAATTTTCTAAACATGACTTCGCGAACGTCGACGACCACTCTTTGACCGATATAAGATACCAAATACGATTGACCGTAATAAAAAACTCCGCGAATCGCGAAAACCACAACGATACTCACCGAAATAAAATTCAGCATAGCCATATCGCGTTCGGCAAGCACCTTGTCAATCATATCTTTGATAATCCACGGCAAATAGAGATTCGCGCCCGACGCGCAGATTATACAAATTATCGCCAAGCCGAAAAGTCCGATATAAGGCTTGATATACGCTAAAAGTCGCTTATAATTTTTCATTTGCTAAAAAATGGTTTATCCCAATCGTCAGTATAGCCAAAATTTTTCGTATTCTGCTCATAAATATTCAGCTGATTGTAAATCGTGTCGAGAACTTCATAATAAGCTTGTTTGCGTCCTTCGTTAAATTCGTGCGGCTCTTCCTTAGCCTCGTCGATTGATTCGTAGCCGTTTTTTACGACGCGATAGATTACATATTTCATTTCTGCCGGAGTAAGTTTCTTTCTCACAATGATTCTCCTCTCTTTTT
>JAFSOQ010000002.1 GCA_017446845.1 Selenomonadaceae bacterium | reverse complement strand
ACCGCGCGTGATCGGCGATAACTTTCATGGAAATATCTTTTTTGGAGTCGTCGCCGTATTTTAGTCCGCTGACCTTCTCGACGTATTCAATTATCGGGAAAAGTAAATCCGTCTCGAAGTTGGAATTTTTCTGCTGAAGAACACTCGCCAGACGTTCAAGACCGCAGCCCGTGTCAATATTTTTATGTTCAAGCGGTTTGTATTCGCCTTCCTCGGTCTTGTCGAATTGAGTAAAGACCAAATTCCAAATCTCCAAAAATCTGTCGCAATCGCAGCCGGGCGCACAAGTATCTTTGCCGCAGCCGCGTTCCTCGCCCAAGTCGATATAAATTTCGGAATCGGGACCGCACGGACCGGGACCAATCTCCCAGAAATTATCTTCAAGGCGGACGATGTGTTTGGGATTAAGTCCGGGTTGTTTAAGCCAAATTTGTTCCGCCTCGTCGTCGTTGGGATAAATCGACACCCAAAGTTTTTCTCGCGGCAAGCCGCACACTTCCGTTAAAAATTCCCACGCCCAAGGTATTGCGTCTGCTTTGAAGTAATCGCCGAACGAAAAATTTCCCAGCATCATGAATGCCGTATGATGCCGCGCAGTCCGTCCGACATTTTCTATATCGCCCGTCCGCACGCAACGTTGATTCGTCGTCACTCGCGGGCACGGCGGCTTAAGCTTGCCCGTAAAAAACGGTTTGAGCGGTGCCATTCCCGCGCCTATCATCAAAAGCGTCGGGTCGTTTTCGGGGATAAGCGAAAAGCTCGGCATGATTAAATGCCCTTTGCTCTCGAAAAATTTCAAGAACGCTTCCGCTGCTTCTTTGCCTGTCATGTATTTCAAATTATCTGCCTCCTGTTTAGCTTTCAGGTTTCAGGAAAAAATTTTTCCTAACAGCTGACTTGCGGGCGCATTATAGCACAGCAAGCCGCACTTGTCGAACGTCGATTAATTGATAACAACGAGCGGCTGATAAGTTTCGACGTTCTCGCCGTCTCTGACGAGAATTTTTTTTACAACGCCGTAAGTGTCTGCGGTTATCGGCATTTCACCATAAGGCGTATTAATTTTCAAAAGAACATCGCCCGCGCTGACGACTTCATTTTCTACAACTTTAATCCTGTTTATGCGACCGGCTTTTGGCGCGTTTATGGAATGTTCACGACCTCTGTTGTAAGACGGAAAACTTTGCTTAACAGGATTATAATTTTGTTTTTTCTCCATAACGACGAGCGGCTGATAAATCAAGACATATTCGCCGTCTCTGACGAAAATTTTTTTTACAATGCCGTCGTTGTCTGCGGTTATCGGAATTTCGCCGTAAACCGTATTAATTTTCAAAAGCAAATCGCCCGCGTTGACGACCTCATTTTCTTCAACGTCAATTTTGGTCACGCGACCGGCTCGCGGTGCTTTTATGGAATGTTCGCCGCTTTTCAAAGGAGTATTTTGACTGTAATTATTTTTTTGCGGCGACGGATAAAAAGTTTCGACGGATGATTTTGATTTTGACGACGGATAAAAAGTTTCGACAGATGATTTTGATTTTGATGACGGATAAAAAATTTCAACAGAAGAATTTGATTTCGGCGGTTCAATTTTCGGCGGAATATAAATAATTTTTTGATAAGCGTCATCGAATGTAATTTCCTTGAACGTGATGTTGAGTTTGTCGAAGTCAACAGGCTCTTTACTGCGAATGACCGCAATCGCCTTGCCAACGCCGAAATAATTTTTATTTTTCACGCGTAAGGGAATGACGAATCGATTTTCGCACAGATAAATTTCTTTGGCGTCCTCGTCGAGCAGGTCGGCAAGTTCTTCTTGGTTGAAGGCGACAAAATCGACGCAAGCCAAAATTTTTTCGTCGCGAGTATATTTTTTGAGACGTTCGAGACGTTCTTTGCGCCACGCGATAATTTCCGGAGTTTCCACGCCGAAAATCGCACAGAATTTTTTTTGCAAGTTCAAATCGTCGGTCGTGAGCGTTCTTACTTGGTCAGCCTCTTCGTCGTAGTAGCGGTCTTCGAGCCACGTGAGTAATCTGTCGTTAAAAAATTCTTTGATAACCGAATCAACGTCGAAATGTTCCTTGAGTTCCTCAAGTGTGCGAACTTCCGCGCCGTCCGCCATCTTAAGAGGGAATTTTACTTTCTTTGCCATGAAATCATCCTCACAAAAATTTTATTGTTCGTCGCGAGATTCGTCAATCAACTTCTGAAGTTCAACAAATTCGTCATAATCAAGGGCGTTGAAAATTTCTTCGCGCTCCGCGTCAGTGAAAGTGTCCGCAATGTTTTCAAGTTCGTCCGCCAATTCAAGCAGGGCTTTTTCCATGCAGTGAGCTTGCACGGGATTTTTTTCGTCATCGAGTGCGACAAATTTATCGCCAACCGCGTCGAGTTCCTCGGCTTTTTTTACGAGCGCGTCAAGTTTATCGTACAAATCCATAAGTATCAACCTTCCAAAAATTTTTTCTTCAGCGACGTAACCATTTCGACATAAAGCCGCTTGCAAGATTGATTGTCGCCACTCTCAATCAACTTCAGAGTGCGGACTTTTTACTTAGAAAAATATTTTCGACAGCCTCGCAGCAATACCTTCCAAATCTGCCTTGTAATAGCCTTCGGTATTCGCGTGCCGCATGTTACTTATCAATTCGGGTTAATTAACTGAGTCAAAACTAAATCACTCTGCTTAGTCCGCATTTATTCAAGAGGAGGACGCTCGCTCCCAAAGAAAAAAAGCAGCTCGTAATATTTTCTGACCAAAAGAAAAGTTTTTTTTCAAGGTCGCGCCATGAAGGGCTTGACAAGCATTTTTGGCAATGATAATATTACGCCGCTTTTAACCGGGCATGAAAATTTTGGAAGGAGGTGGGCGCATGCCAACCATAAATCAATTAGTGAGAAAAGGTCGTCAGAGCCTTGAGGAAAAATCGACAGCTCCGGCTCTGAAAGAGTGCCCGCAAAAACGCGGCGTATGCACTCGCGTTTACACGACGACGCCCAAGAAACCGAATTCGGCACTTCGTAAAGTTGCGCGTGTCCGCTTGACCAACGCCATCGAAGTCACTGCATATATCCCCGGCATCGGGCATAATCTGCAGGAGCACAGCGTTGTTCTTATTCGCGGCGGGCGCGTCAAAGATTTGCCGGGTGTTCGCTATCATATCATTCGCGGCTCCCTCGATACCGCCGGCGTTCAAGACCGCAAGCAAGCGCGTTCCAAATACGGCGCAAAGAAAGCCAAAGCTAAGAAAAAGTGATTAGGAACAAGGGACAAGTTTTTAAATTCCTAACTCCTAATTATTAAAAAGGAGGATCAAGAATGCCGAGAAAAGGTGCTGTGCCTAAACGAGACGTTCTGCCGGATCCTGTCTATCACTCAAAGACGGTTGCGAAGTTCATAAATAAAGTCATGCTGTCGGGCAAAAAGAGCGTAGCTCAGCGCGTGGTGTATGACGCTTTCGACACAATCAAAGAAAAGACAGGTAAAGATCCGCTGGAAGTTTTCGAGACGGCACTGAAAAACGTAATGCCGGTTCTGGAAGTCCGTGCGCGTCGTGTCGGCGGTGCAAACTATCAAGTTCCCGTCGAAGTCCGCCCCGACCGTCGTCAGACGTTGGGAATCCGTTGGCTGGT
>JAFSOQ010000028.1 GCA_017446845.1 Selenomonadaceae bacterium | reverse complement strand
CGGACAGTCGTTCGCCGCGTGACGGTCGTTTTATTGAAATCGTCGGCAATTATGACCCGACCAAAAATCCCGCCATTGTCAATGTTGACGAAGAAAAAGTTATCGGCTGGATTAAAAACGGTGCACAGCCCACAGATACCGTTCGCTCGCTGCTCAGCAAAAAGGGCATCATGAAAAAAATCCACGAAGAGCGCAAGGCGGCTAAGGCTGCAGAGTAATTATCGAACATTTAGTTGAGGTAGAGGACAATGCAAGAACTTGTAACGGTGCTGGCAAAAGCACTTGTCGAAAAACCCGAAGCGGTGCAGGTCGAGGCAATCGAAGAAGAAGAGCGCACGATTTTAAAACTGCACGTCGCGCAGGAAGATATGGGCAGGGTTATTGGCAAACAAGGACGGATTGCAAAAGCGATTCGCACCATAGTCAAATCCGCCGCAACACGTGAAAAGAAAAAAGTTTCGGTTGACATTGAATAATACAATCGGCGCGGTGAGCATAAGCCTTGCCGCTTTTTTGTTGCGAGTTTTTTACACTTTCTTTCCTGCTGCCAATGAATTTTTTCAGCACTTTACGATAAAAACATTGACATTGCGCCAAGTTTTTGTTATTATCGCGGCGTTTAGGAGAGGTGTCCGAGCGGTTTAAGGAGCCGGTCTTGAAAACCGGTGATGCCGAAAGGCACCGTGGGTTCGAATCCCACCCTCTCCGCCATAATTGCAATCAGAAATTAGGAATTAGGAATGCGTAATTAATTTCAAGCCCATTCCTAATTCCTAATTCCACATTGATAGAAGGGCGGCGATTTTTATGGACGAGCAAGAAAAATTGCGCATATTGATAACCGACGACTCGCGACTCCTGCGCAAAAAACTGCGCGAGGAACTTGAACGGCTCGGCTGCGAAGTAATCGAAGCAGTAAACGGCAAAGAAGCAATCACTTTGGTCTTGGAACAGGAGCCGGACGGAATCATCTTGGATATTGTCATGCCGGTCGTCGGCGGAATTGAAGCGTTGGAATTTATTCGCGAAGTCGCTCCCGATGTTCCGGTCATCATGCTCAGTTCCATGGGCACCCCACAAAAATTAATGCAGTGTCTCAAAATGGGCGCAATAGATTTTATTCATAAACCGTACACCAAAGAACAAATCGCCCGCACGGTCGAAGTAATGAAAAAAATCAAAGCTAAACGACAAGCCAAAGCGGACGAAGATTTTTAATTAAAGGAGGAGTTTTTATGCCGATTCTTGAGCAAAATACTGTTGCCGCCGAAAAGGGCAAGGGGACAATGTACATTACGCATCTCTTGACCCCCAAAGAAATGGTCGGCAAATGTGAAATGTTCGCCAGCGTCAGAATTCCCGTCGGCGCGGCTCTCAACGTCCATCAACACGTCGGCAACAACGAAACTTATTACATCATTCAAGGCAAAGGACTTTACACCGACAACGGCAAAACCTACGAAGTCAAGGCGGGCGACACAACATTCTGCGCGGACGGCGATACTCACGGCATCGAGACTGTCGGCGACGAAGATTTGATTTTTATTGCTCTGATTATCAGCACGAAATAAATTCTCGGCAGACCAAGGAAAGGAGTTGTCGGCAATGGATATGGCGATAGCAGCACTGTCGGTGGATATGAGCATGGCGAAGACTCAGCAGGAATTGGGCATGGCGGTTTTGAAAATGGCAATCTCGGCTGATAATTCTGCGGTCGAAGAAGCTTTGGAACTCGTCGAAAGCCTTGACCCTGCGGTCGGGAACAATCTTGACGTTACAGCGTAAAAAAGGTACTTGATTTTTTTGCAGTATTCTGCTAAATTCTGCAGGTAATTTTTTTAATAGGAGGAACATCTTTTATGACAAGAGCTGAATTGATAGTACAGGTCGCCGATAAAGCGAAACTTGACCGTAAAACTGCGGAGAGAGCAGTCACGGCAACTTTCGAGGCGATTAAAGCGGCACTTATCGAAGGCGACAAAGTTCAAGTTTTGGGCTTCGGCACTTTTGAAGTCAGGGAACGTGCGGCGCGTAAAGGTCGCAACCCCCGCACCGGCGAAGAAATTGAAATTAAATCGTCGAAGCTGCCGTCCTTCAAATCGGGCAAGAGTCTCAAAGAGGCCTGCAATCCCTAAGGAAAATTTTTCGCAGAGTCGGGTTATTTACTCGGCTCTGTTTTTTTTAGGAACAAGGGAGTAGGAACAAGGAACAAGTATTATGACGGTGATAATTACGGGCGGTACTTCGGGAATCGGACTTGCAACCGCAAAAATTTTTTTGGCGCACGATTTTAATTGCATGTTGGTCGGCAGAAGTCGTGAACGTTTTGATAAAATTCAATCGGAACTCGTCGGCAACTTTGAATTTATTTCGGCGGACGTTCGCAAGGTTGAAGACTGCGAGAAAATTATTTCGCGGACGGCTGAAATTTTCGGCGGCGTCGACGTTCTGATAAACAGCGCGGGCATTTATCATGAGGGCGCGATAACTTCGACGGACGAAAAAATTTTTGACGATATTTTTTCCACGAACGTCAAGGGAACATTTTTTATGACGCGGGCGGCGGTCGACGAGTTGATTAAAAGTCGCGGCACGATAATCAACGTCGCCAGTGATGCGGGTCTTAAAGGAAATTATTTCTGCGCGGCGTATTCGGCAAGCAAAGGGGCAGTCGTGGCGTTTACCAAGTCTCTGGCGTTGGAATTGGCAAGTTTTAATATCCGCGTGAATTGCGTTGCGCCCGGAGATATTTTGACGCCGCTGACTTTGAATCAGTTAAAAATTTCGGGTGGCACGATTGAAGACTTGGAAAAATTTTATCCGCTCGGAAGAATCGGCAAGCCCGAAGAAGTCGCGGAGGCGATTTATTTTTTGTCGACAGCGAATTTCATAACGGGTGCAGTCTTGAGCGTCGACGGCGGCTTGACGGCTTAAAGGAGAAATTTTTATCCAAAAACGGCGAGAAAACCCCCGCCACTTTAGGCGGCGGGATGAATCGCCTCTTGACTTTGTAAACCTGAAAAGATATATTTTCAAATGTGGATGACTACCACGTTAAAAAAGTGTAATTACGACCAACGATTTGAAATAAAATCGTTCTTGGGGACTGGCGAGTTACCTTGCTCAACCAATCGGTTAGTTGCTGGAGGCATAAAAGATACGCAATTCTTAAGAAAGGACGGTACGAAAATTGAAAGTAAGCGGAGACCTTCGGGCGACCGTGTGTGGGCTACTTGGACTAGCCTTTGAGAATAAGGCAATCCTATTCAAAGGAGGAAACTCAAAATGCAAACTTCTCATGAAGCCCCCGCCTCTATAGGCGGTGGGTTGTTCAAGAATAATTCTTTACTCACCGAACTTAAAATTATTTTCGACGACAAGGAGTATGTCGTTGTTCCCGTGAATTATGTATTGAGTTTGAACGTCAGCGGCATACAAGAATCCCGTCATATAAAAAGGAAAAAATCCGAGACGCTCATATTTAAAAGCAAGTATGCCGAAATGATTGATATTGAAATCGCCAAAGAAGCCGCCGACAAAATTTTCACGAGCAGAGGCACAGAGCTTTTCAAAAAAATTCGTAACAACAAAGACATAACGAAAATCGAGCTGAAATATTCCGACGGAACGGAAGAAGTTATTTGCGCCGATTATTCCGCTGACTTTACTACGGGCGAAAATGAATGGCAGAAAAGTAACACAATCAACGGCGGCAGGCTGGCAATTTTTATTCATAATCCTGCTGCGATTAGTTATTGACGGCGTGAAAATTTTAATCTTATCGGCGTCAATCGGTTCGGGTCACACAAAAGCCGCTGAATCTCTGCAAAAAATTTTCGGCTCGTCCGCGCAGGTTGTCGACTTCATGGCAAAAGAAATTTCGACGCTGAATTGGCTGACGAAAAAAATTTATCTCGCCGTGCTGAAATTTATTCCTGACCTTTACGACAGAATTTATAAATTCGCTGACGGAAGAAAAGTCGGAGTATCTGCAAGGTTTCTAAGTTCTGCGCTGATGTATTTGCCGTTCGCCCGCCTGCTGAAAAATTTTCGCCCTGACGTCGTTATTTGTACGCATCCCTTTCCGGAGGCCGCCGCCGCCTTGTGGAAATTTCTTCACGCCAAGTCCGCCAAAAATTTTCTGCTCGCAACTGTGCTGACCGATTATTCCCTGCACGAAATTTGGATTTACGGCGAAGTTGATGTTTACTTTGTCGCAACCGAAGAAATGAAAATTAAGCTCGCAACACACTGCCGCGCAGGACAAAAAATTTTTGCGACAGGTATTCCGATTGACGAAAAATTTTCTTCCGCGCAAAAAGTTTCCGACTCGACACGCACGACGATTTTAATTATGGGCGGCGGACTCGGACTCGGCTCAATCGAAGAAACGCTTCTCGAACTCGATAAAATTTCCTTGCCGCTGAAAATTTTGGTCGTCGCGGGGCAAAACGAAAATTTATTGGCTCGGCTGAAAAAATTGCGCATATCGCACGAAATTGAAATTCTCGGCTACGTCACGGACGTTTATAAACTTATGGCGCAAGCTGACTTGCTGATAACAAAACCCGGCGCGCTCACCATGACGGAGGCTTTTGCGGCGGGTTTGCCGTTGATACTCCATGCGCCCATTCCCGGTCCCGAAGCTTTAAACGCGGCTTATGCGGTATCACACGGCGCGGCGATTGAAGTCGGCGATAAAAAAATTTCAGCCGTCGTCGAAGAATTATTGCATGAACCTGCGCGGCTTACCGAGATGAAAAATTGTGCAAAAAAAATCTCCCGACCGTCAGCGGCAACGGAGATTGTAAATCAGTTGAACTGCCCCCAGCCTGTGGAGATGGGGGATTAATGAGAAATTCGAGCATTATCCGTCTTAAACTGCCAATCAACAGAATTGCCTTTTTCGTTTCGAACAGACTCCCATGCTCTTACCTGTGAAACTACAAAATCCTTGTCCAATAAAAATTATCCCCTTCTCGCGCTTGAGGAGGGGAGTTGTTTACGGCGGTAGACTGCAAAATTTTTACAAAGCTTGTAGCAATGCAGGTTTTTGTGAAATGCAGATTAATTGTCCATTAAAGGTGAGGACCTGCCGCAACGAGAGCTTTGCCTGCTGCATTGTATTCGTACTTCTTGAAGTTTTTGATAAAGCGGCTCGCCAAATCTTCGGCGCGACGATCCCATTCGGTCGGGTCGGCATAGGTGTTGCGCGGGTCAAGAATATTTGTTGCGACGCCTTCCAATTCGGTCGGAACTTCCAAATCGAAGATAGCGATTTTCTTTGTCGGAGCATTTTTAATCGCGCCGCCCAAGATTGCGTCGATGATTCCGCGAGTATCTTTAATGGAAATGCGTTTGCCGGTGCCGTTCCAGCCCGTGTTGACCAAGTAAGCTTTCGCGCCGCTCTTTTCCATACGTTTAACGAGTTCTTCGGCGTATTTGGTCGGGTGCAGTTCAAGGAAGGCTTGACCGAAGCACGCGCTGAAAGTCGGGGTCGGCTCGGTGATTCCGCGCTCGGTGCCCGCCAATTTTGCAGTAAAGCCGCTCAAGAAATAATATTTGCACTGCTCGCTTGTCAAAATGGAAACGGGCGGCAATACTCCAAATGCATCTGCACTGAGGAAGATAACGGATTGCGCGGCGGGTCCGTGGCTGTCGGGGCGCACGATATTTTTAATGTGATAAATCGGATAGCTTACGCGAGTATTTTCCGTGACGGATTTGTCGGCAAAATCAATCTTGCCGTTCTTGTCGACTGTGACATTTTCTAACAGCGCGTCGCGACGAATTGCGTTATAAATATCCGGTTCGCTCTCTTTGTCCAGGTTGATAACTTTCGCGTAGCAGCCGCCCTCAAAGTTGAATACGCCTGTATCGTCCCAGCCGTGTTCGTCGTCGCCGATAAGCAAGCGTTTCGGGTCGGTCGAAAGCGTCGTCTTGCCCGTGCCGCTCAGCCCGAAGAATATTGCCGTGTTCTCTCCGTTCATGTCGGTGTTCGCCGAGCAATGCATCGAGGCAATGCCCTTAAGCGGCAAGAAGTAGTTCATCATCGAGAAAAGCCCCTTCTTCATCTCGCCGCCATACCAGGTATTCAGTATAACTTGTTCCTTGGTTGTGATGTTGAAAACGGTAGCAGTCTCCGAGTTGAGACCGAGTTCTTTCCAGTTAGTAACTTTAGCTTTCGACGCGTTGAAGACTACGAAATCGGGTTCTTGGTCAAACTCTTCCTGACTCTTCGGGCGAATGAACATGTTGGTGACGAAATGTGCCTGCCAAGCAACTTCCATGATGAAACGGATTTTCATTCGAGTATCTTTGTGCGTGCCGCAGAAACCGTCGACGACAAAGAGACGTTTGTTTGAGAGTTCTTTAATCGCCATTTCTTTAAGTGCTTTCCACGCTTCGACGGAACATTTTTTGTTGTCATTATTGTATTCGGGAGTTGTCCACCAAATTTCGCCGGGTGCGCCTTCTTTGGTCGTCTCGTCATAAACGATAAATTTGTCCTTGGGCGAACGTCCGGTGTAGATACCGGTCATAACATTCAGAGCACCGAGTTCGGTTTCCTGCGCTACGTCAAAACCGGTAAGGTCGGGGCGAGTTTCTTCATTAAATAAAACTTCGTAAGTGGGATTATATACGACCTCGGGAGTGCCGGTGATGCCGTATTTTTCGAGATTCAGCATTGGCATAATTTATACCTCCAAAAAATTTTGTTAATCGTTTAGTAATAATAACCCGTTGAAAATTTATTGTCAATTATAATCTCTGCAAAAAAATTGTGATTCGTGTCGCGATTAACGAAGTGAAAAAATCTTGTCGGCAGCAAAATTCAGCAAAGTCCGCAGGTATCATGGCAGATTCATAAAATAATAAGTTCACGTTCTCGGTTGCGTCAAAGGCGGCGTTGTTTTATCTTGCAATACGTGAATCGAATTGCAGAGATTGTGCGAGCGATTGATAAAAAATATTCCGTCTGTTAAAATTTACGCAAAATAATTCAGGTGAGGTGTAAGCAGATGTTTAGGCAAATTCGGCGATTCGTTGTGGCGATTGACAGCTTGAAAGGAAGCTTGACGAGTTTGGAGGCGGGAGAAGCGGCTCGCGAAGGAATTTTATCTGCGTCTCCGAAATCGGAAGTAAAAATTTTTCCGTTGGCTGACGGCGGCGAAGGAACTTGTCGGGCGATAATTGCAGGACTCGACGGCGAATTAAAATCTGTCGAAGTTACCGACCCGCTCGGCGAAAAAGTTTTGGCGGAGTTCGGCGAAGTCCCGGAAAAAAAATTGGCGGTCATAGAAATGGCGAACGCGGCAGGACTTCCGCTCGTGCCCGAAGACAAACGTAATCCGCTCAACACGACAACTTACGGCGTCGGCGAACTGATTAAAATTGCGATTGCTGACGGTTGCCGCAATTTCGTTATCGGTATCGGCGGCTCGGCAACAAACGATTGCGGGCTGGGAATGTTGACTGCTCTCGGATTTAATTTCGGCAGCGGAATTTTCGGGCGCGACTTGGAAAAAATTTCTGCGATTGACGATTCAAAAGTTTTGCCCGAACTTCGCGATTGTAAATTCAGAATTGCTTGCGACGTGACGAATCCTCTGACGGGCGAAAACGGTTGCTCGGCGGTTTACGGACCGCAAAAAGGTGCGACGCCCGAAATTGTTTCGACGATGGACACTTGGATAAAAAATTTCGGTGAGTTGAGTGCGAAGTTTTTAAAGCTCGAAAAAAAATCTGTGCCGGGCGACGGAGCTGCGGGCGGTCTCGGATTTGCATTCAGAAGTTATCTGCGCGGCGAACTTCTGCCGGGTGTAGATTTGGTTTTGGACGCGCTTAACATTTCTGAAGATTTAAAATCGGCGGACGTCGTGATAACCGGCGAAGGTCGTCTCGATTATCAGACCGCGCAAGGTAAAGCTCCTTCGGGCGTGGCTAAACTTGCAAAGAAAATCAATCCGAAAATTTTAACGGTCGGAATTGGCGGGAGCGTTGCAGACATTTCGGACGACGCGAAACTTGACGCGGTCTTTCCGATTTTGCGCGAGCCAATGACACTTGCCGACGCCATGAAAAAAGAAATCGCCGCAAAAAATATTTCTGCGACGGTTAAACAAATTGTTCGATTGATTGAACGAGTACGTTAAATTTTCAAGTCTTCTCTTCTCATGAGCAGGAAACAATAATCCGACAGGCGGTTGAGGAAAATTTTATCCGCCTCGTGAATCTTTTCAGATTTATCCAGCTCGCAAGCCAATCTTTCTGCGCGGCGCGTAATCGTCCTTGCCAGGTCGAGAAACGCTCCGCCTTTTGAATTGCCGGGGATTAAAAATTCTCTCAGCGGCGGCAGAGAATTTTCCAACGCGTCCATTTCCGTTTCCAAATTTTTTACGTCGCCGAAAGTTATTGTCGGCTCCCGATTCAAACTTGCGAAGTCCGCCATAAGTTTCGGAAGAAGTTTTTGTACGGCGAAAATTTTTTCTCTGACTTCCTCAACTTCCGCAAATGCTCGCGCCAAGCCCAAAGCCGAGTCTGCTTCATCAATCGCGCCGTAAGTTTGTACGCGCAAAGAATTTTTTTCGACGCGTTCGCCCGTGTAAAGACTCGTCAAACCTTTGTCGCCCGTTTTGGTGTAAACCGACATTTAATCATCTTCCTTTTGTCAATCACTTCAACTTGGAATATTGTTCGTCGTCGACGGGTTCGAGCCATTCGTTGGAAGAATTTTCGGCGGGAATTTCAACTGCCAAATGAGAAAACCAACTGTCAGCCGCCGCGCCGTGCCAATGTTTGACTTCGGGCGCAATGTTCACGACGTCGCCGGGCTTGAGAGCTTGCGGAGCTTTTCCCCACTCTTGATACCAACCGCGACCGCCCGTCACGAGCAAAATCTGCCCGCCCTTGTGATGAATATGCCAATTATTCCGACAGCCCGGCGAAAACGTCACGTTGGCAATCGGACCGCCCGTCTTTGTCAACGGATTCAAATACGCCTGCCCGATAAAATATTTGCTGAACTGTTCGGGCAACGGCTTGCCAATTTCAAACACACTCGGATTTTCCATAACAAAATTTCTCCTTCCAATTCGGATTATCTTCGCCTGCTATGATAGCAAAAAAAAATTTCAGTTTCAAATTCAATGTGATACAATCTGCAAAAAAATTATGCGAGGTTTTGCAAATGGAACTTTGGTTCAGCGAACAGCACACGCCGAATGTGCAACTGTCATTAAAAGTGGAGAAACAACTTTTCGGCGAGACGAGTGAATTTCAACGCACAGATATTTTTGATTCGACGGAGTTCGGGCGGATTTTGGTACTCGACGGGCGAATCATGATAACCGAGCGCGACGAATTTATTTATCACGAGATGATTACGCATGTGCCGTTGTGCGTCAATCCCGAAATAAAAAAAGTCTTATTGGTCGGTGGAGGAGACGGAGGCTCTGCGCGCGAACTTTTGAAATACGACACGATAGAGAAAATTGACTTGGTGGAGATTGATGAAACGATTGTCCGCGCTTGCAAAAAATTTATTCCGCAAACGACAAGTTGCTTGGAAAATCCTCGCGTGGAAATTTTTTTCACCGACGGTTTGAAATTTATTCGCCGCAAAGCCGACGAGTACGATTTGATTATCGTTGACTCGACCGACCCTTTCGGCGTGGGCGAAGGTCTTTTCACAAAAGAATTTTACGGCAACTGCTTCAACGCCCTGCACGAAGGCGGCATCATGATAAATCAACACGAGAATCCGTTTTACTCCCGTGACGCCGCCGCCATGCAACGCGCTCACAAAAGACTTGCGACATCTTTTCCGATTGTTCGCGTCTATCAAATTCATATTCCGACTTATCCTGCGGGGCAATGGCTGTTCGGTTTTGCGTCGAAAAAATTTCATCCGACCAACAACGTAAATTTTTCCCGCTGGAATTCTCTCGGCTTGCAGACAAATTATTACAACACAAAAATTCACGTCGGAGCATTCGCTTTGCCGACTTACGTCATAAAAATTTTGCACGCCGCCGATTAATCAGCTTTCAAGAGAATTCTAAAACCTAACTCCTAAATCCTAACTCCTAACTCCTTCTTACGCGTAATCAATGGAAATGCGTCCGCCGCCGCGAGCAAGTCTTTCGGCAAGGTCGGGGTCCATTTTGTCTTCGAGCGTCAATTTCTTCGGAGCCGCCGCGTAAATCGGAAGACGGTGCTTAATAAATTGCGTGTCGATATTTCCGGTGCAAAACCATTCGTCGTCGAGGATTTGTTGATGGAGCGGAACGGTCGTCTTGACGAAATTTCCTTCGCCCTTGAGCATAAATTCATTCAAAGCCCGCCGCATGATTCTGATTGCGTCGCCGCGTGTTCTGCCGTGGACAATCAATTTTGCAATCAGCGAATCATAGTAAGGTTCAATCGACAAGCCTGCCGTAACTCCGCTGTCGAATCTCACACGAGGACCGCTCGGCTCGTGCAAGAATTCGATTTTGCCGGGGGTCGGCATAAATTTTCTGTCGGGGTCTTCGGCGTTGATTCTGCATTCGATTGCGTGCCCGGTAAATTTAACGTCTTCCTGCGAAAAATCAAGCGGCTCGCCCGACGCAACTTTAATTTGAGTTCTTACAAGGTCAATGCCCGTGACCGCCTCGGTTATGCCGTGCTCGACTTGAATGCGCGGATTAATCTCCATAAAATAAAATTCGTTCGTCGCCAAGTCCAACAAAAATTCGACGGTGCCGATGTTGGAATAGTGAACGCTTTTAGCCGCTTTGACTGCCAACTTGCCGACGCGCTCGCGCATTTCGGGCGTTAAAGCAATCGACGGCGATTCTTCCAAAAGTTTTTGATTGCGGCGTTGAATAGAACATTCACGCTCGCCGAGATGAATCACGCTGCCGAAATTATCTGCAACGACTTGAACTTCAATATGCCGCGAACGTTCAATGTAATGTTCAAAATAAAATCTGGTCTGCGTCACGTCGACAAGCCCCAACACGTGATGAAGTTCGTCTTCGCTGCGAATGATGAACATGCCTTTGCCGCCGCCGCCGCTGACAGGTTTCAAAATGACGGGGTAGCCGACTTCCGCCGCCGCCTTAATCGCCATGCCGTTGCTTGTCAAAGGGTCGGAACCTTTCGCCATGGGAATACCCGACGGAACCATTGACGCGCGAGCCGCATCTTTGTCGCCGACAAGTTTAATCGTTTCGGGCAAAGGACCAATCCAAGTCATGCCCGCGTCGACGACCATTTGAGCAAAGTCCGCGTCTTCCGATAAAAATCCGTAGCCGGGGTGAACGGCGTCCGCCTCGGTGGTTTTCGCGGCGTCGATAATCGATTCTTTGTTAAGGTAGCTGTCGAAGGCGTCTTCGGTGCCGACGCGATAGCGAACGTCCGCAAGTTGCGCGTGAAGTGCTTCTTTGTCCGCGTCCGAATAAATGGCGACGGTCTCAATGCCCATCTCTTGACAGGTGCGAATCACTCGTACGGCAATTTCTCCGCGATTCGCAATCAGAATTCTCCGAATCATATTTTTTCCCCCTTGTGCAAAAAAATATTTATGTGCAGACTATTTTACCATAGAGAAAATTTATGTTCAATGCTTTGTATCGTGTTTGAATAAATTTTTCGGCGACGGTCAAAAGACTCGCCGCTTTTTTGTTTTGCTTAAAGGATTTTTATTTCGGGCGTCAAAATATTCCGCAAGCGTATGAAAGGAGTTTTTAAAATGAAAGTTCTGCTGATTAACGGTTCGCCGAAAGCAAAGGGCAATACGAGCATTGCGCTCAACGAGATGATTAAAGTTTTCGAGGCGGAAGGCGTCGAGACAAATTATTTCCACATCGGCAACAAAGTCGTTCGCGGCTGCGTTTCCTGCCTGAAATGTTTTGAACTCGGTCACTGCGTTTTTAACGACATTGTAAATGAAGTTTCGCCTTATTTCATGGAGGCGGACGGAGTTGTCGTCGGTGCGCCCGTTTATTACGGCTCGCCAAACGGCACGGTGCTCGCTTTCCTCGACAGACTTTTCTACAGCAACTTCACTAAAGATAAAACCATGAAAGTCGGCGCGGGCGTCGTCATTTGCAGACGCGGCGGAGCAAGTGCGGCCTTCGACGTGCTCAACAAATATTTTGCTATGAACAACATGGCGATTGCGGGAAGTCAATATTGGAATATGGCTTACGGACTTGAACCCGGCGAAGCAGCTCAAGATGCCGAAGGACTTCAGACAATGCGCACGCTTGCTCGCAATATGACGTTCCTCATGAAGAGTATCGCGCTCGGCAAAGAACAATTCGGCTTGCCCGAAAAAGAACCTTGGACTCCTACACATTTTATCAGATGATAGGATTTAGGAGTTAGGAGTTAGGAGTTAGGGGGTTTTTCTCTAAATCCTAACTCCCAAATCCTAAATCCTCATAAGTTAGGTTTATGGTAAAAATTTTTCTTCCGACTTACGTTAAGGATTTTAAGTGCGACGGAAAAGCTTGCGGCTCGCGGTGTTGTCGGGATTGGCGGATTTTGCTTGACAGGGAGACGCGGGAAAATTATCTGCGTCTTCCCGCCGCCGACCGCGAAGAAATTTTCAGTCACGTCGACGAGTCCGCGCAGGCTTTTAAAATGCAGACGTCGGGCGCGTGTCCTTTCCTTGACGAAAATTTTTTGTGCAAGTTGCAACTCAAACACGGCGAAGATTTTTTAACGGCGATTTGCCAAAGTTTCCCGCGAGTAACTTACAAACTCGGCGAAGAAATTTTTTCGCAGGCAATGACGCTGACTTGCCCCGTAGCCGCGATTTTAATTTTGTTGCGCGACGAGCCGATTAATTTTGAATTTGTCACGGAACTCAAGGCGCGGCAAGTGTTTGACTTCACGGAAAAAATTTCATTGCCCGCCGAAAAATTTTTGCTTCGACAACAGGACGCGATAAAAATTTTGCAACGCCGAGATTTGTCGCTGAATCAGCGGCTGAAAAATCTTTGCGAGTTCTTCGGCGAAAAAATTTCCGTGCCCATCGACTTTGACGAAGAAAATCACGCGGCGGCTTTGGCTGAAATTTTCGGCGAGATGTACGACGCAAACTTGACAATCAACAAAAAAAATCAGCTCGTCGAAACTTACTTAATGCACAGGAAAAATATTTTGAATCAGTTCCGCAAAAATTTTTCGACGATACTTGAAAATTATCTTGTGAACGAATTTTTTATGCGGTGCTATCCCGACGCATTCGCGGGCGACGAAGCTTTTAACTGTCGAATTTTCGTCACGGCTTATCGGGCGGTCGAGTTCGCGGCGGTCTTGACGACTATTTCCAAAATGCGATTCACCGTCGAAGATTTTTTGGAAATGATGTGCGCGCTCAATGACAAAATGGATCACAGTCGCGGCGGCATGAAGGCGATTAAAAATTTTGCCGAATTGCACGACGCCGAAATTTTTTACTCTATGATGATTGAATGAACGAGGTGTTTACATGAAAGAGATTTTGGAACTGTTGGAGCACAATGCGCGACTGACGACGAGCGAGCTGGCGTCCATGTTGCAAAAGTCCGAATACGAAATCGAAAAAGAAATCGCGGTGTTGGAAAAGGAAAAAATTATTTTGTCCTACGGCGCGTTGATTAACTGGGAAAAATACGGCGACGATGTCGTCACGGCGATTATCGAAATAAATTTGACTCCGCAACGCGAATTCGGCTTCGACGCCATTGCCGAGAGGATTTATCGTTTTGACGAAGTTCGCACGGTTTATTTGATGAGCGGCAATTTTGATTTGCTGGTTATCATTGAAGGAAAATCTTTAAAGGACGTGGCAAATTTCGTGGCGACGCGTTTATCGACAATCGAGGGCGTGACGCAGACGCGCAGTCATTTTATGTTGAAGGCGTACAAAAAAGACGGCGTGATAATGGAAGATGACGACCGCGACCGCAGGTTGGTGGTTGCGCCATGATGTGGCAAGATAAATTGTCGAATTCGGTCAAATCGATTGCGCCGAGCGGCATAAGAAAATTTTTTGACATAGCGGCGAAAATGCAAGACGTCATATCGTTGGGCGTGGGCGAGCCGGATTTTGTGACGCCGTGGCCGATTCGCGAAAGTTGCGTTTACGGTTTGGAACGAGGCTACACGAGCTACACTGCCAATCGCGGCATGCTCAAGTTGCGCGAGGAAATTGCCCGCCACTACAGAGAAAAATTTAACGTCGGCTACGACGTCGACACGGAAATTTTGGTGACGGTCGGCGTGAGTGAGGCTTTGGATTTGGCGTTGCGAGCGATTTTAAATCCCGGCGACGAAGTTTTGATTCCGGAGCCGTGCTACGTTTCCTATCAAGCGTGCACATATTTGGCTAACGGCGTTCCGGTCAGCGTGCCCGCTAAAATTGAAAATGAATTCCGAATCACGCCCGAAGAGTTGGAACCGTTCGTCACGCCGAAGACTAAGGCAATTTTAATCGGCTACCCGAACAATCCGACGGGCGCGATTATGGAACGCGACGACCTTTTAAAAATCGCGGACTTCGCCGAAGCTCATGACTTGGTTGTTATCTCCGACGAAATTTACGGCGACTTGACTTACGGCGGCGTTCACGAATGTTTTGCCGCTTTGCCGAAGATGCGCGACAGAACTGTTTTGCTCAACGGTTTCAGCAAGGCTTATGCAATGACCGGCTGGCGAATCGGCTACGCGCTTTCCAACCCCGACTTTATCGGGGCAATGACGAAGATTCATCAATACACGATTCTTTGTGCTCCGATAACCGCGCAGATGGCAGCAATCGAGGCACTCAAGCGCGGCGAAAAGTATATGAAAAAAATGGTCGCCGATTACGACAGACGCCGCAAATTAATTTTCGACGGATTCAAAGCTCTGGGCTTGGAGAGTTTCGAGCCGCGCGGTGCATTTTACATTTTCCCGAACATAACGACGAGCGGTCTGACTTGTGAAGTTTTTGCCGAAAAATTGATTCAGGCGGAACATGTCGCGTTGGTTCCCGGCACGGCGTTCGGCAAATGCGGCGCGGGTCACGTCCGTTGCTCCTACGCCACGAGCATTGAAAAAATTTCCGAGGCGTTGAATCGTATCGAACACTTTTTGAAGGGGCGCAGGTAGTTGAACGTCAACGAACTTTATCTGAAGGCTGTTGAAGAGCACAAGGCGAAAAATTATGACGCGACGTTGAAAATACTCGACAAAATAAAAAAGCGCGAGCCGAATTTTAGGGACGCTTATTATTTGGAAGCTTGGATTTGGCACGAGCGCGATAACTTAGTCAGAGAATATGCCGCGCTGGAAAAAATTTTTCCGCTTTTGGATTATTCTTCGCCCGAAGGAAAAAAATTTGCCGCCGAAATTTTATCCGGTTTGATTTTTATTGGCGGTCAGTTGGCTTTGAAAGATGAGCTTTTGGAATTTTTTTCTTTGCTGATTAAAATATCCGACGTTGAAACGCGAATTGCCAAAACCGCAGGATATATGATTTTTTACGCAAATGGCTTTGAAAATTTTTCTGCCGAAGATTTCCGCGCCCTCTACGCCGAATACAAAAAACTTTTAGCGGACATTGTTCCTTATCCGAAAAAATTTTACGCGCATGAAAAAATTCGCGTAGGGTTTTTGTCGACGGATTTTTATGCTCATGCGGTGGTAATGTGGTCGTGGTCGCTTTTGACCGGTCTCGATAAAAATTTATTCGTCCCATATTTTTATTCGTCGGCGGAAAAGCAGGATAATGTTACGAAATATTTAAGCGAGACTTTTGACGGCTGGCGCGATATTTCCGCTTTGACAGATAAAGAAGCGGCTGAACTTATTCGCAACGACGAAATTGATATTCTTTTTGATTTGTCGGGCTACACGGATTATAACAAGTTGCGTATTGCGGCATATCGACCTGCCTCGGTGCAAATATCGGGAATCGGTTACATGAATTCGACCGGACTTGACTGCTTCGATTATTTTTTGTCGGATATTTATTGTTCAGGCGATGAAAATTTTTTCACGGAGAAAATCATTAAATTGCCGCACAGTCATATTTGCTACGAAGTATCGACGAAACTTGAGCCTGCCAATGCTCCGCCGTGCTTAAAAAATAATTTCGTGACCTTCGGAAGTTTTAACAACTTCAGCAAGATTACCGATTCGATTTTGATTGCGTGGAAAAAAATCTCGGACGCCGTTCCAAATTCCCGCTTGATTCTCAAGCATAAAATTTTCAATACGGTTGACGGAAAAAATTTTGTCAGAAAACGTCTGAAAAATTTCGGTTTTAATCTCGGACGAGTGGAAATGCGCGGCTTCTCGGCTGATTGGCTCAACGAATATGCCGACGTTGACATTGCGCTTGATACTTTTCCTTACACGGGCGGAGTCACAACTTGCGAGGCGTTGTATATGGGTGTTCCCGTCGTCAGTCTTTACGGGGACAGGCATGGGACGCGCTTCGGTTTGAGTATTTTAAAAAATGTCGGGCTTGACGAATTGGCGATTGATTCTTACGACGATTACGTTAATCGCGCAGTTGCCTTGGCGAATGATTGGGAGTTGCTTGCGATTTTGAGAAAAAATTTGCGGACGATGATGAAAAAATCTCCGCTGATGAATTCGGAAAATTATTTGCGCGAGATTCAAGCAGCCTTTATAAAAATTTTGAGTGACGAGAGGAACGCGGCTGATGGACGCTAAAAAAATCTACGCAGAAGCTCTCAAGCAATACAACGCGAAAAATTACGACGCGGCTTTGAAATTTTTGGGCGACGTGGAAAAGTTTGCGCCGAATTTCAAAGACGCTTATTATTTGGAATATCGAATTCACAACGCGACCGGAAATTTCGTCAAAGAATGTTCTGCGCTGGAAAAACTTTTGCCGCTGTTGGATTTTACTTCGCCCGCCGAAAAAGAATTTGCCGCCGAAGTTCTAATCAACATGGCAGATGCTTGCGGGCAGCTGGGTTTGTCGGCAGAAGCTGTCGAATTTTGTTTGTCAGCGGAAAAGATAACCGACAACGTTCAAAAAAAATACAACGTCATAAACGCCGCGATTTTTCACATGAACTATTTGGAGAATCGTTCGCCCGAAAATTTCCATGCGCTCTATGACGTGAACAAAAAATTTTTTGCGAGTATCGAACCTTATACGAAAAAATTTTACAATCATAAAAAAATTCGCGTAGGATTTTTGTCGACGGATTTTTATTTTCATCCTGTGATTAATTGGTCATGGTCGCTTTTGACGCGGCTTGATAAAAATTTTTTCCAAACGTATTTTTATTCGGCGGTACAAAAATCTGATGTCGTCACGGATTATTTGCGCTCGACTGCCGACGGCTGGCGCGATATTTTTTCCTTGACGGACGAGGCGGTTGCAAAATTGATTCGCGCTGATGAAATTGACATTCTCTTTGAAATGAACGGGCACGCGGGTTATAATCGATTGCGGGTTGCGGCGTATCGACCTGCGTCGGTGCAAATGTCGGGAATCGGCTACATGAATTCGACAGGACTCGATTGCATAGATTATTTTTTGTCGGACGTTTACTGCGCAGGTGACGAAAAATTTTTTACGGAGAAAATCATTAAATTGCCGCACAGTCATATTTGTTACGAGCCGCCGATATATTTTGAGCCTGCCAATGCTCCGCCCTGCTTAAAAAATAATTTCGTAACTTTCGGCTGCTTTAATAATTTTTGCAAGGTTAAAGATTCGATTTTGATTGCGTGGAAAAAAATTCTCGACGCCGTTCCGAATTCCCGACTGATTCTTAAGAATGTTATTTTCAACACGGACGACGGGAAAAACTTTGTCGGCGAATGTTTAAAAAATTTCGGCTTTGACTTGGCGCGAATTGATATGCGTCCTTTTTCTGCGAATCATCTTGCGGAATATGCCGACGTTGACATTGCGTTGGATACTTTTCCTTATACGGGTGGAGTTACGACTTGCGAGGCGTTATATATGGGCGTTCCCGTCGTCAGTCTTTACGGTTCGCGACACGGTCCACGATTTGGCTTGAGTATTTTAAAAAACGTCGGGCTTGACGAGCTGGCTGTTGCGTCTTATGACGATTACATTAAACGTACGATTGAATTGGCGAATGATTGGGAGTTGCTTGCGATTTTGAGAAAAAATTTGCGGACGATGATGAAAAAATCTCCGCTGATGAATTCGGAAAATTATTTGCGCGAAATTCAATCTGCTTTTATAAAAATCCTTGACGACGAGGAAAAAAAATTCCCTCTGTAAATCGTTGAGGGATTTTTTTTTGTAGCCAGCTGTTGTATAATTTCGGAAAAAACGGAGGGCGGATTCATGACTAAAAAAATTTTTCTGCTGTGCATGGCACTTTTGCTGGTCATGCAGAGCGCGGCTTTGGCAAAAGAAAAAGGCTTGCCGGAGGAAGAACGCATAAAACTCGCAATCGAGATAACGGACAACTCGCGACACAAAGAACTTGACACGGCGCAGAACTTGGAACTTTTTCTAAATCAAAAACTCGTCGAGAAAAATCTTGTAACTGTCGTCGACACGGAAATTTTCAACAAAGAAAAAACTTCCGAGGATGGTTTGATTCTTGACGAGGACGTTACTGCCGAACAAATTTCGCCCGCCGGAAATTTCGGTGAACTTTTGGTTTTCAACGCGGTTGAATTGCCCGCGCCTTCAGCTGCGCCCGAAGACTTTGACCAAATTTTTTATAAAAATTTCGGCGTTGATTACGTTATTCGCTGTGAAGTGCTCGCGTTGGGCGTCACGAAGGTCGACGATAAAACATTCGGATTGATAACGGGCATTGTCGGCGGCGGACTTTCTATTTCCGGCAGCGGCTCAAGCAATCGCGATAAAACTTTGCGGCGTGTCGGCAACGGAATCGGCGCGCTCGGTATTTTGGGCATGACTGATTTCACGAAACGCACCGCGCTCAACACCGTTGTCAACATGCAATTTATCAGCGTGGAAACCGGCGCAGTCGTCTGGGAACAAAATTTCATGGGGCAGGCGATAAAACATCACAGTCCGAGCAAAGGTTATAATGACGAGTGGACGCAGGCTTACATTGAGTCGGTCGAAGATTCGGCGAAACTCATTTCAAAGCGCGTCAATAAATACGTCGACAAAGTTATAATCCAAGGCAAGAGCGATAAAAATTTCCTGCCGAAAAAATTTTCAGCGGGTAATCTTATCGGAGGGAAACTTTTTTAATTGAAAAAATTTTTAGCGGCGATAATTTTGATTCTCATGACGGGCAACGCGGCAGCTCAGGAAAATTCGCCCGAAGTCGACAGAGGCATTGCCAGCGTCAAGCAGAGAAAATTTGAATTCAGCGCGGAGGCGAGAACTTTTGACTCGTCTCCCGAATTTATATTTAAGTACAAAAATTTTTCGTTGGATTATATTCGTTCGCGTAAAGAATTTAATTTCGTCAAACTGAAAACGGACAGGGAAATTTTTTCGCTGATGGGCACGGGGCTTGAATGGAACGTCGCCTTGAACACGATTGACGCGCACGACAATTTTTATCTCCTGCCGAGTGTCGGAATAAATTTTTACATGAGAATTCGTCCGCGCCTCGACATTTATGCGCAAGTTTCGGGCTTGCCGCTTTTTGGTCACGGACATTTTTTTGAATCGGAATACGGCATAAAATATTTTCCTCAAAAAAATTTTTCGATAAACGCGGGCTTGCGACGAATTGATTTCAAATTGCGGCGCGGCGGCGACCCCGGCAAATTTCTTCTGGACGGATATTTTGCGGGCGTTCGTTACGATTTTTGATGTTCGACGTTCAAAATTTTTATCAAAGCTTTTTCTGCTTCGCGAACGTAATTTTCCGAATCCATAAGCGGCGACCTCTTCATCATCTTACGAAGATTTTTCCTTAAAAGAGTCAGCAATTCCCAATCTCCTGCCAAAGCAACTGCGCGGCTGATGTATTCGTCGTAAGAATTAACCGCAAGCTCATCGACTCCGACATTTTTTAGAATGCTTAAGCCGAATCGTGAGCCGTGTCTTGAGCCGTAAAGACTGATGACAGGCACGCCCATAAACAATGCTTCGCAAGTCGTCACGCCGCCCGTGTAGGGAAAAGTATCAAGCGCGACGTCGACGTCGCCGTATTCGACAAGATGATTTTCAGTCGAAAAGCCGCGCATCTCTATTCGTGAAAGATTGAAGCCAAAATTTTTTAATCTTTTGCCGACAAAATTTCTGCCGTCAACTGTGTTAAAAATTTTATGCTTGAGAATCAAGCGGCTGTCGTTTACTGCGTCTAAAATTTTTTTCCAGGCAATCAAAATTGAATCGGTAATCTTGCTGAAGTTGTTAAAACTTCCGAAGGTCACGAAATTATTTTTTAGACACGGCGGAAAGTCGGCGGGTTCAAGTTTAGTCGGCGGCTCGTAGCAAATGTGACTGTGCGGAAGTCTGATAAGTTTCTCGGTAAAAAAATTTTCGTCGCCCGCGCAATAAATATCCGACAGAAAATAATCGAAGCAGTCAAGCCCCGTCGAGTTCATGTAACCTATTCCGGAAATTTGCACGGAGGCGGGACGATAAGCCGCCACTCGCAACCGATTATTTTCCGTGTGACCGTCCAAATCAAAGAGAATGTCAATTTCATCGTCGCGAATCAGTTTAGCGGCAGCCTCGTCCGTCAAAGAAAAAATATCGCGCCATTCGTCGACGATTGAACGAAAATATTTTGTAACGTCGTCCGCTTCCTTGACGTTCGAGTAGCAATAAACTTTGAAAAAATTTTTATCAAGGTCGCTCAAAAGATGCCAACTCCACGACATGACAACGCTCCATTGAAAATTGGCAGATAAAAATCCCACGCGAATTTTCTCGTGGGAATAATTTTTTTTCGGATAAGGTTCAATGTCCGAAAGATATTTTTTATATTCGGCGTAAAGTGCGCGGAAGTCTTCGGCAGAAAAATTTTCCGCATTGTTCGCCACAAAAATCGCGTTGCTTATTTCCGCGCAAGATTTTTTATTGTCGTCCGATAAACTCGCCGATAGACAAAAATTTTTAACTGCCGTATCAATCATGCCGAAAGCTTGATTGACTTCGCCTAAAAGACTCAACTCATTTGCCATCAAAATTTTACCAGCTGTAATCGTCGTAATCGCGTCTGTTTCTGCCGTGTCTGTATCTGTCGCGGTCGTAGTCGTCGTATCTGTCGCGAGAATAGTAATCATCGTCATCATAATATCTGCCGCTACTTTTGCTGACAAGTTCAATCTGGATAGCTTCCATGCGCAAACCTTCACCGACAGTGCCGGCTACTTCGCCGTTACTGACCCAACCTTGCCAGCCGATTTTGTGAACATAAGCCCGATAACGAACGTCGTATCTGTCGGCGTATCTGCCGCGGAGACGAATTCTGATTGCTTCCATGCGCAAACCTTCGCCGACAGTGCCGGCTACTTGACCGTCACTTACCCAGTCTTCCCAGCCGATGTCCTGAACGTGCGCGCGATATTCAATGCCTTCGCACTGTATGACAAGGGCCTCAAGTCGTCTGCCTTCGCCAATCGCTCCGGCAATTCCGCCGTTGCCGACGGGCGGTTTCCAACCTACGTCTTGGACGTGCGCTATAATACTTATATCGGGCGCGGCTGAAACATTTTGCGCGAAGAAAATCATCACGGCGAAAAGCATCATGCCGAAAATTTTTTTAATCATCTTGATCTCTCCTTTAATGCTCGTTCGACTTCGCGTTGAGCAGATTTTTCGTGTAAGGCGGCTCTTTTGTCGTAGTTGTGTTTGCCGCTCGCCAATGCCAATTCCAATTTTGCGCGACCTTTTTTGAAGTAAATTTTCAGCGGAACCAATGTGAAACCTTTTTCGCGAGTTTTGCCGAAGAGTTTTAAAATTTCGCGCTTGTGCAGAAGTAAGCGGCGACGACGGAGCGGCTCGTGATTAAAAATATTTCCCTGCTCGTAAGGGCTTATGTGCAGGTGTTCGATAAAAATTTCGCCGTCTTTGACTTCGGCATAGCTGTCGCGCAAATTCGCCTTGCCTGCCCGCAAACTTTTGACTTCCGTGCCTTTAAGTTCGATGCCTGCCTCGTAAGTCTCGTGAATAAAATAATCGTGGCGTGCCTTCCGATTTTCGCACGCAATTTTTATTTCGTCTTTCCCCATACAAATCACCTCGTCGCAATGATAACATCTGCAAATTAAAAATTGCTTATCCCGACCGATAAGAAACGTGACGTTGCATCCGGCGGTCGTGCCGCTCAATATTTTTAACGTAATGACCGCGACGGAACGCAACCATTGCCAGCCTAATCATTCCTAATTTCCAATTCCTAATTCCTAATTGATAGAACCGCATTGCCAGCCACGTTGATAAATTTTTTTTACTTTCATCAAGTAAGCTTCGGCAAGCAATCTCAAGTTCGCGTTTGATTTCAATCGCTTATGAAATTCTGCGCCCGCCTCTATCATTAAAAATATTTTTCGTTCGGGGATTTTTATTTTGCTCAAGCGTTCTGCAACGTCGGGATTATACGGCTCCAAAATTTCGGCAAAACAAATATCGCGCAAAATTTTTTGTACATGCGTCAGGAAGTCCGAAAATTTATCGCGTGACCAATCCGACATTTCCGCGCCCGTTTTGAAAATTTCTTCGTTAGAAAATTCTTTTCGGGAAATTTTTTCAAGCGTATCGAGTGCCGTCTCGCGAATTTGAATTCCGCCCGAATCTTTTAATTTTAACGCTCGTCCGAAACTTCCGCCCGCGATTACTGCCAATCGTTCTGCCTCTTGCGCGTCGACTTCACGACTGATTAGCGCGTCACGAATTTGCGAGGCTGTGAGTTTGTCGAAATTTATCGTCATGCACCGCGAACGAATTGTCATGAGCAGACTTGAGCGACTTGTCGTCAGCAAAATAAAAATTGTTTGGCTCGGCGGCTCCTCGATTGTTTTGAGCAGACAATTTGCCGCCGCTTTGTTCATGAGTTCCGCGCCGTCGATTATTATCACGCGTCGCGCAGAATTTATCGGTATCAACGACGCCTCGGCTTGCATTTCGCGAATCTGTCCGATTTTTATATTCCGCGCAGTTTTAGTTTCTTCCGCCTCCACGACGTAAAAATCCGGGTGACTTTTCGCCGCTACCAAATGACAACTTTCGCACGAGCCGCAAGGATTGCCGTCAATCGGATTTTCACAGAGCAAAGCCGCCGCGCAGATTTCAGCCGCCAATCTTTTGCCGACGCCTTCTTCGCCCGAAAATATCACGGCATGAGGAAATTTTTCTTCCGCGATATTTTTTTTCAGATAATCAATCGTCGCGGCGTGCCCGATTAAATTTTCCCAGCTTAGCATCACATAAAAATATCGACGAGCATTCCGCGTATGGCGTCGTGCGCGGCAATGACGTCAAGTTGGTCTGATTGTCCGAGACGAATTCTTTCCGCCATATCTTCCAATTTGCGGTCGATTTTGCGGACGGTCGTGTAGACGCGTTGACGACCCATTCTGTCCCAGCCCGCCGAAGTGTGAACTTCATACATGCTGCTGACCGCTGCTCCGACGAAATTTTTTATCAGCGTGCGATACCCTTTAAGTTCGTCGTAAGTCGGCGTTCTGCTAAGTCGCGCCGCCTGCTCGTCAATCTTCTTGAGCATCGCCTCCATCTCTTCATGCGAGACGCCTTCCGCTTGTTGTTCCATTAATTCCGTTTCAAAACTCAATTCTTTATCGTGCGGGTGTTCGCTTGTCCCGCGCAAAAGTTCAAACGGAGATGCGGGCATTCCTGCACTGCTGATTTTTACCGGCATTTAAGTTCACCTCAAAAATTTTTTAAACATTTTATATTATTTGGGCGTAATTGTCCATAAAGCGAGAAGAGACTGCCGACTTGTAATCGACAATCTCTCCTGAAAAAGGCTCCAAAATGTCGTCTCCTCCAAATGTCTAAACCTGCTTATTCGCAGGTGGGTTCCTTAAGCTTCGGCGTCTGTTACTTATCTCAAAGGACAATTCTCCATCTTCCGCAGTTCAAATCAGGTTCCCTTATTTTAATGTAGGTTAGACATTATTTGATTCCTCGAACATCCCAGAAGTTTCCTTCTTCGCGTAAATAATAGCACGAAAAATTTTTTGTGACAAGACTTGACAAGCCCGAAAAATTTCCGTCGATTGACAGATTATCGCGCTTGTTCTAAGCAAAAAAAAAAATCAGCCTCGTCTAAGATCAGGACTTTTTTGTTGCATGAAATTGATAAAAGTAGTATACTTGCCCGCGAATCAAAGGAGGCAAAAAATTATGCAGAAATTTGAGAAATGGCAAGGTTGCGGAAACGATTTTATAATAATTGACCGCGCAGGCAATGAGATTGAGAGTCCCGAAAAAATTCGTCAGCTGTGCGACAGACACTTTGGAATCGGCGCGGACGGCGTGATTTACGTTCAAAGCTCGACAAAAGCGGCTGTCCGCATGAGAATTTTCAATGCGGACGGCTCCGAACCCGAAATGTGCGGCAACGGTATTCGTTGTTTCGCGCGTTATCTTTTGAGCGGCGATAAATTTTTCTCCGACGATGATTTGACGGTCGAGACAGGCGCGGGCATTTTAACTGTCAGCATGAAATACGATTTGATAACGGTCGACATGGGCGAACCGATTTTCGACGCGGATAAAATTCCCGTGGCGGGTTTCGGTTCTAAAAAATTGGTCGCCGAACCGATTGAAGTCGACGGCGTCACCTACAAGATGACTTGCGTATCGATGGGCAATCCGCATTGCGTGATTTTCGTCGACGACATTAACAAGGTTGACTTGGAGCATATCGGTCCGAAATTCGAGACGCATAAATTTTTTCCGCGCAAGACCAATACCGAATTCGTTCAAGTCATCGGAGAAAATAAATTGCGTATGAGAGTTTGGGAGCGCGGCAGCGGAATAACTTTGGCTTGCGGAACGGGAACTTGTGCTACGGCGGTTGCGGCGAATTTAAACGGCTTGACCGGCAAAAAATGTACCGTAATTCTTGACGGCGGCGAACTTCAAATCGATTGGCGCGAAAATAATCATATCTTCATGACCGGACCTGCCGAAAAAGTTTTTGAAGGGTCGCTTTAAAAGCGACGGAAGCAACGTGACGTTGCATCCAGATGACGCGCCGAATCGTTGCGATAATTTTAATGTTGACGCCGCGCCGGAACGCAACGCTGCGCATTGCCAGCCTTTTAATTTTTTGGAGATTAATTTAATGCAAAAAGGTCTGTTGATTGTAATATCGGGAGCGAGCGGCACGGGCAAAGGTACGGTTTGCAAAAAAATTCTTGCCGACTTGCCCGAAGTCGCTTATTCAATTTCTGCTACGACAAGGACTCCGCGTCCGGGCGAAGTCGACGGCAAGGAATATTATTTCTTAAGTCGCGACGAATTTAAAGCTTGGATTGCCGAAGAAAAATTTCTGGAGTACGCAGAAGTTTACGGGAATTTTTACGGCACGCCGCTGAACAAAATCGAAGAGCGACTTAATCGCGGCGAAGATATTTTGCTTGAAATTGATGTTCAAGGCGCGCTCAACGTCAAGAAGAAATGTCCCGACGGTATTTATATTTTTCTTCTGCCGCCGAGTTTGGAGGAGCTTAAACGCAGAATCGAAGGTCGCGGCACAGAAACTGCCGAATCTTTGGCGCGTCGCTTGAAAAATGCCGTCGCCGAAATCGAAATCGGACGCGAGTATAATTATGTTGTCGTCAACGATACGATTGAAAACGCCGTCGCGCAGATTAAATCTATTATCGCCGCCGAACGTTGCAAAGTCGAACGCAATCCCGATAAATTTCAATTAGGAACTAGGAACAAGGAACTGGGAACTAGTTTCTAATCACTACCGGAGTTCCTATCTGCTAGTTCCTAAAAATCGACCGAAGGGAGATTTTTCTATGAAACTTAAAGAAGATGTTCTTAGCATGGTAAATCCTTCGACGGACTCAATGCTCAAGCAAACTCACAGCCGTTATGCTTTGGTTGTTTTGGCGAGCAAGCGTGCGCGTGAACTTTTGAGCGGTGCTCCGTGTCGCGTGGAAAATCGCGCAAATAAATTTGTCACGAACGCAATGGAAGAAATTAACGAGGGCAAAATAACTTACACGATAAAGGATTAGCAACGTGACGGTCGCTTTAAAAGCGACGGAACAGTTGACGCGCCGCGCCGTTCAAAAGTTTTAGCGTAAACGCCGCGCCGGAACGAAGCGCATTTCTAGTGTAGAAATTTTTTGCATAAAGGATAAATCATGATTGACAAAAAAAATATTTTAATCGGCGTGACGGGCGGCATTGCGGCTTATAAGGTCGTCGAGGTCGCGAGCCGCCTGAAAAAATCCGGAGCAAATGTTCGAGTAATGATGACGAGTGCCGCTACGGAATTTGTGTCGCCGAGAACTTTCCAAGAAATTACAGGAAACGCCGTGTTCGTAGAAATGTTTGGGGACGCGGCGCATTTTCATGTTGCGCACATTGCTCTTGCCGATTTTGCCGACATGGTTTTAATCGCGCCCGCGACGGCGAATTTTTTGGCTAAGGCGGCGCACGGAATAGCCGACGACTTGTTGACGACGACGATTTTGGCTTTCGACAGAGAAATTTTAATCGCGCCGTCAATGAATACAAAAATGTTTGAAAATCCCGCGACGCAAGCAAATTTGGAAATTTTAAAATCTCGCGGAATGAAAATCTTGGAACCCGCGACGGGGAATTTGGCTTGCGGAATAAGCGGCAAAGGTCGTTTGCCCGAACCTGTCGACATCTGCGCGGCAATCGAAAAAATTTTTACAGGCACTGTTTTGAGCGGTAAAAAAATTCTCGTGACGGCGGGCGGCACGGTCGAGGCGATTGATCCCGTTCGATACATCGGCAACAGGTCGAGCGGGCGCATGGGTTTTGAAATTGCAAAGGCGGCACTCAGCGCGGGCGCGGAAGTAATTTTAATTTCGGGCAAAAGTGAGCTTGCGCCGCCGAAAAATTTAAAATTCGTCAAGACTGAATCGGCAATCGAAATGCGCGAGGCTGTCTTGAAAGATTTTGATTCGGTCGACGCCGTGATAATGTCCGCCGCCGTCGCCGATTATCGCGTTAAAAATCCCGCCGCGCAGAAAATAAAAAAATCCGCCGAGACTTTGACGTTGGAACTCGTAAAAAATCCCGACATCTTAAAAGAACTCGGCAACTTGAAAAAATCTCAAGTGCTCGTCGGTTTCGCCGCTGAAACTCAAAATATTTTGGAATACGCAAATAAAAAACTCGTCGAGAAAAATCTTGACTTCATCGTTGCAAATGACGTTACGGCTGAGGGCGCGGGCTTTAACGTTTCCACAAATATTGCTTCGATAATTTGGCGCGGTGGTGAGGTCGAAAATTTCCCAAAGATGAGTAAAGCCGAACTCGCCGAAAAAATTATTGAACGCGTTGCCGATTTGTTAAACAAAGATAAGAAATTCTTCCCCATGAATGACAATCAGTAAAATTTCAGAAAGATATGCTAGTCTTGCATAAACTTTATTGGAGGTGAAGTTTATGCTTGATAAAGTGATAAAATTTTTCATAACGCTGACGTGCGCGATAGTTGGCGGCGCGGCGTTACATCAGGCAAGCCCGTTATTAATCTCGTATATCAATCTGGAATTTTTCCAAATCGACACGGGCATTTTTCGGCTGACTATCGCAAATCTCGTCTGTATTTTGTCAGGCGCACTTGTCGGCGGCTTGGCAGGATTTTTTATCTCTCCGTACTTAATCGGCAAGCTCGGAAATTTCACGGCATTTGTCGAAAAGCAACTCAGCAAAATGCCAATCAACGACGTTATCGCCGGGGCAGTCGGGTTGGCAATAGGACTCATAATCGCAAATTTATTGGGCAACGCATTTGCTCGGATTCCAATCGTCGGCAATTATATTCCAATCATTTTTAGTCTGGTACTCGGATATTTGGGCGTTCGAATCACGATTAAAAAGCGCAAGGAAATCGTAAGCAGCTTTGATTTTATAAAAGACATTTTGCACAATCGCGAGGCAGATAAAGCGGCAAAAGAAGTTAAAGCGGCAACAGAAACTGTCGAGCCTGAAAAAGTCACTGAAGAACCTGCGCAAGAAGAAACTCCGACTGTCGAGAAAGCCAAAGTTAATCTCGTCAAATTGCAGGAGCATAAAAATAAAAATTACAAACTGTTGGATACGAACGTCATAATCGACGGGCGCATTGCCGACATTTGCAAGACGGGCTTTTTGGAAGGCACGCTGTTGATTCCGGTTTTTGTCTTGGAGGAACTTCAATACATTGCCGATTCGGCGGACACATTGCGGAGAGTGCGCGGGCGTCGCGGGCTTGACGTTTTGCAAAAAATTCGCGAGGACGAATCAAATCTTGACGTTGAGATTATGAACGTTGACTTTGACGATATTCAAGGCGTCGATTCAAAACTCGTGCGACTTGCGCAAAAACTCGGCGGAAAAATTATCACCAACGATTTTAATCTGAATAAAGTTGCTCAACTGCGCGGCGTCGACGTTCTGAACATTAACGAGCTGTCGAACGCCGTTAAACCTGTCGTGATTCCCGGCGAAACGATGAAAGTCCAAGTCGTCAAGGACGGCAAGGAACCCGGTCAAGGCGTTGCCTACCTCGACGATGGCACGATGATTGTTATCGAAAACGGACACAGATATTTGAGCCGAACAATTTCGGTTGAGGTCACGAGTGCCTTGCAAACTTCGGCGGGCAGAATGATTTTCGCCAAACCGCGCTGACCTCAACAACTTCGGCGGGCACGGCATAAAAAATTTTTCATAAGAAAAACTTCCGCAAGTATGTTAAAATTTTGTGGGAAGGGATTACGATTGAACGACTTTAACTTTAAGTCAAAAATTAAACAGCTGCGCGAGGAACAGTCCGAGCGCGAACGCACATTGGAAAATTTGCACGAAGAAATTCTGCGGGAAGAACATAAATTAATTTTGCTTGAAAGAAATATGGAAAAGATTCGCCGAGATATTCGCGAGCTTAATCAAACGATTGATTATTTGCGTCGCAAATTCCTTAAACCATGACTTGCAACTTTTGAATCGACATATCTTCCGGACCGGTAATTTGACAGCCTTTCCGCTTGGCGTAGCGAATGTAATCCAAAATTTCTTGAGTAATTCTTTCGCCCGGAGCAAGAATCGGAATGCCCGGCGGATAACACATTAAAAATTCAGCTGCAGTCTTGCCGACGGTCTCTGCAATCGGCAGGGCTTTTTTTTCTGCGTAGAAAGCATCTTTGGGCGCGGCGTCGACAATCGGGTCAATGTACTCGATTTTCATGAGGCGCGAAGGATCTTTACGATAAATCCTCTTGATGTCCGCCAAAGCACTTACGAGCCGTTCAATGTCTTTAATTCTGTCGCCGACGGACACATAAGCCAAAACGTTGGCAATGTCGCCGAACTCAAGTTGAATGTCGTATTCGTCGCGTAAAATGTCATAAACCTCGACGCCCGCCAAACCTACTGCCCGCGTGAAGACAGAAAGTTTCGTAACGTCAAAATCGAAGACCGCGCCGCCGTCGACGAGTTCTTTTCCGTAAGCATACCAGCCGCCAAGATAATTTATTTCGTCGCGAGCATACTCGACCAGCTCAATCACCTTGTCAAAAATTTCCGCGCCGCGCAGAGCCAAATTCCTCCGCGAAATATCCAAACTCGACATCAAAAGATAAGAACCGCTCGTCGATTGCGTGAGATTTATAATTTGGTGAACGTAACCTTCGTTTATATTTTTTCCCGTCAAGAGCAACGAACTTTGAGTAAGCGAGCCGCCCGATTTGTGCATGGAGACCGCCGCCATATCCGCTCCGACACTCATAGCCGACGGCGGAAGTTTTTCGCTGAAATAAAAATGCGTGCCATGCGCCTCGTCCGCCAAGAGTTTCATGTCGTGTTCGTGAGCAACTCTCGTTATCGTAGCAACGTCGGAACAAATTCCATAGTAAGTCGGATTGTTAATCAGAACGGCTTTTGCGTCGGGATTATTTTTTATCGCGTCAATAACTTCCTCAACCTTCATGCCCAACGAAATTCCCAATCGGGCGTCGACTTGCGGATTGACGTAAACGGGAACGGCTCCGCACAAAATCAGCGCGTTAATTGCCGAGCGATGAACATTTCGCGGCAAAATAATTTTGTCGCCGGGTTTGCAGGTGGAAAGAATCATCGCTTGCACAGCCGAAGTCGTCCCGCCGATCATAAAAAAACTGTGCGCTGCCCCGAATGCCTCCGCCGCCAAAATTTCCGCGTCGCGAATCACGCTGACGGGGTGACACAAATTATCCAGCGGTTTCATGGAATTAACATCAACTTCAAGACATGCTTGCCCCAAAAAATCTGTAAGCTCGCGATTGCCGCGACCGTGTTTGTGTCCGGGCACGTCGAAGGGTACCAATCTCGCCGCCTTCATTTTGGTCAACGCCTCCAAAATCGGAGCGCGGTCTTGCGTTAAATATTCGTCTCGCAAATTTTATCCTCCGTCCTAAATAAAAAGCAGGCAACTTTTTACGGTGCCCGCTTTTTACTTTCGATTATTTTAAAATTGATTTTCGCTCGCCTCTCAATTATAACGACGCATCGGAACTCTCGCGACGGCATTTTCATATTCGATACCTTTCGGAACGTAAAGAACAATTTTGCTTGAAACCATTTCCGCTTGCCCGTCAATCGTGTACACGGCACCGATAATGAAGTCGCCGATTCGTTGGCGGTCGATTTCGCTGACGCCCTCGAAATTTACGATAACTGCGTTGTGCTTGAGAAGATCATCGGCTATCTGCTTAACTTGATCGTCGAATTTTGTCGGAGCATAGATTTTCATGGTGAGCTGAGGAGTTTTGACAACGGCAAGACTCGGACGCACGGACGCTTCGTCAGTTCCATTGTTGTAAGCCTCGTAGCGAAAACCGCCCATTGACGTGACACCATTTTCTGCAGTACTTACCATGCCGCCATGACGAGTGAAACTCATTGTTCCGCTGCCGAAATTTTGTGCAAAACCTCCTGCTGCCGTTTGCTGTTCTGCTTGGAAAGCTTGTGCGGCAGGTTGCGGAGCTTGTTTTTCCTGCGCCGCGACTTTTGGCTCTTCGATTTTGGTTTCAACTTTTTTGGTTTCTTTGACTTCCTCTTCTTCCTCTTGCGGAGGTTCCAGCGGCATGATTATATCCGTCAGCTTTTTTATCCAGTCCGTCAATATCATAAACAATCGCCCTTCCGATATTTGGTTTGCTTTTTTGTAAGCGTGTTCATTTTAACACAGCGTTTTACAAATTGCAAAGGGTTTTTCAAGTTTTTTTCAGCCGACAAGAATCAATAGAAATCGCGGAGCTTAATCGAACAGTCGGGGTTGCGAAGTTTGCGCAAAGCTTTCACTTCGACGGCTTGAATGTTATCGCTACTGACCTTAAAAATTTTGGCAACCTCGTCGATTGTCCTCATGCGTCCATCTTCCAAACCGAATCTTAACGACAAAACTTTTCTTTCGTGCGGAGTCAACGTGTCCAAAACTTCGCCCAAGAGTTCGCGCATCTGCAAAGTATTCAAACGGTCAAAATGCGTGGGCGTGTCGCTGTCCTCCACGAAGTCGGCAAGGGTCAAACCTTCGATAAAATCGCCTTCGACCGCAAATGTATCTTTATCGTTATAAGTGCTCTCGTCAATCGGCGTATCAAGCGAAACTTGCGCGGAGTCGTTCATTTCGAGCAAGCCGCGAACGATAGCTTTTTCTATGCACTTTTCGGCGTATTCGATGAAAGTCGCGGAACCTTTCGTGCTGAATTTTTTTACCGCGTCCATGAGTCCGATGTTGCCTTCTTGAATTAAATCCGAAAAAGGCACGCCTTGCCCGATATAATTTTGCGCTATGTTGACGACCAGTCGCAAGTTCGCGTTGACAAGTTCCATTTGAGCATCCTCGTCGCCGTCCGCCGCCCGAAGTAAAAGCGTATGAAATTCCTGCGCGCCCAGAGGAGGTATTTGTTTGACTTCCTCAAGATAAATTTCAACGTCATCAAAAAATTCGTTCTCCATGACTTCCACCGCCCTTTTTATCAATTAGGAATTGGGAATTTAAAACTTGTCCCTTGTCCCCAAGTCCTTGTCCCTTATCGGTGTTCGATAGGCGGCAGTTAAATCCTTCACGTTAAAGGCAATTATTTTTAAGTCATTCAAAAAAAATCTTTAAGCTTTTTTGAGCGGGCGGGGTGACGTAATTTTCTCAAAGCCTTTGCCTCGATTTGCCGAATTCGTTCGCGAGTGACATTGAAAGCCCTGCCGACTTCCTCAAGCGAGCGTGCTCTGCCGTCTTCAAGTCCGTAGCGCAATTTTAAAACGTCACGTTCGCGCGGCGTCAAAGTTCCGAGAACTTCTTCGAGCTGTTCTTTTAACAGCATGAATGACGCGGCATCGATGGGGGCAGGTGTGTCGTGGTCTTCGATAAAATCTTTCAGAAATGGACCACCGTAGTGACCAAAGAGTACTCCCCATGATACAGGATTTGAATACTCAATACATTCATCATCCAATTCATCGTATTCATCGACGGGCGTCTCCAATGAAACCGGCTCTTGCGAAATTTTTTTAATCTCGCGCACGCGGGCGACGGATACCTCCATTTCCTCGGCAATTTCTTCGTCAGTCGGCTCGCGTCCATTTTCCTCCAGAAGATTTCGCGAAACTCTTGTTAACCTGTTAATCGTTTCGACCATATGCGGCGGAATTCTGATTGTGCGCGCTTGGTCGGCTATCGCTCGCGTTATCGCTTGACGAATCCACCACGTTGCATACGTCGAAAATTTGTAGCCCTTGTGATAATCAAATTTTTCTATCGCCTTAATCAATCCCAAGTTACCTTCTTGAATCAAATCAAGAAAATTCATGCCGCGTCCGGCGTATCTTTTGGCGATTGACACGACCAAACGCAAATTCGCTTCGGCAAGTTGTTTCTGCGCCTCGGAATGTTCTTCCTCGTCGCCGGATTCCATTCGCATTGCCAGTTCGCGTTCTTGTTCGGCGGTCAGGAGCGGTACGCGCCCGATTTCTTTCAGATACATGCGAACATGGTCATCGATTGAAATGTCGTCGTATATCCAATCGACTTCCGCGGTTGGCTTTGGAGTCTCGGAAGGTTTTTCTTCGGGAGTTGAAGTATCATCTTGTTCGGAGGAAGTTTCTTCCATAGGAAAATCGGCATCGACAGCGTCGTCGCCAATATCCTCAAGGGGTGTGTCTTCGGCGATTATTTCTATGCCCTCGCGCTCGCACATGCTCAGGATTTCTTCAATTTCATCCGAATCGTCTTCCACGCCGAAAGTCCGGATAATCCTGTCAAAGTCGCCCCAAGTCAACTTTCCGTCGTTTTCTCGCGCTGTTTCTTTTAAAGCCGAAATAATTTTTGGCGAACGAGTTTTATCGACGTTTTGAGTCTCCAAAGTTTTCACCGCCTTTATATAAAAAATTTTTTGCAACATTCTATAAATCAGCGGTTAATCCTTCAACGGCGATTAATTATTTTCGTGCATTCTTGGCAGCTCTGCCGCGCGTCGTGCGGTCGAGAATCGTCTTGCGCAAGCGAATACTTTTCGGCGTGACTTCGACAAGTTCATCGTCGTTAATATATTCCATTGCCTGTTCCAAGCTCATAAACCTGGGCGGAACAAGTCTGATTGCCTCGTCGGAATTGCTGGCGCGAATATTCGTCTGATGTTTCTGCTTGCAAGGATTTATGTCAATGTCCATGTCACGGGAATTTTCGCCGACAATCATGCCCTCATAAACTTTTTGTCCCGGCTCAATGAACATAACGCCCCTGTCCTGCAGATTGAAAATTCCGTAGCCGGTCGTCTCGCCCTGCTCGAACGCTACCAAACTGCCGCGACTGCGTCCGGGAATGTCGCCCTTGTACGGTTCGTAGCCGTGGAAGACGTGATTCATTATTCCGTTGCCGCGCGTTGAAGTCAAAAGCTCCGAGCGGAATCCTATCAAGCCCCGCGCAGGTATCAAAAAATTCAACCGCATGTAACCCGCGACGTTTTGCATATTTTTTAATTCGGCTTTGCGGCGTCCCAAACTCTCCATGACAGTGCCCATGTATTCTTGAGAAACTTCGACGGTCAGATTTTCTATCGGCTCGTATTTTTGTCCGTCAATCAATTTGTAAACGACTTCGGGCTTTCCGATTTGCATTTCGTAACCTTCGCGACGCATGGTCTCAATCAAAATCGATAAGTGCAATTCACCGCGACCGCTGACTTTGAAAACGTCCGCCGAATCAGTTTCTTCGACGCGCAACGCCACATTCGTTTGAGCCTCTTTAAAAAGTCTGTCGCGAATGTGACGGCTCGTCAAAAATTGTCCTTCCTTGCCCGCGAAAGGACTTGTATTAACTCCGAACGTCACACTTAACGTCGGCTCGTCCACGCGGATTGACGGCAATGCTTCGGGGTATTCGGCGTCGGCAACAGTATCGCCGATTGAAACTTCGCTTAAGCCGGTCAGCGCGATAATTTCTCCCATTTGCGCTTCGGCAGTCTCTACGCGGTTCAATCCGTCGTAAGTGAAAACTTTTCCGACTTTAGCTTTTTTAATTCCCGATTCACTCATAAGCGCAATAGTTTCGCCCGATTTAATTTTTCCGCGCTGAATTCTTCCGATTGCAATTTTCCCGACGTAATCATCTGCCTCAAGCGTCGTGACGACCATTTGCAACGGTGCATCCAATTCACCTTCGGGCGGCGGAATTTCTTTTAAAATCGTATCCATGAGCGGCTGAAGATTATGACTTTCGTCCGACATATCTTTTTTGGCAATGCCCGCTTTTGCCGCCGTGTAGATAACCGGAAAGTCAAGTTGCTCGTCGTCGGCGTCCAACTCCATGAACAATTCCAAAACTTCGTCGTAAACTTCGTCGACGCGAGCGTCGGGGCGGTCAATTTTATTTATCACGACGATTGGTTTAAGTTTATGTTCAAGGGCTTTGCGAAGGACGTATTTTGTCTGCGGCATGGGACCTTCAAAGGCGTCGACCAAAAGTAAAACGCCGTCAACCATATTTAAAACGCGTTCGACTTCGCCGCCGAAATCCGCGTGCCCCGGCGTGTCGACGATATTTATTTTAATCCCCTTGTACAAAATCGCCGTGTTCTTTGAAAGAATCGTTATGCCGCGTTCGCGTTCCAAATCGCCGCTGTCCATGACGCGTTCGGCTACCTGTTCATTTTTGCGGAAAATATGACTTTGCTTTAACATCGCGTCGACCAAAGTTGTTTTGCCGTGGTCGACGTGCGCGATTATCGCTATATTTCTGCGTTCGGAATTTACTCCCATTGAATTTCCTCCTTTGAAAACTTCGCATATTATACGTTTAAAAATTTTCACGAAACGTCATCAATGCAGTCGTTAAAATTTTTAGTCCGGCGTTATCCTGTTCCGCGTCCGCTGAAAAATATTTCGGCAACTGCGACGCACGCAACAGGTTTGCTCAATATTCAAAGTGATAATTTTCTATTTTCAAGTCGCGGCAATTCGCTTCGACATCTTCTTTTATATCCTTCGGCACACCGTCGGGGACAGATATATTTATCACAAGTCTGATCGATGTGTCAATGCTCGGCAGATTCATTAGCCGTGACGCAACTTCATCAATGCAATCTTTAAAACTTTTGTCCGGTCGAGCGTTATCCAATTCAACGTCCATAGAAAAATGTTTCGGCAACTTCGGCTTTGATGGCGGCGGAGGTGGCGGCGTGTCGTCATCATTTTTATCGGGCGGCTTTGGCTCTATCGGCTTAACTTTGATAAATTTTTCGGCGACACCGGCTTTGACCAAAAAATAGTTCATGGGAATTTGACCGCAGGCAACGTCGCCGAAGTGCATGTTAATATATTTCCCGTCTTTAAATTCTTCCGCCAAGGCAAAAGTTTTCGCCTTCACTCCGCGGCGAACCGTATCAATCAAAACATTTACGTCGATAAGGCGCGGCAAATAATAATACGTCGTGAAATATTCCCAAAGCTGTTTTAACTCGACATGATCTCTGTCGCGCCAAATAAATTTGTCCAAAAGACTTTTCAACTTTTCCGCACCAAGCGTGCCGACCAACATCCAATCACTTGAAAATTTCTCGAACGCCACGGAAATATTGTCTTCTTTCATGCAAACAATTTCCGAAACGTGCAACGGCAAATTCAAATCTGCTTCGCCGTATGTTTCGGGCGCAATCAGCTTGTTATAGCTTTGCGAAACTTTCATCTTGAAATTGTCCGTCGCCGATTTTAAATTGCTCTCCACTTCGGCAAGTTGCATTTTGTCCAAATTTGTTTTGCTTTTGACCGCACGCCATGCCATAAAATCTCGCGCGGCATCTCTAAGCACAAAAAAATTTTCGGTGCCCGCCGCCAAAAACATCAGCATATTTTTATTCGTGCGCGGTATCGTCCCGCGTTTATCCAAAATTTCTTTCGCGGTATCAATCGCCGCATTATTTTTTTGTCTGTCGTTGTAAATGTATTTTGGCGACAATATCACAAGCCGCGCCGTCTTTTCGTCAGGAACGTCCGCCGAACTCTTCGGGCAAATGTGTACTCCTTTGAATTGCCCGCGTCCTTTCCACTTAGTCAATCGCTGCTCTATCTCGTAAATAATTTCCTCTTCCGAAAATTTCGCGCGTTCGTCGTCAAACATCTTGAGCAACGTCGCATTGGTATCAAACCAAAGCCGCGAGCCTTGAGAATGTAAATAGTATAAATTCGTCTTGAGATTCGTCAGCGCGTCATTGTAAACGGAAATGTATTCCACTTCCTGCGGCTGAATCGTTCCAAGGTGTATTTCGTTTTCGTCAATGCCGCGAACATTGTTTTGAGGATCGCCGGGAGCCGTTCCCATAAAAATCGCTCCGGATATTTTACGCGCCGCACTCAATCTGCCGTATCTTAAATTTTGCGCGTCCAGTTCGCACGACTTGGAATGTTCGCCGTTTACTTCCGTATTTACTACCTCATTCCAATTTGCGCCCAATAATTTTGTCAGCTCGTCTCGAACGGGCGCATCGTCCAAAGGCATCGTGCCCGGCATTATCAGCAAACTTTTATCATTGCTCGTCCACAATCGATAAATCACTTTGGACATCAATCTCAACGCGCCGCGCGTCTTTTGAAATTTTTCCAGGCTCGTCCATTTCTCGTAAAGATATTCAAATAGTTGCGGGTGTATCGGGTAGCACGACAATAAACTTTCCCGATATTTGTTTTCTTGACTTCTCTTCGGAAAATCCGTCGCGTTGTTGAGATACATTTTAAAATACGCCGCGCAGACTTCTTCCCGCGCTTGAGTGTCTCGACACTCTCTGAACAGGCGACGACGAACTATTTCATAACCCTCTTGCGGAGTGACCGACGTCCAAACAAATTCCTTGCGCCCGACAACTTCATCAACTTGATTCAAAATATCTCGCCCGTTGGCGTCGACAATTTCTGCCTCGGATTCGGGTATCGACACGACCACTGCCGTTTTAGGACTCGCCTCGGCTGCTTCCGTCAACTCTTGAATAAACGTTATCAAATTGCCGACCGTCCCGCCCTCCGTTATCTCACCGATTTTTAATTTCCTGCCGTATGCGACCAACTCATCTATCAAAATCAAACTCGCGCCCGCCGCGTCGAAAATTTCTTTCAACAAGCCCGCGCCGGGGGATATTCCTTTTTCGTCGTTCGCGCGAATCATTTCATACAGTTCCGGCTTGCCCGTCGACTTTGATAGTTGAGCCGCGATTTCGCCCCAAAGCGTCGTCTTCAACGGATTTTCCCATGTCCCGACGATAACCGCCGTGTGCACCTTCGGAATAAATGAAACGCCCGCCGCGTTCAAAACTTCTCGGACTGCCGACGATTCTTCCGCGCGAATTTTTCCGCCGAATAAATGATACAACGCAAGCAAGCTGTGACTTTTGCCGCCGCCGAAGGACGTTTGCAATCGGACAACCGGTTCGCCGTCACCGTCCGTTAATCTCTTGAGCGTCGCCACCAAAAGATTTTTCAAGCCGCCCGTCAAATATGTTCGCGCAAAAAATTCTGTCGGGTCTGTATACTCGGCGCGTCCTTTCTTCCGAACGATTTCCGCCAAATTCAACGCAAACTCCGCTTGGCGATACCTTCCTTGCACAACATCGGGGTGCGGTTCTATCACGTCTCGCCACGACTTCAAATTTTCGGGTATCGGCAAAAAATTTTCTTGTGACTGCTCGACGACCGTCACAACATTTTTTTTCGGAATATGCTCATTCCACATCGCTCGCAACTGCTCGGTCGTCTCTTCGTCGATTTCTTTGCTGATTTGCGCCATCGTGTCCAATGCCCGCATTGTCGCCGCGTCGTCGAATGATTCCGGCTTGTGCGCCCATGTGTTTCTTATCGTACGCAGTTCCTTGACGTAATTAAAATATTCGTAGGGCAATATCGGCGAAAAAATTTCCCGCCAATGTATTTCTATCAACAGCAAACTCAACTGAATGTCCAATTTGTCCGTCAACTCGGCGTAAGTTCCGTCCGTCGGCAAAAATCTTTTTTGGTCGGGATAAAGTTCTTTCAGCACACCGAGCCGCCACCAATTATCGTTCCCGAACTTCGCAGATAATTTCGTTCCGACAAAGCCCGCAAGCATCGGACGCAAAATATTATTCATCGCGTCGTTTATATCCGAATAATTCTTCTCGTACATAACACCGCCTCCCGAAAAATTTTTTCGACGCCCCAAAAAAAATTCCCGCCACTCGACGGGATAAAAATTTTTCAGAACAACTCGCCTTGAACAGGTTCGGGCGTTTCTTTCGGCAAAAATTCTGTTCGCTTTTCCAAAATACTTTGCCACTCAACCACAATGTCATTATAGCCCGTGCCGTCTTCCGACCATTTATTTTTCTCTGCTATGCTGTAAAGTCGATAAGCCAAATTTTTCAAGGACTCCGTGTCGCCGCTAAATTTTGCCAAAAGTTCCGCCGCGCCCGTGATTCCTTCCTTTTTGAAGACCAAAACCAAACTTTGCACCCAAACCCACGCACATTGTCCGTCCGTCAATATTTTCAGCCAATCGCGATTCAACTGCTTTTCGTTCAACACGGGCATTTTATCCCATTTTATCAGCCAAACTCGACCGCCTGCAACATTTGCCGCACCTGTTCTTTTCAGCACGTCTTCCGTAACATTTTTTGCTTTTAGCAAAGTCTCTGCCTCGCCGTACGATATTTCCTCGAAGCCCTTCTGCGTGTACAGCTCCACGCAAAATTGACTTGCCGTGTCCAGCCGTCCCGTCTGCGTTCCGAAAAATTCCGCAAGCTCCGCGTTGATTATCTTGAGCGCGTCTCGCACTGTCAATTCCTTGTCGGTCATGTCCGTTATTTTTTCGTAGCGCGAATAGATTCCGATTCCCGGTCCGATTGCCGCCTGCGCCATGTCCACCGGCGCGATCGTTGCCTTTTGCATTTCCGTCAACGATTTTTTTAATTCGCTCTTCAGCTCGCGTTTGAATTCCACCAAGTCGCAGGTTCCGGCTTCCGCTGCCCGCTTCCTGCAAACCAACACCACCGACGACGCCAAAGCATTTGAATCATGTGAACGCATTCGATTTTTCATTTCCGTTCGCATTGGCCAAGTCGCCGTTATTTGAAAACCTGCTCGGATTATCGCCGTCAACATTGTCTCCCAACCTGTCGACGCTTCGCCGCCCGCTTCCGATTCTTTTTGCTTGAACGCGTAGTAAATCGTTACGGGATAATCTGCGCGGGTTATGTCGTAAATATTTTTCAACGCCTGAAACATTCCGTCTTCAAAAAAATTTTTCGCCGCAGTCTTATTATTTTTGAAGCGGGCAGGCTCGGCAATCAGTTCCTCGTCCTTGTCGAAACTCATGCGCCCGAAAAGTTGCGGATAAATATTTTTCAGCGAACGACGCATCCACACATAAAAAAATTCCGACAAGTTCGCATAACCTATGTTGTCATAATACGGCGGGTCACTCGACACCATGACGGGTTCGGTAAATGAAAATTTTTCCGTCGCACTGTGACGTTCGGACGTGCCGCTGACAGTTACAGGCAATTCACGCAAGCCTTTATAAAGCCGTTGAAATAAATTATCGAAGCACCCTGTTGAGTTGCTGAACGGATTTGACTCCGCGAAGTCCCAAATCATCGGAATTGCTTGCCGCCCGAAAGTATTTCGTATTTTTTGGATAGACGAATCCCAACTGCAAACCCTTGAACTGTGACATGCAACTTGGTCAACTAAAAAAGCCAGGTACACGGCGAGAGCGTCGGCATAATCTTTGGAGCCGCCGTCGTCTTGCACCTGTTGTTTAATGTCTGCAATTAAGTCGCTGAACGTCATTAAAACGGTCAGTTGTCTGTTGGTAAAAAGTTTATGCCACTCATCAAAGCCGTAATTCTGAACGCTGAAGCCGAGAGCTTTATTGGGGAGGTTGCCGCCGGGATAATCGTCGGGCTTGGGAATGTCGGCAATAAATTCGTGTTCGGGGTCGGGCGGGAGATAAACTCTGCCGTTGGCACCTTCGGCGACAATCGCCATAAGTTGAGCATTCATTTTACCTGCTTTAGCTTCGGCGCGAACGTGAGCGAGCGGAACATCAGCCCCGCAAAAAAGACAGTGTGCGCCGTTGCGATTGACGGTGCCTTCGGGAATATTGTCGTTGCCTTGACGAATTTCAAAACGGATTTTATCGCCGTCGACAATGGGTTGAACGAAAACATTTTGCTTGGTGGAGAGCTTGAAGGAATGAACGAGCGGCATATGATGATTGCAAGCGGGATTGGAGCAAGGAACGGTACGCGCCCAAAGCCAGGCGATGACGGTTAAATCTTTGTTATGTTCGGGCGAGAAAATTTTTGGATAAAGGTCGCCGATTTTATCAAGAGCCTTTTTCTTGAGGAGTTTGCCGTAGTAGAGAATATCGTTGGCAAGACCTTGCGCGCCGTGCCAAACGCCGAGAACAGGTTTGTCGGGATTGACGGGCGGAAGATTTTTAAACTTGGCAGGCAATTCAATCATGGCTTTGTTAATCATGACGGCGACGGGATTTAAATCAGCGGCAAAAGCTTTAAGACCGAGCCTTTGAGCTTCAAGAGGAATGGTGCCGCCTCCTGCGAACGGGTCGAAGATTGCGGGCAAATCGTCGCCGACGGATTTTTTAATTTCGTTAAGAGCTTCGGCGAAAATTTCTTCGTTGCCGCTGTTTTCCCACTCAACGATTTTTCCTATGATTTTAAACAAGCGTTCGCGTTCAGCCTGTTGAGAATCGGGCGTCGGAAAATTTTCGGGGTGTTCGGACGGATCATCAATTAACGAGGCAAAAAGTACAGCGCGGGCAGTTGCGAGCGGTCGTCTTGCCCACCAAAGATGCAGCGTCGAAGGATGTCCGTGGCGAATAGATTTTTCACGCGCCGACGCTTCGTTAATCACGTCGAGCGGCACAGCGGTTTCAATTAATTTTTTCGTCGGAGTCATCTCCCTTATCGATTTTAAAATTTCAAAGTTCGCGCGGTCGAAAATTTCTTTGTTGCCGCTGTTTTCCCATTGAACAATATCGGCAATGATTTTGAATAAGCGTTCGCGTTCTTCCTGTTGAGATTCGGGCGTCGGAAATTTATCGGGACGTTCGGACGGGTCATCAATCAACGAGGCAAAAAGTACAGCGCGGGCAGTTGCGAGCGGTCGTCTTGCCCACCAAAGATGCAGCGTCGAGGGATGTCCGTGGCGAATAGATTTTTCACGCGCCGAAGCTTCGTTAATGACGTCGAGCGGCAGAGCAACTTCGATTAACTTTTTCATAAGCTCACCTTTAATCCATGTATTAAAAAGGACGCGATAACTACGACAACTATGCTGATAACAGTCGCGGTTAAAACTTGGCTGTGACGCATTGAGGAATTAATTTCCTTCTGCGACGAGGTGACGAGGTCGCGAATTTCTTTCATGGAGCTATCGAGTTTATCGGAGAGCTTGTCGAATTTATCTTCCAACTTATCCATACGAGTTTCGATTATGTCCATGCGTTTGTTAATATCTTTTTTGAATTCGCGAGTTTCGTCACGGGCGGCTTGGACATTTTCCAAAAGATATTGTTGAGGTCTTTGGTTTTCGGTTCAGCCATGCTAATCAACCCCTTTTTAGCCGGGAGGTAGGAATTATTTTTAATTCCTAATGGATAAAACTTTCCAACGCGCCGGTTTTGATAAAAAGTCAATGCGCATTATATTTTCTTACGGTGAGTGCGGCTGATAATTTTTAGTGCATGGCGCGGGAAATTTTTTCGGCGAGCGTGTGCATTTTTTCTGTGGAAATCGAACAAGCCGCAACTCTTATTCCCAACTTCAGCGGCACGGCAAAAATAAAATCGTCGTGAAGTTTTCTGCAGACTTCGGCAGGATTGTCGGCGGGCACCGCGATAAAAAATCCGCCCTTGTACGGGACAAAGCGCAAGCCGCAAGCATTAGCCTCGGAAACAAAAATATCAGCGCGGCGTTTAACCATTTGATAAAGTTCATTGCGTTCCGCCTCGTAAATCGGGCTGAGGTCTTTATCGGCGGCGAGTTTGACAAGCAAAGCTTGCGCCCCGCGATTTATATTCGACCAAGTAGCGCGACCGGAATATTTTCCGACGTCTTTGAATTCCTCGATAATTTTTTTGTCGGGCGATACGCCGATAAGTGCGCCCGTCCGTTGCCCGTAGAAAGTGTAACTCTTCGACATGCTGAACGCTATCATCACGAAAAGATTTTCGGGCAGATTGGAAAATTTTTTCATGAAAGCTCGCGTAAAATTTTTTTCGCCGGCAAAATCGATATAGGCAATGTCAACGAGCAAGGAAATTTTTTTGCCCGCCGAAACTTGAGCCTTCAAAACGGCAAGAACTTTATCCCACTCGTCAGAGCTGAGCGCGTAGCCCGTCGGATTGTGCGCGGGCGTGTTCAAAATTACGAGCAGAGATTTTTGTTTCTTCAATAGCGCGTCGACTTTAACCGCGAAGTCACTCAAATTAAAATTCAAACCCTCGTCGAAAAGTTTAAACGTTTCAAGGCGTTTGCCGGTCTCGTTGCAAATAATATCGTAAGTTCCCCAACGCCAATCGGAAGTCAAAACAGCGTCGCCGCGTTCGGCGTAGTTTGCAATGGCATGATGAATTGCACCCGTGCCGCCCGCAGTCGCCACCGCTCCGAAATTTGCTTCGGGTTTATTGTCGGCAAAAGTCAAATCAACTACAGCGTCAAGATAAGCAGGCAGTCCCGAAATCGGCGCGTAGGAAACCAGCTCCGAAAAATCCATTGAACGAAAAACTTTTTCCACGGTCGGGATAGTCGCGAGTTTTCCTTCCTCGTCGAGCATAACGCCGATTGTCGCGTTGGTAACTTTATCCGCCCCGTGAATTTTTATCGCCTCGTTGCAAGCTTGGTTCGCGTCGAAAATAGCATCCTTTAATTTTCTGCCTGCCGCATGAGTTGCTGTCATTTTTTTTAGCTCCTTTAGTTTTTAATTGTCGACGCTTATTATAATCGTTCGCAGATTTTTGGCAAATTTTTTCGGCAATGTATTCAAGTATTCTTAAAAAAGTCGTCGGGATTTTTTGTTGCAAGGGAAAATTTTTAAACTTTTCGCGCAAGACCTTTTTGCCTTCATCTAACTTATTTTCAACTCTGTTTTTGTCCGGTTTCGGTCAAAGTGAAATTATCGATTTAATCAACGGCAGAAAAAAAGCGACGGGTTCTAATTGAGCCTGTCGCTTTATTTTATTCGGCGTCGTAAATTTCTTTCAGCAAAGTTTCTTTGCGCAAGTTCAAACAGTTGCAAGATTTTTCGTCGGGAGTATTTTTAATCACGTCGAGCAAAATATTTCCGATAAGTTGCGCGTCGTCGAAGAAAATATTTTTCATGACTTCATGCGACCAAACTTTAATGCCCTCGCCGTAGTTGACGACGAACGACAGATTTGCATAGCACGCGCCGATTTCCCTTGCCAAATAAACTTCGGGAGCCAAACTTTGTCCGACAATGTCCGCGTGACCTTTAAGCATGGAAATTTCTGCGGGGCTTTCAAAGTGTCGACCGTCAGTCACGGCGTAAATCCCGCGCTCAAAAATTCTGCCGTCGAAAAATTTTTTAGCCGCCGTCAAAAGTTTTTCGCGCAATTCGGGACAAAGGGCGTCGCGCATAATCAAAAGATAACGTCCGTCAAGCTGAACATCTTTACGCGTCGACAAGTCAAGATAATCGTCGGGAATCATTAAATCACGCGGATTGAGCAAGTGATTAATCGTGCCGACGCCGCCTTCCGATAAAATTCTTTTGACGCCCGCCTCTCTGAACGTCCGGAAAATTTGTCGCGATGAATCTGCGCGGGTGACACCGCTCCTCCAGCCGTGCATTTTGCAAGTCAGAAAATTTTTCCCGTCGACACTGCACAAGCGGAACGCGGGACTTTTTCCGTAAGGCGTGTCGAAAAATAAATTCTCCGCCAAAATCTCAACGCCCGAAAAATTTTTCGGAAAGTTACTGCTGAGCGTGCCCGAACCGCCGATAATCGCGAAGTCAACATCAGGAATTTTCATTCCTAATTGCCCAAAACCATTTGGTCGAGGCGTTTGCCGCCCGGAACCATCGGGATAACGTTTTCTTCTTCGGGGACGTAAACATCAATGACCGCCGCGCCCTTCGAGAACATGATTTCAACCAACTCGTCTTCCAATTCTTCCGCCTTAGTCAGCCGATAGCCGCGCAAGCCCATTGCATTTGCAATCTTTACGAAGTCGCGCTTGTATTTGAGTTCCGACGCCGAATAGTGATGATTGTAAAATAATCTCTGCCACTGCCCGACCATACCGAGAATAAAATTGTGGACGATGACAATCTTAACGTCAATGTCGTGGTCGGCAATCGTCGCGAGTTCTTGAATGTTCATCATGATTGAGCCGTCGCCGGTGAACAGCACAACATTTTTGTCGGGGCAAGCGAGTTTTGCGCCCATAGCCGCAGGAAGTCCGTAGCCCATAGTGCCGAGACCGCCCGAAGTCAAAAATTGGCGCGGCTTGCGTGCTTTGAAAAATTGTGCCGCCCACATTTGATGTTGACCGACGTCGGTGACCGCGATTGTATTATCGTCGCACAAGTCGCTGATTTTGCTGATGAGTGCGCCGGGCTTAATTTCGTCGCCTTCCTCTTTCCAGTCAAAGGGATGCTCCAAACCTTTTTCGACGGCTTGAACTTTCCACGCGGAAAATTTTTCGGCAAAGTTCGCAGGTGATTCGTCAAGCTTTGCTCTGAACATCGGCAGCGATTGACGCAGGTCGCCGAGAACTTTCAAATCCGCTTGAACATTTTTATTGACTTCGGCGGGGTCAAGTTCAAAGTGCACAATTTTTGCATTGGGAGCAAAATCTTTAACGCGCCCCGTAACCCTGTCGCTAAATCTCATTCCGATACATAAAAGCAAGTCGCAAGTTTGAATTGCCATGTTCGCGCCGTAAGAACCATGCATACCCGCGAAACCCAAAAAGCCGTCGGTGTCTGCGTCAATGCAGCCGAGACCCATTAAAGTTGAAGTCGACGGGCAACCCAACCGCGTCAAAATTTTTCTCAAGTCGTCGGAAGTCTCCGAACTCGTCACGCCGCCTCCGACAAAAATTAAAGGACGTTCGCAAGTTTCAACCGCTTTGACAGCCTCGTCAACTGCCGACACCTCGACGGGATTTTTTCCGCTGTAGCCGCGCAGATTAATCGTTTCGGGATATTCAAAATCAATTTCGGTGTTGAATACGTCGGCGGCAATGTCAATCGACACGGGACCGGGTCTGCCCGTCCGCGCAATGAAAAACGCTTCCTTAACAACACGCGGCAAGTCGTTCACGTTCTTGACAAGATAATTATGCTTGGTTATCGGCGTGGTGAGTCCGCTTACGTCGACTTCTTGGAAAGAATCTTTGCCGATAGCGGGATTGGCAACCTGTCCGGTAATGCAGACGATTGGAACCGAATCCATGTTGGCGGTCGCAATGCCCGTGATTAAATTCGCCGCGCCGGGTCCGCTCGTCGCAATGACCACACCGACCTTGCCGCTCGCCCGTGCATAACCGTCCGCCGCATGAACCGCGCCTTGCTCATGTCCCGTCAAAATGTTCGGGAAGTTCATTTTATAAATCTCGTCGTAAAGTTTCAGCACGACGCCGCCGGGGTAACCGAATACCAATTCGACGCCTTCATTTTTCAGGCTCTCAAGGAGTGCCCGTGCTCCATTCATCTTCAAAACTTTAACCTCCTAAAAATTTATCTCCACACTCGAACGCGGTCCAAAATAATTTTTGTCGCAACGTTCAATCGCGCTTACCGGATGCAACGTCACGTTGCCCTCCTAAAGTTACTGCCGCCGATTATACAACGTCGCACAGCTTTTGGAAATGCTTATGATTAAATTTCACTTGCCTCGAAAGTAATTTTTCCGCCGAGATTTTTACTTGACCACTCCGAGGAAATTCTTTGCCGAACGATTTCAATTTTATCTGCGGGCGCGTCGTTCAAAAGGATTAAAAATTGATTGCAGCCGTACTGCGTCACGCAATCGCGCCGCCGCAAATTTTTTATCAGCAATCTTAAAAATTCTTCCGGTGTCTCGTCGGTATCCAATGTCAAGCTGAGCAGTTGATTTCTTTTTTCGGAATATTCGTCAAGACGTTGCGCAAATTGATAAATCGCCTTGAATTTTTCGAAGTCGACAAAATACGCGCCCGGCTCGCGATTCCGCTCGTTCAAAATCATTTTTGTCTGAGCAAAGATTTTGTGTTCGGTCGTCGAATTTCCTTCGCCGAAAAATGCGCAACCGTGTTTGCCGTGGTGTTTTATTTTGTAAAGGGCTTTGTCCGCCTTGTCGATTAGCGTCGCGAAAGCTTTGCCTTCGTCGGGAACGAGCACTGCGCCAATCGAAGTGCCCAACGGAATATTCATATCCTCGCCCATAAAATTTTTCGCGCTGATTAAAAGTTGGTAGTTGAGGAGCCGCGCCTTGTCGAAAATAATTTTTTCGTCGCGGACGTCTTCGCAGAAAACAAGAAATTCATCGCCGCCGATTCTGCCCGCCGCGTCCGTCGGAGCAATCATCTCGCGAATCAGCTCGGAAAAGCGAATCAAAACTTTGTCGCCCATTGCGTGCCCGTAAATGTCGTTGACCAGTTTAAAATTATCCAAATCCAAAATCATCAAGACGCCTTGAGCACTCGCGCAGATTTTTGAAATTTCTCGTTGCGCGGCAGTTTTATTCAGCAAACCTGTCATCAAGTCGAGAGTCGCCGCCTCGGTCAACCCTTGAATTTTATCTATGTTATCCAAAATATTTTTCACGCGACGGAGCAAAACATCAGCTTTGAGCGGCTTGCGAATATAATCAGCCGCACCGACCTCGAAACCTTTGCTCTCGGATTCTTCACGCTCGTCAGCCGTCATGAAAATTATCGGTACTCGCTCGGTACTTTTTTCCTGAAGAATTCGGTGCAGCTCGTAGCCGTCAATTCCGGGCATGAGCAAATCCGATAAAACCAAATCCGGCTTTTCGCGCTGAAATATTTCTATCGCCTCCGCGCCCGACGCCGCGCAGATTGTTTCGTACTCCTTCGATAAAATTTTCGTCGCGATTCTCAACATGATTCTTTCGTCGTCTACAATCAAAATTTTTTGCATCACTTACCCTCCACTCAAATTAAATTGCTTTATCAAAAGTAAATATCATAAATCAATGCGAATATTGGAGCCGTCACGGACTTCTATCAGTTAGGAGTTTGTAGTTAGGAGTTAAAAACCCCTCAAGCAACTACAAACTCCTAATTCCTAATTCCTAACTCCTAACTGAAAAAAGGTGCTCTTTCTTTGCATAATTTCTTTGGGCAAGCAAAGAAAGTATGATTAAAAATATAAAAGAAATTTGATTCGCCAAATCAGCGCAACGAGCAATTTATTTTTTAGTCAACCATTCCTCCAGTTCCTCACGAACTTTTTTATAAGTTTCAATCAAGTCGGCGTGATTTTCTTTAAGCGCGTCAATTTTTCCGTCACGCGCCGCAAATTCCTGCGCCTTGGCTTTTTCGTGCAAATTGACCGCGCCGATTACCAGCGACGTAGATTTCAACGCATGTGCCGCGATTCGATAATCCTTCCAATCTTCCGCCGCCAATGTCTCTTCAAGTTCGGCAGTCTTGTCGGTCGCTACGAATTCTTCCGCCATTTCCGCGAAAAATTCTTTGCTGTCCATGCAATTTGAAAGTGCGGTATCCAAATCAATCGACGGGCAAATTTTTTCAAAGTCGCGCCGTTCTTTTTTTGAAAAGCTGTCTTCGTCGGTTTCCTCTTCTTCGTCTACGGGCGGCGGAGCAGATAAAAGTTCTGCCTCTTCAATCTGCGCGGGCGATTCGTCGTCGTCTTCGTCGTCGCCTCTAATAATTTCGGGCGGCAAATATTTCGACAAAATATTTTCCAACGCGTCGACGTCAATCGGCTTGCTGAGATAATCATCAAAACCCCAAGCCAAATATTTTTCGCGCGCGCCGCTTATCGCATTGGCAGTCAGCACGACAATTTTAGTTTCGGCGGGCAAATTCATTTTCTTGAGCCGCTTGAGAGTTTCAACGCCGTCCATTTCGGGCATCATGTGATCAAGGAAGATTATATGATAAAAATATTTTTTGGCATACATCAAACATTTCTCGCCGCTGTCGGCAAGGTCGGGCACGATTAAATTTCTTTTCAGCAGACCGTTGATAACTTTTAAATTTAAGCTCGTGTCATCGACAGCCAAAATCCTCGCGCCGGGTGCTTTGATAAAATCTTGCGTCTCGACGTGTTTAACTTTGCGTTCGGCATGGTGTTCGCCGTAAATTCCGATTGGGGTCTTGTCGATAATTTTCTGCGGCAATCTGAACGAAAAATCGGAGCCTTCGCCGTAAACGCTCGAAACCTCAAGGCGACTGTTCATCATCAGCAAAAGTTCTTTGACAATCGAAATGCCCAAGCCCGTGCCCTCGATATTTTTATTTTTCGTTTCGTCAAGGCGTATGAACGATTCAAAAAGTTTTTCAATGTCCTCCTGCCGAATTCCGATTCCCGTATCCTTAACCGACACGAACAACATCAAATAGTTTTCGTCGATAATTTCGCCGCTCATCGTCAAAGTAACCGTGCCCTGCTTGGTGTACTTGACGGCGTTGGTTAAAAGGTTCGTGATAACTTGTTTAATCCGCATATCGTCGCCCAAAAGAGTTTTCGGGAGTTTCGGGTCAATCTTCGTTATCAGCGAAATTTTTTTCTTATTCGCCTTGTCGTAAATCATATTGACCAAATCATCAATCATGCCGAGCACTTCATAACTGACGGGAATAATTTCCATTTTGCCATCTTCAATCTTGCTGAAGTCGAGGATTGAGTTAATCAAGTTCAAAAGCGTTCGTCCGGCGTTGGAAATATTTTCCGCGTAGTCGTGAATGTCTTTATCGTTCGATTCACGCAAAATCATCTCGTTGAAACCGAGCACTGCATTTATCGGCGTGCGGATTTCGTGAGACATTTGCGCAAGGAATTGAGATTTGGCTTGTCCGGCGTTGAGCGCGGTTTTGGCAGCGTCTTTTAATTTTTTCTGAACTGCAGTCTGCCACTTTATCAACTGATTGATAAGCGCGACAACCAGCCCGACGCAGATTATATAAATGATGATGAAAACCGACGGGAAAAGAATTACTTGCCCGTAAGTATCATGCCAGCTGTTTGCGACGACGACCGTAAAGCCCGACGATTTATTTTTCTTGGCGACGCAAGTCATGTAATTGTTTCGGAAATCTTTAACCAAAAAGTCTTCGTCGTTCTTGAAAACTTCGGCGTATTCGGTCGCGGAAATGTCCGTCATCTTATCGGCGGTCATCTGATAGTTTATGTTCGGGTGATTTAAAATTTGCCCTTGCTTGTCGACGAGGAAGGCATAACTTTCATTCGTGTAGCTCGCATCCAAAATTTGAATCAATCTGTCCAGATAAAAATCTATGCCGAAAATTCCGAGGAATTCGCCGTTCTTGCCATAGACAACTTTGGCTATCGTCACGCAATAATTTCCGGTTCGCGAATCAATGTAAGGCGTCGACACGGTGAAACTTTCGGAGCTGCTTTCGGTCTCGATATACCACGGACGCAACTCGACACGCCAAGAAGGGTCAGGCGAAACCCAACCGTCATTCATTATAAGCGGCTGAGCCTTATCGGGATTGGCAAAGTAGCACGCGGAAATTTCGGGATAATCTTTGGCTATACCGTCCAAAAATTTTACGGCGGCGGAATAATCGTTCATAATTTCGGGACGTTCGGTGATAACACTCGCGAACATGTTCAGAATAGTTTTTTGCTCGACAATCCAATTAGAAAGGCGGTGCTCGTAAATTTCAACCTCGCGCGTCATTTTGGTATCGCCCCAGCCGATATTCGTATAAATGGAAATACCGATACGGAAAATCAGCGCGACGGTCAACACGACGATAATTCTTTGGCGGGCAGTGCGACTGACTTTGGACAGCTGAAGATTTTTTTCTGCGCGTATCTCAAGAGTTTTTTCCTGCTCGGTGACGATGTTTGAAAAGGATAAAAGATTGTTGAGCATATCGGAGAGTTTAAGAGCCGATTCGCGAATTTGAGTAGAATTTTCTGCGTGAGCATTTTCGCCGCTCAATATCCCGACGTTCGACAGTTTTAAAATTTTTTGCAACGGCGCATGTAATTCTTTGGAAAGTCCGCGCAAAAATTCTTCTTTGATTTGGAGAGCCTTTTGCGCTTGCAGACGATTTTTCATGCCCTTGAAGTAATAAAAAAGAATAACGACAATCATCAAGATATTGACGGCGGAATTTATCATCAAGTGGCGGTAGTCGTCTTTGTAAAGCGAGTAATCGTCAATGCAAAGAATCATCTGCCAGCCGGTACTTGTCTCGCTTGAAAAAACTGTATTGGAGCGGTCGTCAATTTCTATTTTAAAATTTTCATGCGGCGGCGAATTCAAAACGGTAGCGAGAATTTGTTTATATTCGGGCAAAGCTTTAGAGAGTTCCTCGCCGACGAAAATTTCATCACGGAAACCGATAATCAAACCTTCTTTCGTGACGATAAAGGCGGTGCGGTCGTTACCTGTGTCCATTTTCTTAATCGAGTTTTGAACGTTGGTGAAGTTGAAATCGAGGGCGACGACGGTATTTTTATCCGAGAGCATAATTGAGACGGTAAAGCAAAGCCCGTGCCCTGCCGCGTCGAGGTAAGGTTCGGTTATGAAAACTTTGCCGGCATTTTGCGCCGCGCCCGTATACCAATTTCTTTTGGTGACTTGAAAATCGGCGGGCATGTTGAAATTCGGAATGGCAGACCAATCTTTATTTGCAATGTAAACGTTAAAACATTCGCCGTTTGATAAAAGTTTTTGCTCGCGCTGTTCGTGCTCAAAAAATTTTTTTATATCTTCCTGCGAAGTTTTTGCGGCAAGCATTTGTTCGGCGCGGGCTGCCAGACGCAATGCCATTCGTTCGGCGTTATCGATACTTCCCTGCAAGTCGGAGCGAATTTCTTCCAGCTGCATTTGTCCGATTTCTTCAGTTTGCTCCGCCGTCATTTGAAAGATAAAAATTATGTTAAACGCGATGACTAAAATAAATGTTACGGTTATCGCGGCTATTCTCAAAAAATCTGAACGAGAACCTGCTTTTAAAATTTTCCACTCGTCTTTTTGTTCGAGCATCAATATTCTCCCCGAAAAAATTTTTTCAAGTAAATTCGCGTCGCGCCCATTAAATTCCTTGCTTAAAAAAAAAACTTTTGTTAAAATCGGCACAAAGAGAAAGGGGGAAATTTTATGGAACATATTGGTTTGGTAGCGAAGGACGGATGGCTTGAGCCTTACGAAGAGGCAATCCGCGGGCGGCACGATCACGCGCTTTGGAAAATTTCTCAGCTCACTGAAAACGGCAAGCGCACTCTCTCGGATTTCGCGACGGGGCATCTTTATTTCGGTCTCCACAAGACGGATTACGGTTGGATTTTCCGCGAATGGGCACCGAACGCAAATGCCATTTACTTAATCGGCGACTTCAACAACTGGAAAGAAGAGGAAGCTTATCGCTGCAAAAAGCTTATCAACGGAAATTGGGAGTTGAAACTTTCGGAAAATCAGCTCAAACACGGCGACCTCTATAAAATGAAAGTCAAATGGGACAACGGCGAGGGCGAACGTATTCCGGCTTGGTGTCAGCGCGTTGTTCAAGACGATAAGACGAAAATTTTTTCCGCGCAAGTTTGGAATCCGCCGCAGCCGCACGAGTGGCACGACGAAGGATTTAAAATCGACACCAACCCGCTGCTGATTTACGAATGTCATGTCGGCATGGCGCAGGACGCGGAAAAAGTCGGCACCTACACCGAGTTCAAAGAAAATATTTTGCCGCGCGTCAAAATGGCAGGCTACAATGCGATTCAAGTCATGGCGATTCAGGAGCACCCCTACTACGGCAGTTTCGGCTATCATGTGTCGAGTTTCTTTGCGCCGAGCAGTCGTTGCGGCACGCCCGAAGAACTTAAAGACATGATTGACGCCGCGCATCAAATGGGAATTGGCGTCATCATGGATATTGTTCACAGCCACGCGGTTAAAAACGAAGTCGAAGGCTTGGGCAATCTTGCGGGCGACCCGAATCAATTTTTCTACGAAGGCGACCGCCACGAACACCCCGCTTGGGACAGTTTGTGCTTTGACTACGGCAAGGACGACGTTTTACATTTCCTGCTGAGCAACTGCAAATATTGGCTGGAAGAATATCACTTTGACGGATTCCGCTTCGACGGAATAACGTCCATGCTTTACTACAGCCACGGACTCGGCGAGGCGTTCTGCGGCTACGGCGATTACTTCAACGGTCACCAGGACGACAACGCAATTTGCTACCTCATGCTGGCGAACAAAATGATTCACGAAGTTAAACCCGAAGCGGTTACGATTGCGGAAGATGTTTCCGGTATGCCCGGACTTGCGAGCAAATTCGAGGACGGCGGCTTTGGCTTTGACTATCGCCTTGCAATGAACGTTCCCGATTATTGGATTAAGATGATTAAGGAACAGCGCGACGAGGATTGGAAACCGTCTTCAATCTTCTGGGAGATGACAAATCGCCGCGCAGATGAAAAAACAGTTTCCTATGCCGAAAGTCACGACCAAGCACTTGTCGGCGACAAAACGATTATTTTCCGTCTGATTGATGCCGATATGTATTGGCACTTCCGCAAGGGCGACGAAAACGACGTTGCCAATCGCGGCATTGCTTTGCATAAGATGATTCGGCTCGTGACACTCTCGACGATGAGCGGCGGCTATCTGAACTTCATGGGCAACGAGTTCGGACACCCCGAATGGATTGATTTCCCGCGCGAAGGTAACGGCTGGAGTCATAAATATGCAATGCGTCAATGGCACCTGCTCGACGACAAGAGCCTTTGCTATCACGAGCTGGGCGACTTCGATAGGGCGATGATTGCGGTCATTAAGACCGAACCCGACTTCGTGAACTTGCCCGTAAGAGAAATTTGGCACGACGATGCCGACCAAGTGCTTGCCTACATGCGCGGGCGGTTGCTGTTCGTCTTCAACTTCTCACCGACGAAATCGTTCACCGGTTACGGTTTCCTTGTTCCCAAAGGCAACTATGACGTCATGTTAAACACCGACGACAAAGCTTTCGGCGGTTTCGGCTTGACTGACGACACAATTGTTCACGAGACGAATTACGACCCGCTTTACGACCGCGAGAACAAAGACTGGCTCAAGCTTTACATTCCCGCGCGTTCAGCCGTCGTTCTTTGGAAGAACAACTAATCGGGTGACGTGTCCTTCTCTTATAAATTAGGAGTTAAAGCACAATCAAACTCCCAACTTTCGAAAAATAAATTTCCCGATAAGATATTTTCAAATTAAAAAAAATCCGTCACTCGATTGAATGGCGGATTTTTTATATCTTTAACCCATTGTGCTAATAGAAATCAGAAAGGTAAAGATTTAACCGGCGAAAAGTTGAAATTGGAAAGTTTGTTGATGAAAGAACAAGATTGAATGTCACAATCTTGGACAAAAGTCCGGCACAAAGTCCGTTAAAATTTTTCGTTAAAACTCGCTTTACTGTACCTTGAACAACCCACCGCCTAAAGAGGCGGGGGATTCATGAGAAGTTTGCATTTTGAGTTTCCTCCTTTGAATAGGATTGCCTTATTCTCAAAGGCTAGTCCAAGTAGCCCACACACGGTCGCCCGAAGGTCTCCGCTTACTTTCAATTTTCGTACCGTCCTTTTTTAAGAATTG
>JAFSOQ010000001.1 GCA_017446845.1 Selenomonadaceae bacterium | reverse complement strand
CTTTAGCCTCAACTTGATGTTTGCCTTCGCCGATCTTGCCGCAGAAACCGCCCTGCGCGGTGTCATACTTCAAAAGGTGTGCGAGCATTTTCGGGCTGGTGAGGTCGTTGATAGCGACAACTTCATAACCCTCTGCGTCGAACATCTGACGGAACGCGAGACGACCGATACGACCGAAACCATTGATAGCAACTTTAACAGCCATTAAAAATACCTCCCTATACTCTGTAAAAACTCTTGAAACATAAGTTTTAATCTGTGCTTAATGTTACACCAAAAGCTTTTGAGTGTCAACAAATTTTCGGAAGATTTTTAATTTCATGCTCGTTTCATAAATTAGTTCCTTGACATAAAAATTTCTCCGTCATATTATCGACAAAGATTTTTTGGAGGAGAGGAAAAGTCTTTATGCAAGGACAAAACAACGGCGCAGTAAAAGATTTAACGGTCGGGGAACCTGCGCGTTTAATTTTTTATTTTACGTTGCCGCTTTTGGCGGGCAATGTTTTTCAGCAACTGTTCGGCTTTGTCGATACGCTGATTGTCGGAAGATTTTTGGGCGTTGAGGCGTTGGCGGCGGTCGGCTGCACGGGTCCGCTGATGTTTTTAATGCTGGGCTTTGTCTTCGGCATGACGAGCGGATTTTCCATTTGCACGGGTCAACGTTTCGGCGCGAAGGATTTCGACGGCGTTAAAAGAAGTGCGGCAATTTGTATTGCGTTGAGTTTTTCCGCCTCGATTGTCCTGACGATTATCGGTGTGATTTTTTGCCGAGATTTGTTAATCGTAATGAACACTCCGCCCGAAATTTTGGACGGCGCGCATGATTTTATCGGGATTATTTATGGCGGCGTCGTGATGTTTATTTTGCACCAAATGCTGACGAATTTAATCCGCGCGCTCGGTGATAGCAAAATGCCCACCGTCATTCAAGCAACGACACTTTGCATAAATATTTTACTCGAACCGATTGCGATTATCGGACTCGGCTTGGGGATACCCGGCTCGGCGGGCGCGACGATTGTTGCCTTGACGCTCGGAAATATTTTGTGCCTCTTCTACATAAAAAAGCGCGTGCCCTATCTGCATGTGCGCCGCGAAGATTTTTCCTTCGACAGAGAATTTTTGATTGAACATTTAAAAATCGGATTGTCTATGGGTTTTCAGTCGTCAATCATAGCGATAGGCGCGGTCGCCTTGCAAATCGCTTTGAACGGTCTGGGAAGCGTAGCGGTTGCGTCATTTGCGGCGGCTCATCGCGTCGACGGAATTGCGGTTATGCCGATGATGTCTTTCGGCGTGGCTATGGCGGCTTACACTGCTCAAAACTTCGGCGCAAAACAATTCGGGCGTATCGTCGAAGGCGTCAAGAAATGTATTTTTATGTCGTGTTCGTTCAGCGTATTGGTCGCAATATTCAATATTTATCTTGGCGCGGAAATGATTGAATTGTTCGTCGGCACCGAGGCGCAACAGGTTATCGAATACGGACGATTATTTTTAATCATAACGGGGCTGTCGTATTGGGCGTTGGCGTTGCTTTTTATCTTCCGTTTCACGTTACAGGGCTTGGGTCAAAGTTTCGTGCCGACGCTCGCGGGCATTGTCGAATTGATTATGAGGATAGCCGCCGCAGTTTTCTTGGTCAAGTGGCTGGGCTATTTGGGCGCGTGCTTAGCGGCTCCCATGGCTTGGATTGGCGGATTGTTGCCGCTGGCGATTGCATTTTTCCTTACGGCGCGAAAATTAGGACGGAGCGTTTAGCAGTTAGAACGTAGAAGTTAAGTTGGAGTTATTATAACTCCAACCTCCAAACTGATATTTCTACCGGCCGAATCGAAGATTTAATTTCTTTTTGCAGGAGAGTAACATTACGGATAGCTACAATCTTATTTTACAAATGAAGATTTATGATTTTAATTTCGTATGTTATAATCAGTAAAAATTTGAGCGGAGCGTATGGATGAAAATTTTGTGGGGAGATGAAAATCCATGAAGAGCGTTGACCCCGGCATTTTGAACCATTCTGAGTGTTTTTCTTTTCAGCCGTCGGAAGTCGCTGCCAAAACCATGAAATACTTGACGTGGTGCGGTCATTATTTTTGCACGGACAGCTATTTCATGGAGCGTGAGACTTATCCTTACGTGTTGGTTATCTTTGTGCGTGACGGCAATATGGACGTCAGGTACAATGGAAAAAATTATCTTATCGGTAAAGGTGACGTGCTTTTGATTGATTGCGTCAACCCGCATTATTATCGCGCACATGACGGCTTGGAATTTTTGTACGTGCACTTCGACGGAATTTGTTCGCATGAAGTCACCGAGCTGATTATCCAAAACAATAACAGCCCTGTCTTTCGTCGGTCGCATAATCTCAAGGTCGGGCAAGAAATTTTTGATTGCGTGCAGTTTTTTACCAAAGGCGGCGTAACAAATATTTTCCAGGACGCATTTTATATTGAACGGATTTTATATTTGCTGTCGTGCGAGGCGGAGGAAAAGATTGTTGAGACTTCGCCTATGGAAAAAATCATCACGCACATTCACGAAAATTTTACGCGAACCATTACAATCGACGAGCTTGCCAAAATGGCAAATGTAAGCCCAAGCTATTTGGCTCACACGTTCAAAAAACAAACGGGCTATGCTCCCGTCGAGTACGTTCTTAAAATGCGCATGGAACGGGCAATGATGCTTTTGGCTCACTCAAGCAAAACTATTGCCGAAATTTCTTATGAGATTGGTTATGAGTCGATACCGGCGTTTATAAAAATTTTTAAGCGCAAAACCAATTATTCGCCGAGTACTTATCGGAAAATGCAACAAATGTCTGCTGTCAAGTAAGGATAGCTTTAATTGTTGTTTTGTCAACTCCAAATTTTCTTGCTAAAGCGCGTTGCCCGAACTCAGAATCGCCCTTAATGTAAGGCTCGCGAATCCATTGTTTTTCTTCTACACTAAAAATTTTATAAGAATATTTAATATCGAGCCGGTCATTGTCAACTTCAGCATAATGTTCACCGTGAACTATGCGGCTAATTGTTTTCGAATGAACTCCGTACATTTTTGCGAAAGCTTGCGCACCGAAATTTTTTGAACCGAGAATGCAATTTTCGCGAATATAGCGTATGTCTTCGTCGCTGAATTTTGAACTGGGATCATCGGAACCTTTCAAACCTTGATGTTTCAATAGCCCAATTTGGCTGGCGTGTTGCATATTTTCCGTTTGCGTAGACCATTCGAGATTTTCCACGCAGTTGTTTGTTTTGTTACCGTCGATATGATTGACAGAAGGTTTGTTTTCGGGATTAGGAATAAATGCCTTTGCGACGAGCGTGTGGATTTTATGCGTTCTGATAGAACCGTCTTTGCACAACGAAACTTTTAAGTAGCCATTTGAAAACGCGGGCTTGCGAATAATAATCTTGCCGTTATGAAAACTTTTTACGCGCCCGAAGTCGGATACGTTATAAAGTCCTTCGTAACCGACAACGGCGAGCCAAATTTCGTGCGGCAAATCCTCAAGGCTCGTCGAGTAATTGAAAATTTCCCACGGCGAAACTTTTTTCGTCGTACCATTCAGCGAAGAATTTTTTCAAAATTTCCTGCGCGGGCGGCGAGAGTTTATAAAGTTCCGCTTTCAAAATTTTTCTCTCATCATTCGTCATAAAGAATCGCTCCTTTAAATTTGACTTTACACGGCGGAACGCTTAAAATAATTATGAAGAGTTTTTGGCTCACGTTTCGACGTGCTTTAGTCGTTCTAATAAATAAACTTTAGCACAAATCGCAACGCGGGTCAATTTTCTTTTGCCGACAATGTCGGTTATTTTTTTGTGCAGAATCGGATAACTTTTAAACAGTTCGGCTAATTGTTGAAAGCCCTTTCGTCGAGTATCATTCAGCCATCAAAGTTATTACCGGTGTTTCAAAAAGAAAGGAGTTTTTCAAAATGTTGATTGGTGAAAAGAAAATTGCTCGTCCTCTGCGTTGGGGCATGATTGGCGGTGGCAGAACTGCCAATGTCGGACCGAAACATCGTCGCGGCGCATTGTATGACAACACGGCGTTCAAACTCGTCTGCGGTGCATTTGACGTAGACCCCGCTCGCAATGTTGAGTTCGGCACGAATTTGGGCGTTGACAAAGACCGCCTCTATCCCGATTATAAAACGATGATTGCCGAAGAAGCAAAGCGCGAGGACGGCGTTGAAGTCGTCGACATCGCCACGCCGAACTTCCTCCACTATGAGATGGTCAAGGCTGCTCTCGAAGCGGGCTTGCATGTCATTTGCGAAAAACCCTAGTTCTTTGAAGTTGCACAGGGCGAAGAAATTATGAAACTTGCCAAAGAAAAGAATCGTTTCGTCGGCGTGTGCTACGGTTTCTCCGGTCATCCGCTCCTCATGCAAATGCGCAAAATGGTTGAGAACGGCGACCTTGGCGAAATTAATATGGTCGAGCTTAGGTACACGCACGGATTTGGTTGTGATGCTATTGCCGACGTTAAGGCAGAAGGACAAAAATGGCGCGTCGACCCGAAGAAATCCGGTCCGTCATTCGTACTTGGAGATCTCTCAACTCATACTTTCTACATGTCCGAACTTGTTTGCCCGCAGTTGAAACTTAAACAACTCCTTTGCGACCGTCAATCGTTCGTG
>JAFSOQ010000027.1 GCA_017446845.1 Selenomonadaceae bacterium | reverse complement strand
GAAGACGATGTTAATCAAACAGTCATAACCGCGCCCATGGACGGTGTTGTTGTCGGCGAGCCGAAAACTCCCGGCACTATGGCTGTCCAAGGTTCGACAAATCCGACGGTCATCATGCGCATTGCCGACTTGAGTGAAAAACTCGTCAAGGCAAAAGTTGACGAAACCGACATTGGCAGCGTGGCAATCGGCGAGCCTGCGACGTTCACGGTTGACGCTTATCCCGATAAAGCTTTCCGCGCCGAAGTTACGAAAATTTCTCAGACGGATACCGCAAATTCTTGGGATACAAGTTCTTCGACAAGTTCAAGTTCCTCAAACTCAAGCAACGCCGTCATTTATTATTACGTGACTTTTTCCGCGCCCGACGAAGAAAATCTTTTGTTGCCCGCCATGACTGCCAGGCTTGATATTGTTGTCGGTCAAGTTCGTGACGCGCTGTGCGTGCCGATTGACGCTCTAAAAACCGACACCAAAGGTACTTATGTCGAACGAATCACTAAGGACGCGCAAGGCAAGGACGTTGCCGAAAAAGTTTATATCACGGTCGGACTTTACGGCGAAGAATTTGTCGAAGTCATAGGCGGCGGCTTGAATCCCGGCGACGACGTTTCCACGACTTACGAGGCTGCCCAAAAGGTGCCTGCTGCTCAAAATCGCGAAATGATGGGCGGCGGTATGCGGCGTCCTCCGTTTTAAAAGTTAGGAATTAGGAGTTAGGAATTAGGAGTTGGAAAAGCGAATTTAACTCCTAACTCCTACCTACTAACTCCTAATTTTTTTTGGGGCGTGATAGCTTTGCTCAGTACTCGACGACTCTTGCGAGTTCGATTATTTTTTGAAGGCACGATTGTCGGAATTTTTACGGGCGCAGTCGTGGCGACGTTGAGATTTTTACTTGACGAGGCAGATATTTACAGACCGATAATTTTTGCGTACGTCGACAGCTTGGGAAGAATTTTTTTGGCAATCGGCTTGATGATTTTATTGGCGACGATTTTAGCCAAGGCGATAGATTTTGACGCGCAAGTCGGCGGAAGCGGCATACCTCAGCTGAAAGGAATTTTGCAAAGTCGAGCGCAAATGGTTAAGCCGTTAAGATTATTGGCGGTAAAATTTTTTGCGACGGTCTTGGGAATCGGCGCGGGCTTATCATTGGGACGAGCGGGAATCAGCGTGCAATTCGGCGCGGCAGTCGGAAATTTTTTCACGAAAATAATTTACGCGAAGAATAAACATCACGAGTCAGTTGAAGGAAATTTTTTATTGACGGCGGGTGCGGGCGCAGGTTTGGCGGCAATTTTCACAGCACCGCTTGCGGGAGTAATTTTTTGCATAGAAGAACTGCGCAAAAGATTTTCGCAAGAAATTTTAATCGCGGCAGTGACGGCGGCAATCAGCGCGTCATTCGTCGTGAAAATTATATTCGGCGTGCGTCCGGTCTTCGAGACAATCACCGCGAAACCGCTGAGCATACCGTCGGTCATGACTATCCTTGATTTTGAAATGGTGGCGGCAATCAGTGCGACTCCGTTAAAATTCACCGCGCTTTTTATTTTGCTCGGAATTATTTGCGGCGTAGTCGGAGCATATTTTTCCAAGGCGTTAATCTTCGCGCTTGACGTTTACGACAGATTAAAAATTTTCGGCTGGAAAAGATTTGCAATCCCGTTGTTGTTGGCAATACCGCTCGGAATAAAATTGCCGCAAGTGCTCGGCTGCGGAAATGTTTTGGTCGACGAAATTTTAATTACGCATTTGTCGTTGAGTTTGCTGATAATTTTATTGGCGGGGAAAATTTTATACACGTTGATAAGTTTCGGGACGAACGCGCCGGGCGGATTATTTTTGCCTGTGCTGGTTATCGGCGCGTTGATTGGAAATGTTTTCGCACGAATCGGCAACGCGCTGCATTTTTTTACGGCGGATTGGACGACGCTTTTTATAATTTTCGGAATGGCGGCATTCTTCGCGGCGGTCGTCAAAGCTCCCGTGACGGGCAGCATTTTAATTTTGGAACTGACGGGACAATTTTCGCACTTGGTCGGATTAATCGTCGTATCGAGCGCGGCTTTTTTAATTTCGGACTTGTGCGGCGGCGAACCGATTTTTTCTGCGTTGTTGGAGCGAACACAAAATAAAAAACTGCCCTCCGAATCGAAGAGCAACTAAGTTTAATGTTTATTCTCAATTTATTTTTGCGCGAAAAGTTGTACGGGCAAACCGCAAGTTTTGAGCCATTCGATAATTAAAGGAGAAAGTTCTCCGAAGTCAAGCGGCTTTTCGACAAAAATTCCCGTAATGTTATATTTCTTAACAAAGCCGGACAATGCATCGTTATCTTTCAATTCAAATTTAAACCCCGAAAAATTTTCCGTACAAAGAAATTTTCCATTGTCCCTTGGTTGAAGGAAATAAAAACCGCAATTTTCAAGATTTTGTTCAAAGAAGGTCGCCAAAAATTCTTGTCCGGATTTATCTCGAACAGACGAAACAATCAGAGCATTTTGAGAGAATTGTTTACGCATAGGTGAGAGAATTTCTTGAAACATTTTCTTGAAAAGAGCACCATTATTTTTGTTTCTTATTTTGCGAATTTCTTCATCACCTTGAATATAATACTGTCGCATGACAGAAAACCAATCGGGATTTTCGGCGAGTTCGGCAAAAAATTTTTCTCGTCGCTGATCGGAAAGAGTGGGAGCTATGAAGCGAGAATTTTTTTTCACGGCATCAGCAAATTTAACCTGTTTAGCATTTAAATTTGCTCGCTCAAAAAAATCTTTGCCCTTGGCTGTGTGAACAAATACAACGGACACGCCGCGTTTGTCATACATTTCCGGTGCGAAGTCTTTAACCCCCCACGCGTCGCCCAAACTCAAATCACTTTGTCCGTTCGGAAATTTAAACTTGCAAATTTGACAACTCGGTCGTTCCGATAATCCCCTTAAGAAAAGTCTTCCATAAAGATGATTAACATTTGTATTCGTAAAATGCCCTTTATCGGCAAAATTTATATCTATACGAGAAGTTCCCCAGCCCTCGCGCTTGCTGCGGAAGTTGACGCGAGTAACCTCATGCGCGTAGCTCAACTCACCGATATAACTTTCCCAAATGGCAGGCGAGGGCACTCCGTGACAAAGTATTTCGACGGTCAAAAGATTATCGTAATCCTTGCCGAGGAAATGTTTCAAGCCGGCACATTGACAGGGTACCCCGCTGAATAAAACGCTCGTCGACTTGAGTGTTTCCTTGACCCGTCGATAAACGTCGCCGATTTGACTTTGAACATATTTACTGCCGCGCAGATTTTCCAGCTCGTCGAGATTTTTTGCTACAGTGTGGCAGACATGCCAATTTTTATCGTAGCTCGCTCCGAAAACGACTCCGCCGTTGTTAAAAACAATTTCGCTCAACGCAGTAAACATACCGCCCGAAGAACTGTGACGGAGAATTTTGTCATTTTGGTAAGTTGCCACAAAAACCGGCGGGAGTTCAGTAATCGTTTTTTTGGTAAAGTTCAGCGCGGGACAAGTGGCATCGCATCGCCCGCATTTTATGCAAAGTTCGGAATCAATTTTCGGATAGGCAAAGCCTTCGGCGTCGCGAGTCATGGTTATCGCATTTTTCGGGCAAATGTTTGCGCAAGCCTCACAGCCGCTGCAATCAGCGCGATTGGCGGCAATCATTTCTTCAATCTTCATACGTCGTCACCTCCATTTATTGCCACAATGCCTCAGTCAAGAATTTAAACGCTTTTTTGCGCTCAAGCGGCAAAACTTTCTCTCGACGAGAAAAATCAACCTTCAGCGCGTCTTCCACGTTGAATTTCAAATTTGTATCCGCCACACGTTCGCTTAAGCCGAAAAGTTCCAGCAAAGAAGCTACTCTGGAAAATCTGCTGCGCAATTTGCCGATTTTATAAATAATAAACGGTTTCTTGAATATCGAAGCAAAAGCCGTGCCGTGAAAAGATTGCGTGCAAAGTAAAGTCGCGTTATCCATCAAATACAAAAACTCTTCTATGCCGTTGGCGTAATGTTTGAAATTATTCAAGTCAAGGAGATTTACCATGGGCAAGCCGAGTTCTTTTGCGAGCGAACGAACTTCTTGCGGAGGATTTCCGTTGAAAAAGTACGTAAGCAAATAGCCGTTCTCGTAAATTTTACTGTTGAGCCAAAGAGGACGCTTTTCAAGTTTGCGCCATTCGTCAGCCGTCAACAGAAAGACGGGGTCGAGAACATGAAGCGGTCTTTTGCCCGTGAGTTTTTCGACGAGATCGCAACCGTCTTTTTCGCGAACGGAAACATGCGGTATCTCCAGAATTTTTTGTCGATAAGTTTCCTTAACTTCTTCGGGCAATTCGGGGACGGTAATACTGGCAGCATAGGCAATTCTTTTTTCGGGCAGCGCAAAATCCAAAAACTTGCCGGGGACGTTAAAATCGGGATTCCAAACTTGGTCAGAGCCTATAACAAAGAAATCGTATTCGTCAGCAATTTCTTCCAGATATGGTATGTCAAAACGCGTGCGAATGTTGGCGTCATTAAATTCTTTAATTTTGTTTTGACGAACGCTCACAAACGCCGTGTCTCGTCGATTCCCTTCCTCCCAACGATCCAATTCAAGTTTATATGGAAGAAAAGGTACCGTGGTATGTTGCCAAAGAACCTCCACAAAATCTGCAAACTTTTCCAGCGTGCGATAAAGTGCATATTTTTGAAGCACGTTGCCATAATTGCTGTAGACGTTCAAAGTAATCATTGCAACTCGCATTTTATTCCCTCCCAAAAAATTTTTTAGCGTTCCAAAGTAATTTCCTCAATACGTGCGCTTTCCGCCTCCGTCTTGCTTATAATACCAATTTTTTCCATTGCGTCAATAACAACGAGCTGTCTTTTTTTGGCAAGGTGGAAGTCGACATAGGGCGAATAGAGACTCGGAGCATTTGGAAGACCGGCAAGCATTGCGCATTCGGCAAGCGTTAGGTCGGAAGGTTCTTTGCCGAAATAACCTTGAGCTGCGTCGTAAATCCCGTAAAAATTCGAGCCGAAGTAAATCGAGTTCAAATATATCTCCAGGATTTTATCTTTGTCGAAATCTTTTTCCATGTTCATTGCCAAAATTAATTCTTCGCCTTTGCGCGTAAAAGTTTGGTCGCTCGTGAGGAAAAGATTTTTGACAGTCTGTTGAGTGATTGTCGATGCGCCTTCTTGAATTTCGCCCGCCTCAACGTTGACCAAAACTGCGCGGGCAATGCCGACAGGGTCAAAGCCTCTGTGGTCGTAAAAGCGCGTATCTTCGACAGCAACAATCGCGTGAATCAAAAAAGCGGGCATTTCGTTCAAGGGGACGTAGTGCGAAATATTTTTTATCTTCTCGTCGACGGCGGGCTTAATCGAAGTCATTCTGTCGAGCGTTGCAAATAAACCGATTTCTTCTTCTTGCCGCGCAGATTGAGTCGGAGGAGGTTCGACGACGGAAATTTTTTTATCGGCGGTGTCTTCGTATTTGCTTGGGTCGAACGGCTGATTATTTTGCTCGTCGAAAAGGGTTTTAATTTCGGGCACGCCGCGCGGTTTAATTTCAGGAGCGTCAAAAATTTCATCGGCGAAAGATTCCAAATAATCGACGGGGTGATCTCTCTTCATGTACAAAGTTACTGAAAACGAGATAATAAAAGTCAGCACCATGGCTGCGATAAATTTTATAATCTTGAAAATAACTCGGAATGAACGTTTTGGTTTCTGAGGATTATTGTTGCTCAAAAAAAAATTACTCCCCTCAAATTTGTTTGCGGAGAGTATATCACAAAAAATTTTTTTTTAATAGCCCAAATCTTTAGGATGTGTTCACATTATTGATTTAATTGAACCTGCTACTTAAAACATAGTCACTCGTAGACAAGCGTCTTTTGTGTCCATGTCAAGATGAATTGGACAGACCTCACGATTCTGTCTTACTGCTTCTGCGTGTCCGTCTTCGCCGAAGCTACCGACGTTTGCTTAACACTCCACAGTCGTAAATTCCCGGCGAGCCACCGGTATTTAAACATTTTTAGCTGACTGCTTTTT
>JAFSOQ010000026.1 GCA_017446845.1 Selenomonadaceae bacterium | reverse complement strand
CCGCCAATCGGAATTGTATTTGGGAACAAGACATTGAAAGCTGAACTTGAACCCGAAATCTGAAACTCAACACTCAGAACAATTCGGCTCGCGGGCTTTTTTGCGTTGTCAATCGGATTAACTTTGCATACTTCCCAAGAGACTTTTCCGAGTCAGAAATTTTTGCGGGCAAGCAGGAAAACTGCCGACCGCGAAGAAATTAACCTGATGCAAAACAGATAACTTAAACAAAAGCCGCCAATCGGAATTGTATTTGGGAACAAGACATTGAAAGCTGAACTTGAACCCGAAATCTGAAACTCAACACTCAGAACAATTCGGCTCGCGGACTTTTTCGCTCCACCTGATTGATGTTGCGACTTTCCAACTTGAAACTTCTTCGGACCGCGTATCGATTCGGATTGGTGATTCTTTGCTCCGACGATTGAACCGGTGCCTTCATCGCGCCAACGCCATTGCGTTCTAATTATGATTAGGTGTAACTTCCGCCTGGAAACGGACACCCGGCAACCTCTGTCCACCGACGTAACACGTCTTCATAAATCTTGTCGATATTTAGTTTGGTGTATTTTATCAAGAAATTTTTCTTGCGTCAATGCCTTTTTCAAATAAAAATGAAAATGCCCTTCGTCGGTCAGCCCATAACTTTCTCTCCGTGAAAACAACTTCTAATAACTCAAAATATAAACCGGCTTGTGCAAAAACACAAACCGGTTTTTTTGTTAAGAGATATTCAGATGAGTTTGCCGAAAGGTTTCCTTACGCGTGAAGTTGATTCGCGAGTCGGATTATCCGAACTATAAATCGTGACGTTGAATTTTGATTCGCGCAGACATTCCGTAAAAGTTCGGAAAAATTCTTCGCGGGAATCTTTACTGCAAGTTTTATTTTCCGCAATGATGTATTCGGCAAGAGTTTGAGCGGAAACAGTCGCGTTGTTCTGCAAGTGAACCAAGATTGCGTAATCGAACGGCGTCTTATTTTTTTTCCGCAAAAGAAATTCCTTAACGAGTCGGAAAAGCAGCGGGTGGAAAGTCGCGCCGTTTTTCTCGGCAAAGGGAACGTCAATCAAATTTAAACAACTCCGCTTAAAAATTTTTTCAAACGGATTATTGCCTTCAGTCAGCGTCGGCAGATTAAAATCTTTTCGTCCGAGGAAATTAAACTTTCCGAGCGTGCAAGACGGCTTTTCCCTTGCAAAAACCAATTCAAGATTATTTTCGGTCAAGCATGGTTCTTTGACGCGCGATTTCTTTTCAAACGTCATGAAGTATTCTTCATCGGCGGCAAGAGAATTTTTTTCGGCAAGCTCGCTTATGTTCAAATCTGCTCCGAGCAAATAAATTTCTCCGTCCAATCTGAAAATCCCCGCCGATAGAATCAAATCGCCGTCCTTAATCGAATAGTCCAAACCGCAAATGATTCCGTCGCCGTATTCAGCAAGCACGAGCCGTGTTATTTCTCGCGGATAATTGTAAAGCTCTCCGAGCATCGCACTCGTCAAAACCGCTTTGTGATAAAACTTTAAATCTTTGCGCACGAACATAAAATTCACCTGCTCCCGTCAAAGAATGTCTCCAGCGCAGTATTTTCAAAGCTGACATATTTCGGCTCGCAAGTCAAATGATAGCGATTGGCTCCGTTCTCCACGCGCAGGCAGTAAATATAAAATCCGTAGCCCGTCTTTGAAGGTATCACGAACAGCGCGTAAACTTTTTTATCGCGTTCCTTACTCAAATCAATATCGGTCAGTTCGCGGACAATGTGCACGCCAATTTCGCCGTTCTTGTCGTAAGTCATATTGCCGATACTTATTTTTAATTCGGTCGTTGTAATCGGGCGACCTACATTTTTTTCTATCACGAAGTCAACGATATTTTGTCGCTTGCCGCTGCCGTCTTCCACAACGTATTTGACGCGCCGCGCCTCCGAAGAAATTTTATCTACCGTCGGACGCATTGGCATTGTTCCGCGCTCAAGCATAATTTTTTTATTTTTGCCGTCGACATCAATTTTGCATACGTCGTAAATCACTCGCGGATTTTCCATCTTTATCTTGGGCTTTATCTCCCCGTACTCCGTATCGCGTATGTAATATATGCTTCCTTTGATACATGCCAACTTCAATTCGATACTGTCGGGTGAAGTAATTTTTTCATCGCCGTAGCGCAAATACTTGCCCGGAATAAATTCTTTCAGCAACTCGTTGAACAGCGTTATCTTGCACGATTGCCCCGACAATTTGTAATAATTATACTTCAAAAGTTCCTGCTCGTTGTCGTTGGCGTCGTAACTGTAAAGCACCGTCTTGAGCAAGGTATAAATATCGGCGTAAAGCAAGCGGTGTATGTCGTTGTTGGTGACCTCTATCCCGCTCAGCGGATTCGGAAGTTTTTCCAATTCGCCGCCGCTCGTTCCCTTGACATATAGATAATATTTGTTGTCGTCGGGTATGCCGATTTTTCTGTCGTCGGGGTCGTTGAAGTTCACGGAAACAAAATCCATGCTCGCGCGGTAAAATTGAATTTTGTACGCCTCCGCCATTTGCCACAGATAATAGAAATTTCTTTTGAGCTTACTCTTTTTCTGCAGAAGTTTTTCCGCGCCGAATTTGGTCGGAACAAAATTTTCAGCCTTCTCGTATTCGGCATCAAATTCGCTGTAGATAAGTTCTCGGTCGTCTTTCGAGGAGTCGGGGTCTTCGTGATTCCCGTCGATTATGCGCAAGATTTTATTTTCGTCCGCGATTAAACTTTGAACGGAACATTCTTTGCCCTGAAGTTTATGCGCCAATTTAATTTTCAACAGCTGAAGAATTCGGAAGGTAATGTTATTGCCGCCGAAATTTGAATCGCCGTTTTCAAAGCGCGTGACGATATTTAAATTTTTGCTGTAGCCTGTCGTGTCCAAGCTGTATTCGCAGCTGGCAAGGTCGGTGGTGCCGCCGCCGCAGTCCATTATCAAAACTTTTTCGGGCGCGTAGGAAATTTCGGCGTTGCGTTTCTTAATTTGCTCGGAAACGTGATTGTAAATAATCGCAATACCTTCGTCGATTGAGTGGCTCGCGTCGTTGACGCTGCGATTTTTCCCGCCGAACATTTTGCGCATCTCTTCTATAAAACTGTCTTTGAGTTTGACGGGCGCGGTGAAGTGCAACTTTGCAAATCGCCGTTCAAAATGTTGTTCCGCCAAATTCAAAACATGTTCGATATAAGCGCGAATAATTTCTTTGTGGTTCAATTCGGCTTTGCGTCCCTGTTCGTCGGTGACGGTTTCCACGTCGTCAATATTGTTTACCCAACGTTTAATCTCGTAGAAGACAGAAGCGGTCGGATTGTAATCCTTGTCGATAACTTTCTTAAGTGCCTCGTAGCCGAAAAGATATTTAACGCGCTTGCCGCTCAACGATTCGATATAAACGATTGTCGGGAGCATTTGCTTACGTTCGGGAGTGTCGCCGGTATCGTCCAAAAAGTCTACAATCTCCGGATCATTTGAATAAGAATTCTTTATTCCGTAGGTGCCGACGGTCGTGTTGCTCGTACCGAAATCTATGCAAAGCGTCGATTGCGCAAGCTCAGGCTGTTTTAAATCGATAATGCATTCGACGATATAAACTTCGTCGCGATAATCTTCGCCGCGCTCAAAAAATTCCTGCGCCTTTTGAGGAAACATCACGATATAAAAAGAATTTTGCTCGCTGAAGAAACTGTATTCGATATTTTTTTCCTCAAGCAGGATATGTGTCTTGCCCTCGTGCAAACGAAGACTTCCGACGCCCGCCACTTCATGTGAACGGTCTTGAGTGACGACAGCCGACGCGCCGTAATAAATTTGCAAGTTCGCGGGAATCATCATGTAAAATTCGTTCAGCAAAGTTACGGGCATGTTCTCCGTCAATTCAAATTGCGTGACGTCAACATCATCTCGGCGAATAAATTCTCTGCAGCCGTTCAAAATGTGTTGCATTCTTTCCTGCGACAATTCTACTTTGACAGGTTCGGGCGGTGTAGGCGGCGGCGGCGGAGGTTCGGCAGGTTGAACAGGTGGAGGTGGCGGCGTTTGAATTTTTTTAACTTCGCCGAAATCAAACAGGCTGTCGAAAATTATTTGCACGTGTTTTTTCCCGCAACTTATAAGCGCGCGTTTGTTGAAGGAAATTTTTTTATCGTCAAGACACTCTTTTAAAAGTTCTTTGGCTCCGATATTTTGCGTCGTCGGACTTAAAATAAAATCGTTCAAATCGGCAGCTGTCTCAATTTTTTGGAACGTCGCCAAATCTTTATCGCCGAAAATATCTTCCGTGCCGAATTTTTTCAAATCGTCGATACTCATCTTGATTTTCGCGGCGGGAACGTCCGTAAAAAATATTTTCAAAAAATCTTCCGTCGACATCTCCCGACCTTTGAAAGTTATATTTTCCATTTAATCTGCTCCTTTAAGCTTCCAAGATTGCCAAAAGTGCCGTCTCGAAAGTTTTTTGCAACTTCGACATATTATCGATTTTGTAAGCGTCGCCGGGGGTCGCAACGTCTTTTAAAAAGTCTTCGCTGATATTTGAACCCGCGCCGATTGCCGCAATCCTGATTGCGTTATCTTTCATTCTTTTGGCATATCTCAAAACTTCGTCGGGGTCACAGGGATAAGGACGACCGTCCGTCACTATGATCACGACTTTTTTGTTTGAACTTTGCCTTAACTCTTCGTCGGCTTTCTGCAATGCCTCAAGCAATTCGGTAGCTCCGCCCGCCTCAAGATATTCCAAAACGCTGTCCAACTTATCAACGTCATTGGTCAAAGAAGAATATTTCCGAACCGATGAATCAAAAGTAATGAAACCCATTCTGTGAACGTCGAAATCAATCATCTCGGTAAAAAGAATATGGCAAGCTTTCTTCGCGTCGTCTAAGGCATTGGAATAACTCATGCTGCCCGAAGTATCCAAGAGCAACATAAAATCTATCGACGCCTGAATTTTTTTCCGAACGGGTTTCAAACCTTTTTTTATCTCGATAAGATTTTTTTTGCCGCTGTGAGAATCCTGCGCGGTGACGACAAGTGTGCCGTCTTTATCGTAGCTGAAGGTGACATGAATTTGAGGAACTTTGGCGGGAGCCTTCTCGATATTCTCAAGCGAAACATCGCCGTAATATTCATGAGCCTCAATGTCGGCAATGTCTTCGGAATCGCCGCCCGCCTCGTAGACGTAAATCGGAACCGTCGTTTGATTATCCTGCGACGTGGTATAAATTTTCGTGGACTCGCAAGGATAAACGGCACCTTTGTTGAGAATTTTGGAGAGAATCATTTTCTTGGACGCGGGCGAATAAACTTCTATGCCGAGCGAATGAGACAAAATATCTTGCGGAGTGATGACGAGCCCGCCGTTAATCGATTCGGCGACAAAACACGCGCCCAATACAACGAGCGTATCCAAATTCAGTTGGGAATCGGCTTTTTTGTGGAAAATCTTTTCGACTTCCTCGCGAACCTTGGGGATATAGCAACTGCCGCCCGCAAGAATTATCGTGGAAATTTCTTTGAGTTTGAACTTGTCGCTTTTCTCGATGAATTTTTTTATGCGGGAAGTAATTTTATCGTAAAGCGGTCGGCAAATGTCATCGAATTCGTCGCGGGTTATCTCCATGCTGAAATCGTAATTTTTCCCACCGTAGTGGAAGAGATTCGGCAATTCCAGCAGACAGGTCGTCGCGTCGCTCAAATCGATTTTAGCGTTTTCAGCTGCCTCGCGGACGCGTCCCGTCATGGAATAATATTCGTTGAAATCGAGACCTGAGGCTTTTTGGTCGGAGAGGTCGAGACCCAAATCGTCTTGAATGATTCCGATAAAATAATTGTAAATCAGCGTGTCGAAATCGTCGCCGCCGAGTTTTCTGTCGCCGTCGGTATCCAAGGCGCGATAGACGTGAGTTTTCCGGTCAGCCTCCAAAACGCTCATATCGAAAGTTCCGCCGCCCAAATCGACTACGAAAACTTTTTCATTAAGTTCGAGTTCGCGAACGGCGGCAACCGCTGCAGCCATCGGCTCGGTGATAATTTGCAGAACGTTAAATCCTGCCATGATACCGGCTTTTTTTGTCTCGTCCTTCTGATTGCCTGTGAAGTAAGCGGGCACCGTGATAACCGCGTTGATTATCGTTTCGGGCGGGCATTTAAATTTCTTAAGGATTTGCGCTTTGACTTCCTTTAAAATTTCGGCGGCAACATCGGTGGGGGTGAATTCCCTGCCGTTTATCTTCCAAATTTTTTTTGAATCAGCCATGTAAGTTTTCGAGGAACGGATAACGTTGAGCGGATTCATTATGCCGTTTTGTTTTGCCGTCTGACCGACAGTAACTTTTCCCGATTCGTCGACGTAAAGAACCGAGGGAATCATCTTGCCGCTGCGCGGGAAACGAATCAATTCGGGTTTGCCCTTCTTCAGGTAGCAGGCAAGAGTATTGGTCGTGCCCAGGTCAATGCCCACAAAAATTTCTTCCAATTAAGTTCAGCTCCTTTGTTTCAATAGCCGCCCTGCAATAAATTGTTTTGCTCTTGAGGATTTGCGTCGGGATTTTTCAAGCGCGCAAGTTCAGCGTTGAGCATTTCAATTTGTCCGAGATAATTATCAACATCGCCTTGCAATTTCTCTTTGTCGCGTTTGAGTTGCTCAATAGTTTCCTGCGCGGCTTGCAACTGCTGTTTGAGAGATTTTATTTCGCCGGCATAAGAATTACGGATTTCCTGCTGTTTATCGTCGAAGTTTTGCGCTTGCCTTTGCAGTTCGTCATAAGCGGCAATTTTCGTTTGCACGGAAGATTTTTCCGCGTCAAAAGTTTTACGTTCCCGTTCAAACTCTGCGCTGTCTTCAGCTAATTTTTTTTTGCCCTCTGAAAGTTCTTTTTCGCGGTTATCAAGTCGAATTTTTTTTTCGCTCAATTCACCTTTCAGCGTTTCCAACTGTTTAGTCAATGATGAATTATACTCGCCGTATTTTTCCAACTGCGCGGCGAAATTATTTTGAAGAGCCGAAATTTCATCGCGACGCTTGCCGAGTTCGTTCTCGAAAGTTTCTTTGAGGTCGGCAATGGTTTTATCTTTTTCGCGAATCAATTCCCGCGCCTTTTGAAGTTCGGCATAAAAATTATTCGCAATCGTGTACATGTGATTTAAAATCGCCTGCAAGTCCTCGAAAGCTTTTTGCTCATTAAAATTCGTATCCAAAAAAATTTCCTCCTATTCTTCCTGCTCCGCCAAATTTTTCAAATTCTGCCGAAGATTTTCATGGCGACGCCTCAAATTTTCCAAGTCATTGGATTTTTCCGTTGACGCCTCGCGCAGATTCGTCAAGATTCTGTTCCCGTACTGAAAGAGTTCGTCCAAAATTTTTTTATCGTTGTCCATAGTTATCCTCCCAATTTGACAATTTTTTTCTCGACAAGTTTAGGCGCGTCGCTGTCGGCAGTTTGCTCGAAAAAGCTCATGAAAATTTCTCCGGTGCCGCTCGGTTGCATTTTGAAAAGTATCGCGTCTTTAGCCGTGTAAAGTTTTTTATCAAGTTCGACGTCGCCGACGAAAATTACTTCGTCGCTGTCGGCTTGCAAGTCGAATTCGTTGCTGAACGTTTGCCAAACCGCGACCCGCCAATTATTTTTATCAAGCTCGGAGATAATCAGCGGCTTAAAGGGCGTAATAAATCCGCTCAGTTCGTTGCGTTTGATGAGCCGATTGAATTTATTGCCCGAAATCAAGCCGATACTGTAAGGAATGGTATTTTTAATCGTAATGTCGGATTCCGCGTCGTTCATGTGCAGATATTTCGCGGCACCTTGCGCGACCGCCATATAAATTTCTTCCGCGTCGAAGTCGTCTTTATCGAAAATTTCATCGCCGAAATAATCGGACAAAATTTCCCTGAAATAATCAATAGAAGACGTGCCGCCGAAAGTTTTAACTTGCGTGACTTCGTTTTTGTCGATTTGCGCATCGTCTAAAAGTTCGTCCAACAGCGCAATGATTTTTTCTTTGACGCCGATTTTTTCCGGCACGGAAATAATTTCGTCGCGCGTCAATGTAAATTCGTGCAAATTGCCGCGATTGTCGCTTATGCTGTTTGAAAGTTCCTCTTCCTCGTTTAGGAAAATGTCTTCCTTCAAAACTTCAATCAAATTCATCAATTCAACTTTATGTTTACCAAGGGTATCTTCCGATAAAAGTTCTTTGATTTCGTCGGAATATTTTTTGAGGAAAATATTTTCATAAAGCGCGTTGTCAATGTCAATGCCGCCGAATTTCAGACCTGCCGCCGCAAGTTCGGTAATGTTCAATTCATCGTCAAAATTTTCGATTCGGCAAAGACTTAAATCGAGAGTGGAGCCGCCGAAGTCGAAAACTAAAATACATTGCTCATCGTCAAAATCTTCCGCAGAAAAAATCGCGGCGAACGGCTCGCTGATTACCGCCTTGACGGGAATGCCGACCTCAAGAGCCGCTTGCTTTATCAAATTTTTTTGCACTTCGGAGAAAGATACCGGCGCGGTTATCGTGACGTTCAATTCTTCGTCCTTGGAAAATTTTATGGTAATTTCCTGCCAAATCCGGTTGAAAATATCTTTTAAGACCTGCGCGGCGTCGACTTCGCGTCCGAGATTTTTTATAAACTTTGTCCAATTTTTTTGCGAGAGCTTAGGTTTAATCTGCCAAACTTTATTTTCGACGTCCAAACTGTTTTTCGCGCCCTTGCCGATTTTAATTTCGATATTATCGCGCACTTTGTCATAAAGAATCACGTTGGGAATAAAATTGCCGCCGTCCTGTTGTTTGTTGAGTTTAATTTTCTGCAACTTGCCCGTCGAAGAAATTTTCGCCGCCTTGATATTGCACGCGCCGAAATCTATGCCGATGTAACTTTTCATTTTTTCCCCTCGCTGAACTTAAAGAGAATCAACTTGCCTTCCGAGCAATATCTTTCAACGTCGCCGCCTTCCGAAAGATAATCCAGCAGGTACGGAAGTTGTTCGACCTCATCAATGATTTTGTCTTCGCCGCGCAACGAAGTATCTTTTTTGACGATGTTCATCAATTCGATTTGATTTGAAGTAATCGGCTTTTTCGGCTCGACAAGTTCGGAATAAACGTGGCACGCGGCAAGATATTCGTTAATTTTGGCGAGAAAATCCTTATAAAATTTCGGATTCTCTTTGCGACCGCGATAAATTGCAACGGGAATTGCCGCAAGGAAATATTTTTTCAGCACGTCGAAGAATTTTTCGCTGACTTCTTCAGAAAAATTATCTGCGTCGAATTTTTTGCGCCGAATTTTTTCGATAAATTTGCCGAGATTCTGACGATAAACTTTGATAATGCGATTAAAACTTTCCTTTTTATCGACGGGCGCATTTTCAAGGAAGGAAGTTATTCCCGAAAGATTTTCGATGACTGCCAAACTTTTTTCAAAATTCGCGGCGTTATCGAAGAGGACGCTGTTTTTTTTCTGTATCTGAAAATCGCGAATTGTTAGCGGAATTATTGGCGGAGGCGTGGGAGTAGAAATTTTGCGTTCTAAATTTTTTATGCGTGCGTCGAAGTCGGCGATAATTTTCTGCTGAGCCTCAATCTTTTTGTTAAGCGCGTCGTATTCGGCGATAATTTTCTGCTGAGTCTCAATTTTTTTGTTAAGCGCGTCGAAGTCGGCGATAATTTTCTGCTGAGCCTCAATTTTTTTGTTAAGTGCGTCGAAGTCGGCGATAATTTTCTGCTGAGCCTCAATTTTTTTGTTAAGCGCGTCGAAGTTTCTTTGTATTTGCCCGAAAAAATTTTGATATTGCGCAAGTTGATTCAGCAAATTTTGCCGTTCCGATTCAAGCGCGACGATTCGACCTTCAAGATTACTTGCGGGGCTGACGGGCGGAACTATTGGAATTGTCGGCGCGGGACGAGTTTCAAGCGTTTTCAAGCGTCCGTCAAAATCCGTGCGCTGTTTTTCGAGAGTAGTTTGGAAAATATTTAATTTGCTCTGCAAGCCGACAAAATCCGAATTCGCGGGCAACGTGGAAATTTTTTCTTCAAGCTCCCCGATTTTGGAAATGCTGTCGCGAAAATCTTTTTGTTCGGCTGAAATTTTTTTCAAGGCGTCCTGCAAATCTTCGCGCCATTCATTCTGCAAGGAACGAAAATTTTTGCCAAGCTCCTCCGTGGTCGCGAAATTCGACAGCGTGCCTTTTAAACGTTGCAAATCATCTTTTAACGCTTTGATATTTTTTTCGTTACTGTCGATTTTTTTTGTGTTGCCGTCGATTTTATTTGTCGCCCGCTGGAGTTCGCTTTGTGTTACGAGAAATAGAAATCCCATGTGAAGACCTCCTTAATTTTTTTTGAAAACGATACATTCGCCGTCAATCCATTTTTTTCTGATTTCGCCGTCATCATCGTAGTATTCAAAATAATGCGGCTGAACCAACACTTCGGCAATTTTTTCATCATAGTAACTGTTTTGAGTGGGTACGGTCGTCGGTTTCATGCGCTCCTGACTGTCGCGAAAATTGCTGAGACGCTGCACGTTATCGCTTTTCAATCCTATGCGTTTAAAATACAGCTTAACGCGATTTTCCAAGCCTTGATAATATTCCGTCGGATTTTCGCCCTTGCCTTGAAGTCCGCGCTTGTAACTTTTTAAAATGGTAAAAAATCTTTTTTGAATTATATCGGCGAGTTTATCGACGAAATTCGTTGAAGAATCCGCGTCAATTTCCGAAGGCGTACCCAAATTTTTTTCCACGGCATTTCGATAAGCGTCAAGAATATTTCTGAACTTCGGGCTTTGAAAATCCATTTTGCCCGCAAAAAAGTTCGTCAGCTCGTGTATGTCCAAAACTTCCCCGCGAAGTGTCATCCAATCTTTTGTTGAAGAAATATTCACGGGAGATATAGAAAAAGTTTTTGGCGGCGTATCGATTACAAATTCCCACTGCGAAAAATTTTTCGGCGTTTCCTGCTCGAAAGGATTTAAATCTTGCGGTTCGGAAAAAATCTCCGGCTCGTTAATCGGCGGCGGGATTTTAAATGATTCGCCGATAATCGCTCCGATTGAAATATCGCCGTATCTTTCATGCAACGTCTGTAAAAATTCTTCCATTTGTCTCACTCCAACAAGTCGCTTTTTTTCTTGTAATTCATATTGCCGCTGCTGATTTTCTTGCCGCTTTTGTCCTTAAGCTCAACATTTATGTCAAGACTTCCGTCCTTTTGTGCTACGAATTCCACTTCGACCAAAGTTTTCGACGCTTTCAAATTCGGCGGCAAATTGTCAATGATAAGCGAATCGATTTGTTCAATGCCCTCATCGTCGACGCGCACGGCGTTCGGAAAATTTTTTATATCGCGCTCGTAGTATTCGATTTCCAATTTTTTTTGATTATCTTGCGACAGATAAAAAATTTTCTTCTTAGCACAAGGCAACGGCTCATCTTCGGGAATTATCATTTGGAATCGCTCGAAGTGAACGCCTTGAGTTGCGGCGACGCCCATTTGAACATTCGTGACGGCTTTGGACAGGCTGTCGATTTGCGCGTAGCGTTGGGCGAGAACTGCCGCGCCGCGTGATATTAAAGTTGAAACGTCATCGCAAAAAACAACGTCTTGATTTTTCAGACATTCTTCCAGACGTTCCTTGACCAGCGGAATATTTGAACTGCCGCCCGCCAAAACTATCTGGTCGATTTTATTAAAGCCCAAATCTTTAGCGCGCTGAATCTCCTTCATGGTTATTTCAACCGTGCGTTCGATAGAATCCTTTATGTACTCTTCCAATTCGTCGCGACTGAAATTAACTTCGGCGACTTCGGATTTATCGTTCGGCAAATTGATGTTAAGATATTCGATAACGTCTTCATTTTCGGAAAGGTCTTCTTTTATCAGATTGGCGACGCGCCAAATTTCATTCATATTCTGATGATATTCAGTCAAAGAAATGCCGTGACAATCTTCGTCGAATTCGTCTTCGCTAAGCGGAAACTCGACGCCGTAATCTTCATTGACGCGCGTCAAAATTTCTTCGGCAAGGATATTGGTCAAAATATTTCCGCCGAGATGTTTATCGCCGCCGGTGGTTATCTCCTCGAATGCGCCGTTATTTTTTTGGATAATCGACACGTCGAAAGTACCGCCTCCGAAATCGTAAACCAAAATGACCGAACGAGAATTTTCATCGCCTTGGGAATCTTCGTAGGCAATGGCAGCGGCAGTGGGTTCTGCGGCAAGTTTTACGTCGGACAGACCTGCCGAACGCGCCGCATTTTTTGTTGCGCCTTTTTCCGTCGAACTGAAATTGGCAGGCACCGTGATAACCGCGCGGTCAATGCAACCGTCGACCGCTCCGAATTCTTTTATCAACTTATTTTCCATGCCGACAACGATTTTATTTAAAAACAGTTGAGCAATTTCGCGCGAACGTTTATAAAAAGTTTTGCCCTCTTCGGGAATTATTTCATGACGTTCCGAATCGCCTATAGTCGTCTTGAAATTTTTGATTCCCGCTTTGGGATTGTTGTTAAAATGTTTTTGCGCAGTTTCGCCGATAATATATTCCGACTCGCTTTTAAAATAAATCACCGACGGAATAATTTCCTTACCCTCGTAGCGGAGTTGGCGCAATTTGCCGTTTTTGTTCACGTAGGAAACGACGGTATTGGTCGTGCCCAAATCAATTCCGATTTCTTTGCCCATGCGGTTCACCTCTCAATAAATTAAAAAATCGTCAAGGCGGATTGTCTCGTTGTCGCCGATTATCCCGAAATGACCGTTCCAAAAAATTTCGTAAGCCGCGCCCATGTCCATTAAGAAGAAAATCAAAAGTTGCATTAAATTTTGATTGTGCTCGGTTTCGTCGCGGGGAATGCAGATTAAAATTTTTTTCTCCCACTCGTGGAAATAAAATTTTGTTTCGGGGAAAAATGCTTGCACGGCGTCGAAGAAAAAGTTTTTCAAACCTTGCGCCGCCTCGTGTCTTCGCAGGTAGATTAAAAAAATTCGCCGCTCATTTTCCGTCAGTGACAAGTAAAGTTTGGCGGGTCGTTCGCCGAAATAATTTTCCCGAATTTCTTTATCGAGTCGGTGCTCAAAAATTGATACGCGGTGCACGCCGCTTTTCAAGTCGAGTTTTGCCGGATAATGCAGCAGACAATTTTCGAGCGACCTGAAATTTTCTTCCGAATTATTTTCAAACAGCGGCGAAAAAATTTCAGAGAAACGCGGAATCGGATTTACGCCCAAAATTTTTCCTCCGACGTTGCCGACTTCAAGATAAGGGGACAGCGGCTTTGTCTCTATGTAAAATTTATTTTCCGCGCTGTAATTTTGCCAAATGTATTTCATTCGTCGACACCCGCCCAAGTGAATTCGGGATAATTTTGCGAAAGATAATGGAGCACGTAATTTGCGTAGTCGATTTTGAATTGCCCGCCGCCGGAAAATTTCACGTAGCAGATTGCCTTATTGCGGAATTTGCCGAGCAGTCGATTTTCGGTCGGAATAAAATATTGGTCTTCGCGCCGATAAATCGTAATGGGTTTGAAATTTTTATTGCCGCCGAGGTTGCCGAAATGCGCGGGGAAAATTTTCCCGAAACGCGTCATGTTAAAGCAGGAAAGAACTTTTTCCAAGTCGCCTTCCGTCCTCAAGCGCAGAGTAGAATTTTTACGCGGAAAGTCATTCGTGAACGTGTTCGCCGAAATTTCTTCGACGCCGTTCAATCGGACAATTTTGCAAGCGCGTTCCTTCAAAATGCTGTTGTAGCCGAAAATAATTTTCCGTTCATCATCGCTGACTTTGATTCGCAAATCGTCGCAAGGCTGATTCGGCAGGATAAAAATTTTATCGCCGCGTTCGAAGGTGTGAAAATATTCGTAGCGTATCAAAATTTCGTCCGCGCCGACGTATTCATCAATTTCGCCGCCGCTGTTCGTGTCCGCCGTCTCGACTTGAATATTACTGCAAAGCTCGCAATCGGTCAAAAGTTTTCCGCTCAAGCCGTTATCGGTCAAGCGCAAATCAAAATTTTGCACGTCCAAAAAATCTTCTTCGGCAAGCCCGTCGATTTTAATTTCCACGGCTTTTCTTGCATAGGGCGAAAAAATTATCGGGCGACGAATTTTATAGAGCGCGGCAAGGTCGAACAAAATTTTTTCATGAGCGATAAATTTTTCATGGCGGCGCAGGGTGTAAGAAAAATTTTTCGACGTGCCGTCCGCCGTGACAATCCGTCCGACGTATCTTTTCGGTTCGCAGAAATTTTTAATGTCCTCGTAATTCACGTCAAGGAAAAATTCCGCTTGAAAAATTTCATTCTCGGCAATCGGATTTTTTTCAAACGGCGATTCTTTGCGGTCGGATAAAATTAAATCGGAAGAAGTTTTAATCGGGAAAAAGCCGCGTCGCGATTCCGAATCGCCGCGCTTGACGAGTTTAACGGCAATATCAAAATCCTTATCAAAATTATTGCCGGCTGATTCTTCCGCGATTCGTTCTTCCAACTCGTTCAAAAATTTTTCTTGGTGCTTGCCCAGAGCAAAAAAAATTTTCTCAAGCATTTGACGTTCGTCGCTGTCGCTTGAGTAAGTGTCGGCAATTATTTTTTTCATGTCGCGTTCCAATTCGTAATTCAAAATCTCCCCTCCAAACAATCAGCAAAGTTCAATCTTACTGCCCGCGAGTTTCAACGTGCTGCCGGCTTTAACATTCGTCGCGCCGCTCCCGTCAACAGAAATTTCATTGCCGCCCAATTTTATTTTGCCGCCGGAATTTATTTCCGTATCTTTGGCGCGCAATTCAATTTTCCCGCCGACCTGCGCGGCTAAATCTTTTGCGAGAGAAATTTTACTGTCCGCCGTCTGAATCAAAATCCCCTGCTTGTTTATGACGATTGAATTTTTATCGACGACCAATTCAATGCCGCGTTCGTCCATAACGATTTTGTATTTATCGGAAAACAATTCAAGCGACTTTTCCTTAAAAAAAATTCTCTGCTTTGTGTTGTTGCCGATATATTTTTCTGCGACCTTTTGACATTCTTCGGCAAGCGGATTTTCTCGGAGCGCGGCGACGCAATAAACTTCCTCATTGGTAAAAAAAATTTCAACTATGTCGCCTTCGTCGGGGATAAAAACAATGCCGCCGTTCTTGCCGCTGTAGGGCGTGCGATAGGGAATCCACAGCGGATTTTTTTCGTCCATATCCTCAAGAAATTTATCGTCGAAACTGACTTGAATCCTGCCCGATTTTTTCGGGTCATTGGTATTTTTAACTTTGGCGTGAAGTTTCACGGTTTTGGCTAAAATCGGCGCGTCGGAAATTTTTGGCGGCGACGGTTTATTTTCTGCCAGTTCGTAGCAAAAAATATATACCTCGTGTTCAAGCGAAATTTTTACGCCGATGATGACGAACTCTTTTGAATTGCCTTCGACCGTGACGACCTGCCCAAGCTCAAAAATTTTATCGACCTTCACGAACGATTTAAAACTTTTGCCGACTTTAACTCGACGTTCGGAAATAATTTGCTTGCGTTTGATTTCGCGGGCAGATTTATTTATGCAAGAATCTATGATAATATTCGCCGGCTGAATCGTATCGACGACCCAAAAATTTTGCCCGATATTTTTTGCGAGCCGCGAGATAAATTGAAAATTCGTTTCCTTATTCTGCAAAATAACGTTCGGATATTTCAAATTGGCAACGTCCGCAGAAAGTTTCAGATTGCAAGACTCCAAAGCGAGCCGCGAATCACTCAACACGTCGGATAATTTTTTATCGGGATTGTGAAAAATTCGCGTCTTAAAATTTTCATCGGATAAAATCGACAACGACACGCACGAAACATGAATTTCGGACGAGCCGAAAAAGTTTTCAACTTCTACTGATTCGACTCGTCCGAAAAATACAGGCATATTGTCATCGGTCGTCACCGAAATTATTTTCCCCGTGCTCTCAAGGCAATTTTCCGCCGCAGTTTCGACAATCGACGCGGAAAAATTTAAGCGGCTGTGTTCGCCGACGTGTTTTATCAGCTCAAAAGTTTTGAGGAATTCAATTTTGGCGAAGTTTTTTATTTGCATTGCAGTGACCGCCAATCAATACGTTTCGATTGTCTTGAAAGTATTTTCTTTTTGCGTCATGAAAAGTTTAAAGTGATTGTCCTTCATATCATTGTTTTTGCCGTAAAATTCTTTGTAATCGACGACGAAAACTTTTTCAAAGTGATATTTGCGGAAAGTCTCTTCGCCGCCGTCATCTTTTATTTCAATGTCAACGGTTCTGTACCACTGATTTTTTTCGAGCGACTTTGCCCAATCGAAAAGAGATTTGTACATGGTCTTCGAATTGCTTTCCTCGTAAATTTTTCCGAAGACTTCAATTTTCGCGAGCATTGCCGAGGATTTTTGTTTGGCGTCGTTGTCGATTGTGTCCAAGTGAATATTTACGTCCGTCAAGCAATTTCCCTGATTATTTTCCTCTTGCTCCGCTTTTCCGAGTTCGATAACCGTGCCGTCATCTGCAGTGATTTTAACAATAAAAACCATTTTTTAACCTCCTCAATCGCTCTCGACATCAATTTCAACGTAACTGTCGCCGCCCGCGAAGTGAACCAGAATTTTAATTTTGCCGCTGTCTTCGCTGAGCTGTTCGTCAATTTTTTCATTCTCGCGCAAAAGAAGATTCACGCAACCTGCGTAGCGATTTTTCTGACCGTTTTTGTCTTCGCAATCTTTATTGATTCTTTTGATACGCTTTTCAACTTCTTCCTTACTTTTGGACGCCAAAAGGTTCAAATCTTGCGCGATGTAATCTTCCGTGAGCGTTTGATAAATCGGCTTGTAATTGCCGGTCTTTTTATTTTTGGCGAGAGTGCGGGCGCAGTGGACGTAAGAATTTTTCCAAACGCCGTCGTTGTCTTTAACCTCGTCGCCGCTGAATGCAAAGCCGAACATATTTTCATTGATGGCGCGGATTAAATCTTCGCTGCGACGCAAAACAGCTTCGCGATTAAATTTCGTCGGCAATTTTTTCTTAACTTCCAATTCCTCGAAATTGACGCTGACACAAGGACTTTCCCTGTCGTATTTAAGTTTTCTGCCGTCCAAAACTTTTGTCTGCTGAGAGGCGACGAGCAAACCCGCCGCAGGATATGCCGCGTCGATAAAAATGCCGGGCAGATTTATTTCAGTAGTGTCCTGACCTTCAAACGGTTTCAAAATTCTCTCGTTAATCAAAGTAAAATTCGGATAAGCATAAGCCGCGTGGCTGTAGTTGCAAGTCTCGAAAGTTTCAATTTTGTTTTGAACTTCGGCGGCGGTCAAATCGGCGAATGTGTTGCCGTTTTTGGCGCGAATATTAAAGACCGTCATAATCTTTGCCTTTTCCATAATCTCAATAAATTCTTTCAAGGCATTGAGATTAACATAATCGTCGCTGATTTTTTCGGCAGAATCTTTTTTTCTGCGCAAAGGACCGCCGAGAGGACCGGTTTTTTCAAAATTGGTATCATTTTTAACGGGCGGTTTCTCGAAGACACTCGGCACAACTGCAAACCAAATTCGGTCTCTTCCTTGGTCTTTGCCCAAAAGTTTCATCTTGGAAGTAAATTTATCTTTTATCTTCAGCAACCGAGACGCCTTACAATTCGCAATGATTACGCCTTCGGGAATTTGTGAAGATTCGCCGCCGTCAACTGTCGCGTGGTCGAAAAATGTTTTGACGCCCAAAAGACTTTCGACAATTCGGGACATTTCGTTTGCAAAAGATTGCCGAGCCGACGCGTAAGCATTTTCATACATTTTTTTCGTGGCAACCAATTTATCTTCGTCAAGCGTCGCGAGGTCAATTTTTTTATTTGCGGCAAGCGGCGCGAAAGTCGACACGATTAAACTTTTAACTTGCTCGTTTTGAATTTCGGCTTCTTCCTCGTAATCCATAACGATAGTTTCGGCAATTTGATTATGCAAAGTCTGCTTGTCCGGCACGGGACTTTCGGATTTATTTTGCGCGGGTTTGGCGGGCAAGGTCGTAATTTGCGCGGGATGATTATCGTTCGCCACGACGAGCGAGCCGCCTTTTTTGTCGTCCGCAGACGGCAGAGCTTTAAGAACAGTTTCCCGTTTTTGATTGTCGAGAATATCCAGTTGCCCCGCCTCATTGAGATATAAAACGCCGTAACTCGGAAGAGCTTTGGGAGTATCGCTTTTCGTGCCGTCGCTACTGACTCCGCTGCCGAGCAGTTCCAATTTTTTATCGATGTCGTCGATAAGAATCGGCAACAATTTATTCAGCGGCGAGGAGGCATATTCGCTGATTTTTTCTCTGCACTCCATAACTTTATCGCTTGCCAAATTCATTTCGCTTCTGTCGCCGCGAGCCTCTGCCTCGTAGTAAAGTTGCAGATTGTAATCCATTTTCTGGCGAATGTCGCGAGCCTCTTCCAATTCTTTTTTCGGCGTCAACATTTCCATAATTTCCCTGTCGTCGAATTTCAAATTGGATTGCCCCGTGCTGCCGCGTGTCTCGTAAAGTTTGGCAAGTGCTCTGTAAAAGGCATGGTCGCTTATTTTAATTTGGAAATTGGGATAGCCCGCAAACTTTGTGGGGTCGGTCGTGTAAAGAAATTTAATATTGCCGCTGTCGGGTTCGCGCCAAGCAACTTCGTAAACTTTCGGCGCAAATTTTTCCATGAACTCTTCAAACGACTTGACGAGCAATTTGTTTTCAATTTCTTCGGCAAGTTTATTATCCGACGGGTCGTTGTTAATTATCGTGTAGAGATTATCCGTCGAGCTGTCAAATTCCTCAAAGATAATTGTCTTGTGAGTTTGATTCGCCAAAATTATTCCCCCGTTTCATAAAAAAATAAATTTTCCAAGTTCGCGACTTCCAGAGCGTTTTTAAGTCGCTCCGTTACGATTATTTCTTGATTGACGACGCCCGCCAATTTAAAAATGTCATAACGTCCGATTTGGTTTTCGTCTATGAAAATTTTTTTCGCCTCGCGTATGAGTTCGACGGGCGGCAAAAATTCGTTATCTTCGACTTCGATTGTACTGCGCTCCCAATCCAAGCAATTTATTCGCGGCGGCAATGCCAACCAAAATTCTTCGACGCGTCCGAGTTCGGCAGCCGTCAATCGAATCGGCTTGAAGAAAATATAATCCGCGCCGAAATTTTCAAGCACGCGTTTAAATTCCGTCGAAACCAAAGGAATTACTCCGCACAAAATAAAATCGGGGAAGTATAAGCCGCCTTCGTCGGAAATTTCTGCGGTGAGCGTTGACTTGTCCAGAAATTGAAATTCCGAATTCAAGCAAGCTCGTTCCAGCTGAAAAATTTCTTCGCCCGGAACGACATAATCTTCCATGCAAGTTTCCGCGTACATGACAAAAAATTTCACCGAGTGTAATCTCCCGTCTTGAAAATTTTATTCAATCAAAGCAAGTCGCTCTTTAATTTTTCTTTTCGGCGCGGTGTATTGATAATCGTCCTGCAAATCGCGCAACCAGATTAAAATTTCAGATTCGTTGTCCTCCAAAAATTTTATTCCGTCGCTTGCAGTCCCGATAAGTTTTTTAGAAAATTTTTCATCGGTCAGAAAGGGCACGTCCGAAAAATTCACGTCATCGGCAAAAATAAAATACTCCGCGTTTTCGCAGAAGGTCACGCACTCAATTTTACTGCGCCGCGTGTCGAGTGAAAATTTTTTCGGATTGCTCAAAATTTTTTCCAGAATCGGCTTGAACAGTAATTTTCGTCCGTCCTCGGATTGAATTATTTCATCAAAGCGTTCGGCGCGAAATTTTTCAAACAAAAAAGTTTTATCCTCTGCGCGGCGAATCAAAATAATTTTCGCGGTTTGCGGCAGGGCAAAGGCGAATGTATATGCCTCCTTGGAAACGTAGAACGGAAAACTTTGCTGCGGCTTTTCGGCAAAACTTCCGAGAGCCGCCTTGACTTTGCGCGATAAATTGTTCATGCGCTCGATAAAAATTTTTTTCTGCCGTTCATCATTTTTGCAGACGCGTTGCGCCGTCAAAGCCGATTCGATTTTTGTAAGCTCGGCGGATAGAAGTTCGCTGTAGTTTAAAATTTTATCGCCGCCGTTCTTTTTAAAGTATCGAATTCTTTTTTTTATGCGTTCGGTTTCCTTCGGCGAAAATTTATAACTGTGTCCGCCCAAATGCCATTGAATTTTCGACAAACTCATTATGTCATAAGCACTCGCCGATTTGCCGCCGGGCTTTGCGCCGTAATCGTCTTCGCGCGAGACCAATCGAATACAATTCAGCGCGTTGTTTATGTCGTAGCCGAAAAAATTAGCCAACCGAACAATCTCGACGTGCGGAGCAAAAACTTGATTGCCGCAAATGATGTGGTGCGATTGATACGACCAGCGCGACTTCCCGTAAGCCTCAAACATTTTATAATAATGCTCGTCCACGGCGTCGCGATTGGAAATTTCTTCCGTGTACTGCCGATAATTATCGAACAACTTTTTTGCGTCGTTATCAATCGTCGTCGCGGTTTTCGGGTACGCGCAATTTTTACAACGCTCCGAATCCGCTTTGAACGGGCAAAATAATTTTCCCTGCTCAATTTTCTTTGAAGTTGCCGAAATTCCTGCAACGGCTGAAATTTTTTCGGGAGCGTCTAAATTTTCGGGAGTGTCAATTTTTTCCGCAGATGATGATTTGCTTTGAACTTCAGCCGAATTTTTATTTTGCTCGCCCGCAGAAATTTTTTCGTCGCGATTAACGACTTTGACGACTTGAGCCGCCGCAATGTTCATCGAGGCAGGAGCGGTGCCCGTCGTGATTTTATTGACATGCCCCGAAAATTGTACGCTGATTGAACCGCCGACATTACAAAAATTTTTTGCCGAATCAGTCAAAAGCGGATTGCCATTGGAAATTTTCATCGGAGAAAAGCCCGGCAACCATTTAGTCAACTGACATTTGCAAAGCGGAGGTTTAACTTGAGCCGCCAACAAAATTTGGCAAATGCCCGTTTTGGATTTAAGCGTTGCGCTCGTTGTCAAAAGAGCCGCGCCGTTGTGACTGACCGATTTATTATTGCTGTCCTCGCATTTAATTATTCCGCCTTGATTGCACGTGAACACCGCGTTTTCAGTCAAATAATCTGCCATAAAAATTCCTCACGTCAAAGTTATCGGGAAAGGCTCGGCGTCCTTCAATTTTTCGGGATTGCTCAAGTCGTCTATGTCCTCGGCGATTTGGTATTCGATAACGTTCGACTTGACCGCGCGGATAAAAACCGTCAAGTGCGGGTCGCAATCGGTCAAAGTCACATTCACGCGCCGCGCCTTGCTTACATCCATTGAACCGGAAATTGCTTCGGGAAGGTCGCTGTAAAGAATATCAAAACTGTTGCCGGCGTCGATAAAAGGATACCACTCGTCGAACTTTGTATTTTTGTCGATAACGGTTTTGAATTTGCGTTTTTTGTTCCTGCCGATATAAAATTGGAAGGGCGTTTTATTTTTGTCGGGCGTGACGTGGATAATTTGGACGTTGCCGCTGTCCCTGCACTTTAGCAGACCGAACGCGACACCCGTCTTACCCGTCGGAGCTGCCAAATCATTCGGATTAACTTCGACGCCGCGAGCTTTTTGAATTTGGTGAGCAGACTCCGTGCCGAGCGCGGGATAAATTTTGAACTTCGGAATTTGTTCAGCCGTCAAGCCGAAAATTTCTTGCAGCTTGGATTTTTCTTCCGCGCCGTCGAGAGTGAGAGTTAAAACGCCGTCTTCGTTGACAAGTTGAGTTTCGCCGATATACTCTGCAAAAATTTCCGTGACAAGTTTTGACTTCGAGGAATTGCCCGCAAGGAAAATTGAAATCTCGTCAATCTCCTCAAGCGGCTTGATGTTTAAATCTCTGTCGCGACTGCCGACCGCGAACGCTTCCTTCATGGCAATGAAAAAATTTTTTATGCCCTGTTCAATTCTGTCGCGCAAAATTTTTTTCAAGTCAAGCGACGTTAAATCCAAGACGATATTTGGCAAAGGATTATTTTTATTGTCCGTGAACAGGTCAACTTCAACCGTGCCGCTGTCGAAAATTTTTTTTGCAATTTCGCCGTCGGGGTCTTCCCATACCGGACGCAATTTTTCCGCCAAGTTGTACATGTTCAGATTTGCTCCTTGAGATTCTTTTATCAGCGCAGTACTGCCGTCGAAATCTCTTTTATCGGCATCGAGCGTGAATTGAATTTTCCCGACGCTTTTATCGCCCTCTTTCGGATTGAGCAATTTTGTTTGATTCGCCTTGAAAACTTCAAACGCCAAGAGTTTCAAAAGATTTTCGCCGCCCAAAGTTCTGTCGCCGTTCTCGCCGAAATGAATCAGCGTATAATCATAGCGGTCAAGATCAGACTCGCGCAGGACACCGAAATCAAAATCGGTGGTGCCGCCGCCGAAATCGAACACCGCGTAATAATTTTCCTCGTCGCCTTCGGGGTCAAAGCCGTATTCCTGCAGAGCAGTTATCGCGTAGGCAGCAGGTTCACTCGCGCCGTCTTGCACGACAAAATTTTTCATCGCCCGTTCATTGGACAGCAAAGCCGTCGGCAAAGATTTTTTCAGCCCGCGTTCAAATGCACGCCGCATCCGTTCCCGAATTGCATTATCATACGTCACGGGGAAAGACATGATATATTTCAAAAAAATTCTTTTCTCCTGCAGCATGTTGTTGATATACAAGCCCAAATAATACGCGTAGTACTCAAGCGGATTAACATCGTCCGCCATGAGTTCGAGGAAGGGCGGTAAATCTTTCGTGACGTTTTTGCGGTCTTTGAGCTTGAGCCGATTATTTGAGCCGCACCAATGTTTTAAGCCCGTCAGGAACGAATAATAATGCTCGCTGTTACTCTCCATGAGATTTTTAAATGCGGTGTGCGAAACGGTTACGTCGTTCCATTCGGTCTTGGGACGACCTTCGCGGGCATTGTACGCGGCAAAAAATTTTTCAACGTCAATGAATTGAATCACAGTAGGATTTTCGTAATTCTCGGCTTTGACGCCCTCGCCGTATTGACCGGTTCCGACTTGCAACGGCAAAATTTGCAGGCGGTCATTTTCGTAGACGACGACGGTTGATTTAGTTCCGAAGTCGATTGCAACAATTCCGTGGTTAATATCGTCGGCAGGGTCGCGAGCGGTCAGACTTTCCGTCAAAGTAATTTCGCCCGCCTTCTCGGAATTTTCGCCGTAGTCCCATAAATCCCAATGTCCGCGATTCGGGTCAAGCAAAATATTTTCGTCGTAAGGGTCAAGCTCGGCGCGAATGTTATCGCACTTTAGCAAATAAGTTTTCAATTTGGCTACGTATTCATCTCCGGCGTCGATTTCAGTTGCGTCGAGAAGAATTTTTGCATTCGGGAGAAAATCAAATTCCGTGCCCGATAAAACTGCCGAAAAAATTTTATCGCGGTCGAGAACAATATTATTGCCGTCCGCCTTGAGATAAACTTTATAATTGGCGTAAAAAGTTTTCAGCGTGTTGAAAATTTCTCTTATCGCTGTCGACTTAAAACTTTGCGGCGTCAAATTATATTTCAGCCAATACAAAACTGCGGCGGCGGCTGTCGCGGGCGAACTGTCCTCGCCGCTGAAACGAAAAATCGGAACGCTTATCATGCTGTCGTTGTCCGTGCGGTTGCCGTGTTGTCTGGTCGTGCCTTTGTAGCTGTTCTTATAAAAATATTTGTACCAATATTGACCGTTCCTCTTGAAAGTCATTCCGCGATAACCGAAAACCGAACCTTCCGCGTTACGAAAATAACCGAGCCTGTCATTAAAACATTTATTCATTTCGCCTTCGGTCATCAAGTCGCCGTTAAAATTCCCGAATTTTAGTTTGGCGGCGTCGTAAGTGTAGTTTAAATGTTCAGCGACGGTGCAACGATTAAAATTACTTAAGTTTGGCATAAGCGCGACAATGTCGTTGATGTAATAAACGTCCTTGTCTTGCATGTAAATCCATTCGCCGGAGTTGAAACGATTCGTAATTTCATTGCAGAGGATAGAAAAACTTTCTTCGACGACGCCGACCGCCTCGCCGATAATTTTTTTCAGCGCGCTCTCTTTGAAATCTTTAAGGGCGTCTTCAGTCACGGGCAACTTTGTAATAATTTTCGTCATGAGCAAAACTCCTTATCCTAAAGAAACGAGCGAAGGCTTAACGATTTTATTTGTGCGAACATATTTGTAGCCGTCGAGCAAAATTTTTTTGACGGTGCCGAGTTGGGGGCTGTCGGAAGTTTTTCGCATGGTCGAGCTTGAAAAGTCATCGCCGACCTGAACATTGAGCCGAGCAAAAATTTTTTCGCGACGTCCGCTGTTTACGGCATTGAAACCGAAATCGAACAGCTTTGATAAAATTTCGGTCTCTGAATTGTTGCCGTTGTTCATGGTGATTGCAACGAATTCAAACAACGATTCGAGATGTCCCGGTTGCAAGACGCCCGCCAAAAAACTCATCGGAGAATTTTCCCTGCCGAAGATGCCTTCCAAGGAAAATTTCGTTTCATCGGAAAGATTTTTGTAGGCGGCTATCGCTTGTTCCAAATCGGAATAATTTTTGTTGTAATCAGCAAGTCGGGAATTTTTTTCTTCCAACTCTGTTTCAAGCCGAGAAATTTTATCCTGCGCCTTTTTCAAAGAATTTTGTCTGCGTTCCAATTCTTCGCGCTGATTGTAAACTTTATCTGATAAATCGGTGTGTTGCCTGAGCAAATCGGTAATCTCGGAAGTTTTATTATCAATTTCATTTTCAAGGCGCGTGCGATTTTTTTTCAGCCGCTCAACTTCAAGTTCCGTTTGATGAAGTTTTTCAAGTGCGTCAACAAAATCCGACTTCGGAACGCAATCATCAAGGTTGAGTAAAATTTTCTTTATCTCGAACGCGTTGGCTTTTATCGCGTCAAGAATTTGTTCAGAAAAATTTTTTTCGTCCATGTCCAAACCCCTTACACAAATTTAAATCACAACGACGATTTTTTTTCGGTGCCTTTGATATTTTTCCTTCCAAAAATTCTTCAAGCATAAAAGTGCAATCGGCAACCGTCAATTCTGCAATTTGGAAAGAATTACGGGCAGAATAGCTAAAGAAAAAATTCCGTCGACAAGCTACAATGCAGAAAAATTGGAAAGGAAAGAGAGGGCTTTAAAAGATGAAACTGAGCATGAATGAAGCGACCGCGCTGAATTGTCAGGCAATGTCTATTGAGCAGGATATTATCCTCGCCGAAAAATACGGCTACGATATGATTGAGCCGCGCACAATGGACAGAATGAGGGATTATCTCGCCGAACACTCTATCGAAGAGTTGGCAGATTTCTTCAAAGCGCATAACATTGCTCCGCTCGCGTTCAATACCCTTTGCTTTTTCAACAATCGTTCGGCGGAAGGTTGGCAGGGCATTAAAGACGAGCTTAAGCAAATGTGCGAATGGGGACAAAAAATCGGTTGCAAGACCGTTATCACCGTTCCGACCGTCAGCCTCAACAAAGTCACCCGCTCCGAGATTCATAAATCGGCAATCGCCTGCTTGAAGGAAATGGGCAAAATCGCCGCCGAATACGGCATGAGAGTTTCGGTAGAATTCATCGGACACCCCGCCGCCTCAATCAACACGTTCGGCGAAGCTTACGAGATTATTCAAGCGGTTGACCTCGACAATGTCGGAATAACTCTTGACTGCTTCCACTTCCACGGCATGGATTCCAAGATTGAAGATTTGGCAAAAGCCGACGGCAAGAAAATTTTCATAGTGCACCTTAACGACACGGAAGATTTCCCGATTGGCGCATTGCTTGACGAAGACAGACTTTGGCCCGGCACAGGTTGCATTAACCTTGATGAAATTTTCCAAACGCTTAAGAAAATCGGTTGGGCGCAGGACGTTGTATCGCTCGAACTTTTCCGCCCCGAATATTATCGCATGAACCCCAACGACGTTTACAGAATCGGCAAAGAACACGCCGACGCCGTTATCAAAAAGAATTTCGGTTAATAAATTCAGGAGGCAAAAATTATGCTTAACGTAGGTGTTATCGGTTGCGGCGGTATGGGCAGAGACCATATCAAGAGAATTACCGAACGTATTCAAGGCGCGCAAGTCGTCGCTGTTGCCGACATGGTTGAGGCACTCGCGCAAAAAGGTAAGGCACTCGCGGGCGAAGGTTGCAAAATTTATTCCGACGGCAAAGATTTAATCAACGACCCCGACGTCGCGGCAGTTTTCATTGTCAGCCCCGGTTTTGCTCATAAAGAAAGCCTGCTTGAGGCAATTAAAGCAGGCAAAAGAATTTTCTGCGAAAAACCGCTTTGCACGACTGCCGCAGATTGTTTGGAAGTTATCGACGCCGAAATTAAATCGGGCAAACATTTGATTCAACTCGGATTCATGCGCCGCTACGACAAAGGTTATCGTCAAGTCAAAGCCGCTATCCAATCCGGAGAATACGGCTCGCCGCTGATTGTTCACTGCACGCACAGAAATCCCGTTGTCCCCGACAGCTACACAACTCGCATGGCAGTCGACGATACCGCCATTCACGAAATTGACGTTGTTCATTGGCTCGTTAATGACGATTTTGTTTCCGCGCAGGTTATCTTCCCGAAGAAAACCAAATACGCCGCAGATCATCTTTATGACCCGCAAATTATGTTGCTCCGCACCAAAAGCGGCATTTGCGTCGACGATGAAGTTTTCGTAAACTGCAAATTCGGCTACGACATCAACTGCGAAGTCGTCTGCGAAGACGGCGCAATCAAAATGCCGCAACCGCTTTATCCGAGCTATCGCAAAGGTGCACAAGTTTCCACGACCATTGACACCGATTGCTTTGTTCGTTTCCATGACGCTTACGACGAAGAAGTTCAAGATTGGGTAAACGAAGCTGCCAAAGGTATTATCAGCGGTCCGAATGCTTGGGACGGCTACCTTGCAAACTGCACGGCTGACGCTCTCGTTAAATCGCAGGAGCAGAATGGCGCGGTTGTTCCCATTGTCTTCAAAGACCGCCCCGACTTCTACAAATGATTCATTCTTCCCTAAGACCCTAATCCAACAAATGTTTATAAACGGCTCGCTGCATAGGTGAGTCGCTCTTTTTTTAAGTCGTGACAATCAGATTGATTCCGTTTTCTTTAAAGTAGTTGACGTATTGTTCGGAAGGCGTTTTATCGGTGACAACGTTATCAATGTCGGTCAAGTCGCTGTAAGTCATGAGCGAGGCGACATCAAATTTGGAATTGTCGACGAGCAAAAATTTCGCGCCCGATTTTTTGACGAGTTCTTTTTTAATTTCGCATTCGAGCGGCGAAGCATTAGTCGCACCGTGTTCAATGGAAATGCCCGTGCTTGCCAAAAATATTTTCGAGAAGTTGAAATTTCTTATGCATTCCTTGACAGCGGCACCGACGAACGCTTTTATCGGAGCTTGAAGGTTGCCGCCCGTCGCTATAACATTTAAATTGGTGTAGCGCGTCGCCAAGTCGAGTACGTAAACGCTTGCCGTGACGATTGTCAAAAATTGTTTCTCGGCAAGATGCGGAAGGAGATGCATTGTGGTCGTGCCCGAATCAATGTAGATAACTTCTCCGTCGTTGACCAAGGCGGCGGCTTTTGCGCAGATTTTTTGTTTCTCGGCGATGTTGCGTATTTCGCGAGCCGAAAAAGATTCCAGCGATTTTATTTCCGCCTCCTTGAGGACAATTCCGCCGTAAACTTTTCTGATTATGCCGTCCTCTTCCAGTTCGGATATATCGCGGCGAATTGTATTTTTTGACACGCCGAAGATTGCGCACAACTCGTCGAGAGATATTCTTTTCTTTTCCTTAAGCAGTTTATGTATCTGATGAATTCGTTCTATTTTCACGACAAACTCCCCTTACTATAAAAATTCTGATAATTTTCTTTGATTGTAGACTAAATCTTTCTGCGTGACAAGTTTTTTCTGTCGGTTCTGAAAATTTTATTCTGTTTGATATTGACATTGCAGTTGATAACATTTAAAATCCTACCATAACATAACCAAGATTTAATCACAAATTATATTTAAAGGAGAGTGTACTTATGGGCTATACTTTTATGGTACCGGCGAAAATTATTTCCGGCGTCAATGTCATTTCCGAATTGGGCGAACACATTGCGGGCAAAGGTTCCAAGGCTCTTATCGTCACCGACCAATTTATGGTCAAGTTCGGCAATGCTGCCAAGGTCGAAGACGCGCTCAAAAAAGTTAATATCCCCTACGTCATCTTCGACGGCGCGAACACCGAGCCGACCGACAAAATCGTTGAGGCGGGCTTGAAAGTTTACAAGGAAGAAAATTGCGACTTCATCATCGCGCTTGGCGGCGGCAGTCCCATGGACACTGCAAAAGCAATCGGATTCATGACGACTGCGGGCGACCGTAAAATTAATTCCTACATGCATGAAGTTATCGATATGCCCGTTCCGTATCTGGTTGCCATTCCGACGACTGCAGGTACCGGCTCCGAAGTTACCAAGAACACAATCATTTCCGACACGGAAAATAACGTTAAAATGCTCCTGGGCGGTCCGTCGATTATTCCTGCATTGGCAGTAGTTGACCCGACCTTTACAATGACTGCGCCTCCGGGTGTCACTGCCGCGACGGGTATCGATGCACTTTGCCACGCGATTGAGGCTTATACCTCCCGCAAAGCTCAGCCGCTCACAGATACCTTTGCAATTTCCGCTATCCAAAAAATTCATAAAAATTTGCCCGTTTGCTACAAAGACGGCAAAAACGAACAGGCACGCCTTGCAATGTCGATTGCCGCGCTTGAGGCAGGTATCGCGTTCAACAATGCGTCGGTCACTATCGTTCACGGCATGAGCCGCCCGATTGGCGCACTGTTCCACATTGCTCACGGCGTTTCCAATGCTGTCCTGCTCCCCGCTTGCCTTGAATTCGCTATCGAAGAGAACACCGCACGCTTTGCACACATCGGCAGAATTATGGGCGTTGCCGACGAAAATACTCCCGACCACGACGCCGCTGTTGCCATGGTTAAAGAAGTCGAACGTTTCTGCAAAGAAGTCGGCATTCCTCCCGTTATCGAACTGCTCAAGAAGGGCAATCACACTCAAGAAGAATTCTTCTCTTACCTCGACAAAATGGCTTCCGACGCTCTCGAAAGCGGCAGCCCGCAAAATACAATGCGCATTCCCACCAAAGAACAAATCATTGAGATTTACAAAAAGCTCTTTTGATGGGAGTGCGTTTTTATGTTTGAAGGCATTAAGAAATTCGGCTTCGGCTTGATGAGACTTCCCAAGCTCGCTGACGACTCGATTGACATTGAGCTTGTCAAAAAGTTGGTTGATGAATTTTTGGCGGCGGGCTTTACCTACTTTGATACGGCTTGGGCTTATCCCGGCTCGGAGGAGGCAATTCGTCAAGCATTAGTTGAACGTTATCCCCGCGAAAAATTTCAACTCGCAACCAAATTAGCCGCGTGGAGGTCTAAAACTCAAGACGAAGCTTTGAAGCAATTCGACGACTCTTTACAACGGACGGGCGCAGGTTACTTCGATTTTTATCTGTTGCACAATCTGGGCGACTACCGCACGAAGTATTTTGACGACTTCAACGTTTGGGAATTTGTGCAGGAGAAAAAATCTGCGGGCTTGATTAAAAATCTCGGATTCTCCTTCCACTCGACACCCGAAGAATTAGAAAAAATTTTGACGGCGCACCCTGAAGTTGATTTCGTTCAGTTGCAAATTAATTGGGCAGATTGGGACGCACCCGCGATAAAATCTCGTGAATGTTACGAAATTGCACAACGTCACGGAAAAAAAGTTGTCGTCATGGAACCTGTCAAAGGCGGAATGCTCGCCGCACCTCCTGCGCAAGTCGAAAAGATTTTGAAATCGGCGGAGCCAAATTCTTCGTCGGCGTCATGGGCTTTGAGATTCGCGGCAAATTTGGACGGAGTGGCAGTCGTTTTGTCGGGCATGAACTCTTTGGAGCAAATGCGCGATAATATTTCCACGATGAAAGATTTTACAAAACTCACGCCCGCGCAGGAAAAAGTTATCGAAGACGCTCGCAACGAACTTACAAAAATCCCGCTGATACCCTGCACGGCTTGCGACTATTGCGCGACCGTCTGTCCGCAAAAACTTCCGATAAGCGGATTCTTCGCAATGCTGAATCATTTGACGCTGTTTGAAAACAAAACTTTTGCAAGTCGTCGGGAAGGTTGGCTGGCTCGTGCTCGCGATAAAAATCCCGCGTCAAGTTGCATTAAATGCGGGCGTTGCGAAAGTGTTTGTCCGCAACATATTCCGATTAGAAAAAATCTTGTCCGATTTGTCAACGAATTCGAGAGAGGTGAAATTTAATGCCGCTCGTAAAAATGACTGAACTTTTTGCGGCACGTGATGATAATTCGTTCGCGGTCGGCGCGTTCAACGTCTCCAACATGGAAATGGCGTGGGGCGCGATTCAAGCCGCCGAAGAACTCAACACGCCGCTGATTTTACAAATCGCTGAAGGTCGGCTGAAATATTCGCCGCTTGATTTGCTCGGACCGATTATGCTTGCCGCTGCAAAAAAATGCAAAATGCCCGCAGCAGTCCATCTCGACCACGGCGGCACACTTGAGACGATTAAACTTGCTCTGTCGCTCGGATTTACTTCCGTCATGTTCGACGGCTCAAAATATCCGCTGGAAGAAAATATCCGTCGTACTCGCGAAGTCGTCGAATTGGCTCATGCACAAGGCGCGGCGGTCGAAGCTGAAATCGGACGTGTCGGCGGCGCGGAAGGCGATTACAAAGCCGTTGATGTTTTGGTTACGAGTGTCGACGAGGCTAAAAAATTCGCAGAGGAAACGGGTGTTGACGCGTTGGCTGTTGCAATCGGCACCGCTCACGGAAATTACACCGTTCAACCTAAACTCCGAATCGAGAGGCTTAAAGAAATTTTCGACGCCGTTAAAACTCCGCTTGTCCTGCACGGCGGCACAGGTTTGACCGAAGACGATTTCAGAAATTGCATTGCCAACGGCATTAAGAAAATAAATATCGCGACGGCAAGTTACGACAATTCGGCTAAAAAAATTCGCGAAGTCTGCGCGGCTAATCCGAACGCAAAATTCTTCGACTTCAGCGACGCCATTGTCCGTGGCACCTGCGAAAATGTTAAACGTCACATGAAAATTTTCAAACGTGACGTTTGATCCAACGGTCGCGCCGCAACGTATTAATAATTTAAACGTTGTTCCCGCGTTCGTACGCAACGCTGCGCATTGCTAGTTTCAAAAATTTTAGCTTGAAAATTTTTTAATCCCGAAAGGAGTTGGCAACGGTAGATTAAAATGTGTAAAAATGTCTAATCAGGTAGACAAATGTGCAGCGTAATGCTGAAGGCTCATAAAATTATAAAAGCCATTGAGCCAGTTTGTGCTAACTTTAAAGCAGCCGGAACGACAGGAATGCGTGCCAGTGCAGGTTGAAACAGTCCTGATAACTATGGAGTAGAATCCTGTTGGTTGTCGTTGGGCAAGGTCCTTAAAAATTAAGCCGGAGGGCTTTGTACTCATCAAATATTACGAAAGGAGAAAGCTATTAAGATGAATCAACAGACCGTCACCTGAAAGACGCTGTTGATATGTACCGGTGGCTAGCCGGGAATTCACGACTGTGGAGTGTTACACAAACGTTGGTAGCTTTGGCGACGACGGACACGACGAAACAGTAAGACAGAACCGCGAGGTCTGTCCGAATCATCTTAGCATAGACTTTTGTCTATGTTTTAAGTAGCAGATAAACATAATGACAACTTTACAAGAGGCAATCAAGGCTTATCCGCAAATGGAAGTTTGGAACGATTCCTGCTCCTGCAAAGAATTGACCTACGCTCTCGAACAGTGCGCGGCAAGCGGCGCAACCACCAATCCCGCTATCGTCTTCAACGTCCTCAAAAAGGAACTCCCCGATTGGGAAGACACCATTAAGAAAATCATCGCCGACAATCCGACTTTCACGGAAGACGACGTTGCTTGGAAAACTATCGAGGCTCTCGGCTTGAAGGCCGCAAAATTGCTTGAACCCATGCACGAACAGAATCACGGTCAGCGCGGCAAAATTTCTTTCCAGGCTAATGCAAAATTCTATCAGAATCCCGAAAAGCTCGTTGAACACGCAGTTCAGCTCGCAAGTCTCGCGCCCAATATCCAAATCAAAGCTCCCGCAAGCAAAGCCGGTATCGAGGCTTTTGAGGAAATGACTTATCAGGGCGTCTCCATTAACGCAACTGTTTCCTTTACCGTTCCTCAAGCTTTGGCGGTTGCCGAGGCTGTCGAACGCGGTTTGAAACGTCGCGAGGCAGAAGGCAAAGATACTTCTTGGATGCACCCCGTCTGCACGATTATGGGCGGCAGAACCGACGATTATCTTAAAGCTTATCTCAAAGGCAAAGATTATATCGTTCACCCCGAAGCTTTGGAATGGGCAGGCGTCGCTGTCTTCAAGAACGCTTACAAGATTTACAAAGAACGCGGCTACCGCACGAAACTTTTGTTCGCGGCTTATCGTAACCTCCATCACTTTGAACAATTCATCGGCGGCGATGTTGTCCTCACCATTACCAGCGACTTCCAGAAAAAATACAACGGCACCAAAGTCGAAATCAAAAACCACATGGATGACCCCGTTCCGCAGCAATGGCTTGATGAACTCATGACGATTGACGAATTCCGCCGCGCTTACGAACCCGACGGCATGAAGCCCGAAGAATTCCAACACTACGGCGCATTCCTCCGCACGATTAATCAATTCCTCGGCAGCTATGCGGGTCTCGTCGAACTCGTTCGCAAATACATGATTGTTTGATAAGAGAAGTAGGGAAGTAGGTCAGTAGGGAAGTAGAGAAGTAGTAAAAAAACTACTTTACTACTTCGCTTATTTCCTACTTCCCTAAAAATCGACCGAAGGGAGATTTTTTCATGGCTCTCATCGAATTTGACCAAAAGAGAGAACGCGATGTCGTTATAATCGGGCGCGCAACTTTGGACTTTAACCCGAACGAAATTCATCGCACTCTGGACAAAGTAAAAACTTTTTCAATGTACTTGGGCGGTTCGCCCGGCAATATCGCCGTCGGCTTGAATCAACTCGGCAAAAAAGTCGGATTTATCGGCTGCGTCTCCAACGACCAATTCGGCGATTTTATTATTAATTTCTTCAAAGACCGCGGCATTGATACCACGCAAATGACTCGCGCTCAACACGGCGAACGCATGGGCTTGACCTTTACCGAGATTAAAAGCGAAACCGAAAGTTCAATCCTCATGTACCGCGACAAAGTTGCCGATTTGCAAATCGCGCCCGAAGATGTCAGCGAAAATTATATCGCGGCATCCAAAGCGTTAATCGTGTCGGGCTTGGCATTGGCGGCGGCTCCCAGTCGCGAGGCTTGTTTGACGGCTGCTCAATATGCCAGAATGCACGGCACCAAAATTATTTTCGACATTGATTATCGTCCTTACACTTGGCGTTCCAAAGAAGAAATCGCGATTTATTATTCGTTAATGGCTCGCTTGAGTGATGTTATTATCGGCTCGCGCGATGAAGTCAACTTCGCAGAACTTTTGCCCGAAGACGCAGAAAATCCGCCCGACCACGAAATCGCAGAAAAATATTTGTCGTTCGGAAATAAAATCGTCGTAATCAAACACGGCAAACGCGGCTCGGTTGCTTACACTGCCGACCGTCACGCTTACAAAGTCGATTCTTATCACGTCAAACTTTTGAAATCATTCGGCGGCGGCGACGCTTATGCCTCAGCTTTTGTTCACGGTTTGCTTGAAGGCTTGGAAGTTCCCGAAGCTTTGCGCCACGCGACTGCTCATGCGGCTATGGTCGTTGCAAGTCACAGCTGTTCGGAGGCTATGCAAACCATTGAACAGATTAACGCTTTTATCAAGGAACACGCCGCTGAAGAAGTTATCACAGAAATTAATTGGAAAGATAAAATTTAGGAACCGGGAACCGGGAACCAGGTACTAGAAAAAAATTCCTAATTCCACATTCCTCATTCCTAATTGATAAAAGGGAGGGCTTTCAATGAAATTTGGAAGACTCGGAACTGAACTTAAACACGGCTATAACGCCATGACCACCCGCGAAAGTGATATGCTCATGGACATCGGCTATCAAGTCATGGACGCCAACGAAATTATCGAACTCGAAGACCCGTACCAGGAAAGCGCGATTGTAATTTTGACGGGCGAAGTTGAAATCAGCTGGGACGACAAAAAGGAAATTATGCACCGCGAATCACTCGTTGACGAAAATCCCTTCTGCTTGCAAGTTCCGCGCGCCAAAAAAGTTTGGATTAAAGCTAAAGTCGATTCCGAACTTTTGATTCAAAAAACTATGAACGACCGCGATTTTGCTCCCGTGTTCTATCGTCCCGAAGATGTTCAATGCGATATTTTCGGACAAGGACTTTGGAACGCAACCGCAGAACGCACCGTCCGCACGATTTTTGACTACAGCAACGCACCGTTCTCCAATCAAGTCAACGGCGAAGTCATAAACAGCCCCGGACGTTGGTCGGGATATATTCCGCACAATCACCCGCAGCCCGAAGTTTATACTTACAAATTTGATAAGCCGCAAGGATTCGGCGCGGCGTTTATCGGCGACAACGCATTTAAAATCACGCACAACAGCTGGTCTGAAATTTCGGGCGGACTTATGCACCCGCAAGTTACGGCTCCGGGCTATGCAATGTGGTATTCTTGGATGATTCGTCATCTGCCCGACGAGCAGGGCGGTCCTTGGAAGAAAACTCGTACCGACTTGCCCGAACACGTTTGGTTACTCGACCTCAATGCCAAAATTTGGGAGCCGAAAAGATAAAAATATAACAGATAAAAATTTTCCTACTATAAGGAGAGTAAAAATGTCTAAAACAATTCGACTCACGGTGGCTCAAGCTCTCGTGAAGTTCCTCAACAATCAGTACATCGAATTTGACGGCAAAGAAAACAAAATGTTTGAAGGTATCTTCGGCATTTTCGGTCACGGCAATGTTGTCGGCATGGGTCAAGCTCTCGAAGAAGACGCGGGAGATTTAATCATGCGCATGGGACGCAACGAACAGGGTATGGCTCATGCGGCTATGGGTTTCGCCAAGCAAAAACGTCGTAAGCAAATGTATGCTTGCACGTCTAGTGTCGGTCCGGGCGCAATGAATATGGTTACTGCCGCCGCCACTGCAACCGCGAACTGCATTCCGGTATTGTTCCTGCCCGGCGATACTTATGCCGACCGTCAACCCGACCCCGTCCTCCAGCAAATGGAACAACCGACCAATTTGGCTATCACTGCCAACGACGCCTTCAAAGCCGTCTGCAAATATTGGGACAGAGTTACCCGCCCCGAAATTTTGATGACCGCTTGCATTAACGCCATGCGCGTTCTTGCCGACCCTGCAGATACGGGCGCGGTTTGTATTGCACTTCCGCAAGACGTTGAAGGCGAAGCTTACGACTATCCCGAATACTTCTTCCAAAAGAGAGTTCACCACATTGACCGCCAAGCTCCTGCTGCTCGCGCGATTAAAGAGGCTGTCGAACTTCTCAAGACCAAGAAAAAACCGCTCCTTATTTTTGGCGGCGGCGTAAAATATTCCGAGGCTGAAGAATCCTTCCGCAAATTCGCCGAGAAATTCAATATCCCGTTCGGCGAAACTCAAGCGGGCAAAGGAACGATTCTTTGGAATCACCCGTTGAATTTGGGCGGCGTCGGCGAAACAGGCGGTTGCGGTGCCAATGACATTGCGGCGGTCGCTGATGTCGTTATCGGCGTCGGAACTCGTTACACCGACTTTACAACCTCTTCCAAGTGGATTTTCCATAATCCCGAAGTTCAATTCATCAATATCAACGTTTCCAAATTCCACGCTTACAAACTCGACGGCTTGCAAATCGTCGCGGACGCGCAGGCGGGTATCGACGCATTGAGCGATGCTCTCGAAGTCAGCGGCTTTAAAGTTTCCGACGAATACAAAGCCGAAGTCAAAGCCTCCAAAGAAAAATACGACAAAGAAGTTGACCGCGTTTATCACGTCGAATACACGGGCAAAGATTTCGTTCCCGAAGTCGTCGACGGTTTGGATTTCGCAAAAGTCAGCGAAGAATTTATTAAGCTTACAGGTTCCAGCTTGCCGCAATGTCGTGCGCTCGGCGTCGTTAATGAAACTATCGACGAAAACGCAATCATGGTTGCTGCGAGCGGTTCAATTCCCGGCGACGTTCAACGCGTATGGCGTGCAAAATCTGTCGGCGGCTATCATGTCGAATACGGATTCAGCTGCATGGGCTACGAAGTCAACGCGGCTTTGGGCGTCAAACTCGCCGAGCCTGACCGCGAAGTTTATGCAATGGTCGGCGATGCCGCTTATATGATGCTCCATTCCGAATTGCCGCAATCCATTGCCGAAGGCGTCAAGATTAACGTCATTCTTTTCGACAACATGACCAACGGCTGCATTAACAATTTGGAAATCGGACACGGGCAAGAAAGTTACGGTACCGAATTCCGTTTCCGCACTCCGACAGGTCTCGACGGCGGTTTTGTTCCGATTGATTTTGCAATGAACGCCCGTTCCTATGGTTGCGTCGCGTACACGGTTCACACTGCCGAAGAACTCAAGGCGGCTATCGAAGACTCCAAGAAACAAAAAGTTTCCACGCTGATTGACGTTAAAGTTTTGCCGAAAACTATGGTGCACGGCTACGGCGATTGGTGGCGTGTAGGTGTCGCGCAAGTTTCCAAGTCCGAAAAGATTCAAAAAGTCTACAAAGAAATTATGGCTCCGAATCTTGAGGCAGCTCGCAAGTACTGATAAAAATTAGGAATGAGGAATTAGGAATGAAAAAAATAATTCCTAATTCCTAACTCCTAATTCCTAATTAACATATAGAGTCATTTGTTGGGTTAGGGTACAAATATAAAACTCATTGAAATGTGAGGGGGTTACAACAAATGGCTCAAGGAATTTCTCATGAAACCTACTTGCGTCGAGTAATGATTGTTTCGACGTTCGGCGGTTTGCTCTTCGGTTACGACACCGGCGTTATCAACGGTGCGCTTGCCTTCATGGCAATGCCCGACCAGCTGAACTTATCTCCGGCAATGGAAGGTTTGGTCGCGAGCGGTCTGTTGGCGGGTGCGGCAATCGGTTCGTTCATGGGCGGACGCATTGCAGATACTGCAGGTCGCCGCAAAATGATTCTGTATTTGGCATTTATCTTTTTCTTCGCGGCAAACGGTTGCGCACTTTCTCCGAACGCTGAAGTTTTGATTTTCTGCCGCTTTGTCTTAGGTCTTGCAGTCGGCGGCGCGTCGGTTACGGTTCCTGCATTTTTGGCTGAAATGGCTCCTGCCGAACGACGCGGGCGCATGGTTACTCAAAACGAGCTGATGATTGTTACAGGTCAGCTCCTCGCGTTTGTCGTCAATGCGGCTATGGGTGTTGCCTTCGGTTCGACGGGCGGCATTTGGCGTTACATGTTGGCAATCGCCTCGACTCCTGCAGTTGTCTTGTGGCTCGGTATGTTGAGTGTTCCCGAATCTCCGCGTTGGTTAATCGTCCAAGGCAGAATCGGTGAGGCTCTCGAAGTTCTCAAAAAGATTCGTGAAGAAAAACGCGCTCAAAAAGAGCTTGACGAAATTAAAGAAACTATCGCACTTGAAAGCAGCGTTCAGCAAGCAACTTATTCGGATTTGGCAGTTCCGTGGGTTCGCAGAATTGTTTTCATCGCAATGGGCGTCGCAATCTGTCAGCAAATTTCCGGTGTCAACTCGATTATGTATTACGGCACGCAGATTTTGACGGAGGCAGGTTTCTCCACGCAAGCCGCGTTGATTGGTAACATTGCCAACGGCGTTATCTCCGTCAGTGCCACGTTCTTTGGAATTTGGATGATGGGTCGTCACGGTCGCCGCCCGCTGATTATGACGGGGCAAATCGGAACCATGGCTTGCCTTTGCGCAATCGGTATCGCGTCGAATGTTTTTGTCGGTTCGTCGGCTCTGCCTTACGTCGTCCTCTGCTTAACTGTCACGTTCCTTTTCTTCCAGCAAGGTTTCTTGTCTCCTGTCACGTGGCTTTTGCTCTCAGAGTTGTTCCCCGTCAGACTTCGCGGCATGGGCATGGG
>JAFSOQ010000025.1 GCA_017446845.1 Selenomonadaceae bacterium | reverse complement strand
TTGTGTCACAAAAACGAGGTGCAAATCTCGAAAACCAAAATATATATTACAGTTCTTCGGATTTGCACCTCGGCGATGGAAAATTTACTCATAGAGCGGTTGTTCAAAACGAATTAAGTTTTATGTCACAAAAAATGCCAGTCGTTCTCGGAGATCGGACAGAGGATAGCGTCTCGCCGGATTTACAGCCCGTTGAAGAAAAATTTACGCATAGACAAGTTGTCCAAGACGGATTAAGTTTTGTGTCACAAAAACGAGGTGCAAATCTCGAAAACCAAAATATATATTACAGTTCTTCGGATTTGCACCTCGGCGATGGAAAATTTACTCATAGAGCGGTTGTTCAAAACGAATTAAGTTTTATGTCAAAAAAAATGCCTGCACTTCGTGGCAGGCGAGTGGTACATTTCAGATTGCCCGATGAGGACATTTGGCTTTTGTCTTTGGAGGCTGCCGAATGTCTTTTGCGTCGACAACCGGTCGGGATTGTGCTCGAAAAAATTTTCATTCAACCATAATTTCTCTGCGACGGCGTCGCGATGTCAAAAGTTCGCGTCGACCGCCGTTTTTTATTTCCTGCAAAACCCGACACAAGTTTTCGTAAAGCGTTTGATTGTCGATGGAAGGCAATTCGATTTTGAGTTTGCGTTCGACGTAAAAAGCGATTTGGTCTGCGTTCAAAATTTTTCCCGACAGTGCGGCGAGACAGAAAGAAAAATCTTCCGAGTTCAGCGCGTAATTTTTTGCCTCCGATGCAAACATTTTTAAAACGACCGGTGACAGCGTTGAACCGCCCGGAGCTGCGTGCGGTTCGTTTATGAAATTGACCGTATCGAATTCTGTCGTCATGTCGACGAAGTCGGTGTACTTTGTTCGTAAAATCGCGCCGCGTTTTAATTTGAAGCGACACACTTCCATTTCGTCGTGTGACAAATTCATATCTGCGGACAAAGTGATTCGCACGCCTCGTTGAAGGAAATTTTCCGTGACGGTTGGCGGCTCGAAGATCAATTTCATCAACACGTATTCTTCAGTCGGCGCATATTCGATGCTCATTGGTTCGCGAAGAAAGTACAAAAATTCGTCATGAAGAATTAGACCCGGTCGCAACGTGACCAAAGTTTTTGTCGTTGTGAAATCGCAACCGCTGACAACTCCGTTGCCGTAATCGCGAAGGTACAGAGGGAAAACGTCAAAAGCTCGTTCGCTCAAACTTGCGAGAGCTTCCGCCCGTAAGATGTGCAAGTGCTCGAATTGCGGATATTTTTGTTCGTTCAAGGTCACCACTCCTAAAAAATCGCGATATTATCGATTCTCATGGTTTCGTTCACGTCAATGATTCCAAAATGTTTATCCCAAAAAATACGAACTTGCGCGTCGAAACTCAAAAAAGTTTCGCAAATCATTTGCCATTGCTTTTGACGTTGCTCGTTTTGTTTTTGACCGATGTACACGTAAATTCTTTGCGGGTGAAGACGACCTTGGTAAATAATGCAGTCGACGAAAATTTGTTTCATGATGTGGCAAAACGAACGCACGCTTGAACCGACTTCCATGACGCGTAAAAGTTCGTCGGCGACGGCAAGTTGTTTGTCGCGTTTAAGTTGATTCATGCCGTCTTTTGCAATGTCGCCGAAAACACCGCTCAACATTTCGCGACGAATTTGCCGCACGTAAAATTCGCGCCTCGTCATTCCGTGCGTTAAATCGACGTCTGCCAAAATGTGCGTTATCAAGTCAAAAAAATACGATGTGAACTGTTGCTGATTGGCGAAAATCAAATTGAGGCAGTCGGGATGCAACATGTATTCAAAAATCGCAGAGAAACGAGCAAGCGGATTGATTTCAACTTCCATATCTTCGACATGCCGTTGATTGATGGTTTTGAACGACTGCTCGCAATACGGGCAAAAAGTTTCGGCAGGTTTGAAAAACAACTTGCCCGACTCGATGTTGTCTTCGGCGGCACGGAGCACGATGTCCCAAATGCAATTCATGTCACACCAACTTTCCGACGCAACGATATTCGGGGAACAAATGTTGCGCTTCCGTCACGAGGAAACTCATTACGTCGCGGTTGAGGAAAAAGTTTTTGTCTTTGGCGCGGAAAGAGAATTCCAACGTTTGAGCGCGATCGCCCGTGCGATATTCGTAATCGATAAATTCTTCCGTTAAGTAAGTTTCGGCGTCTTTGCACTTGTCAAGAATTTTTGCGTCAACGAATTGCACAGTTTCGGAAGCAGTGAACGCGTTAAAAAATCTAATCATTTCCGTGCGCGTTTTTATTCGTTGCCCGAAATACTCGATCATGTTGCGCGAAAAATTTTCGTTGCGTTTGTTGTCAACGAGAGGATTTTCGTAATCGGCGGGATTAGGGTCGGTCGCAAATTCGCAGAACTGCCAATCGACGGGCAAATCGCTGTCGCACATGATGTAAAAGTCGCCGCTTTGTCGCCGAATGTTTCTGACCAATGTATCGGCAGCACTTCGCAAAAGATATTCGCGTCCGTCTTGAAATTGATTTTTGTACAGGTAGTGCTCGAAAAATTTTCTGTCGACGACAGGTTGAGGATACGAATTGCCTTTTATCGTGACTTCGCGAATGTTCCACAGAGGCAACGGCTTGTAAAAAACTTTGTCGGCAAGCTCTTCAAAATCCGTCGTGACTTCGTGAACTTCGTTTTCATCGTCCCACTCGTCAATAGCAACAACGTAAACGTCGAACAGCTTGAACAGATACGCAATGTTGAGACTGCGCCACGGCAAATAGTTCAATCCGGCGATCTCGTAAAGTTCCCAAGCTTTTTTGCGATAACGTTCGTTTGGCTTGACGATGAACTCTGCGGAAGTCGTCCCATACTCGTGTTCGAGAATGCCCTTAAAACGCCGTGAGTTGCTCTCTAATGGCTTGAGCGTCAGGTAGTCGTCTCGAAACATGCAGGTATATAAAAAGAACGGTTTTCCATTTTTGACGGTGTCAATCATGTCGCGAGTAATTATCTTAGTTTCTTCTAAATCCTCGGCGAACATCGGGAACATCTTGTCGTCAGTCAAGTCATATTTGTCGGCGGAAACGACGCAGGTAATCAAGTCGGGCACCTGATCCGCTTTCGGAGCTTCGTCGAAAACTCGACGTTCAAGGGCGTCATATTCGTCTTTTACGTGATTGTACAGGTCGACGGTCAACTTGCCGACGATTCTTTTGAACAAGTCGCGATTTTCCAGATTGTCGAGTTGAGGAATTCTGGCGCGAATGTAGTTGTCAATATTAAAATCGCTGTCGAACAAGCCCATTAATTTTTCTCCTCCAGTTGTTTTTTAAGCTTGCGCATGTTTTTGGCGGTCTGCTCGTCAATTTTCGGTTGACGAATTAACTTTAAATAATCCGCGTAGAACCGACTTTTTTCCAAGTCTTTGTCGACGCCGTTGCCGTGAGCGTAAGCATCAATTAAACCAGATAAAGCAATCGGTTCGTCGCCCGCCCGTTTGAAAAATTCCACGGCTTTGGCGTAATCCTGTCGCAGACCTCGACCGGTGTAATAAGCCGTGCCGAGTACTGCCAAAGACAACGGATCGTTTTCGGACGCGCCGAGTTGCGCCCAACGAACGGCATCATCGTAATTGACGGGAACATTTTTTCCGACTTGAGAATAACACGCTGCAAAGCCATAAAATTGTTGCAGGGGAACTTTTTTCTTCTTGTGATACTCAATTGGAATGAAGTTCTCTAAAAAAGCTTCGTTCTTCGTGCCGACCGACGCTTTCCAAAGCTCGGCGGCTTTTTTGTCGTGTTTTACGTGTTGTCCGGTCAAACAAGCATAGTACATGATAATCTTCGCTTGCAAGTCACCAGCCTCAGCCCACTGCTCAACCTGCAGAATATTTGTCTTCCGGTGAGCTTTGAGCAATTCTTTCTCTCGTTTCTTTTCGAGCTTGCGTTCTTTCTTGGCTGCCTTTTCTTCGTCGGTTGCGGCACAGGCAAGGTCGGCAAACAGAAAATTGAACATCGTCATCAGAGCCAAAATCAATGCAAAAAATTTTTTTCTCATCACTTCACTCCGTCAACAAAACTGAAATCTGAGGTACATTTAAAATGTCGAGTTTGACTTTTTCCAACGCCATTTTTAAGACGGTACCTTTATAATTTACTCACAACAACAAAAGGCGTCATTATGCGGTGTGTGATTAGTTTCACAGCATTTTTTTTGCTCAAAAATTTAAACGCGTCCAAAATCGGTTGTTTTGGCAACAAAATGTCGAGTTTGACTTTTTCAATGCCATTTAAGACGGTACCTTTATAATTTACTCACAACAACAAAAGGCGTCATTATGCGGTGTGTGATTAGTTTCACAGCATTTTTTTTGCTCAAAAATTTAAACGCGTCCAAAATCAGTTGCTTTAGCAACAAAGCCCAAATCTTGATATTTCGTTCATTTTCGGGCGTATTTGGTTGAATTTTTGGGGAAGAAATACCGATAAAATGCGTCACCGAAAACGAAATTTTTCTACCTCAAACCGTCGAAAAAATTTTTCAGCCAGAGTTCGTTCTCGAAGTCGAAAAATTTTTCTTTGCCGATGTGCAGAGTCTCCTCGAACCTGTAAACCGGAACAATTACGAAACCCCAATCTTGCGCTTCCGCCCAAATAAAAAATTTTACTTCGCGATTGATGATGGTGTCGGTCTCGTCCTGCGGAATATTTTCGCCGTAAATCTCTTCGATTTCTTCTTGCTTCTTCGGCTCGAATTCTTCAAGGACACATTCGTAAATCAATTCTTGCCGCAAATTTCGTTGGTTGTCTTTGAGGTGTACGGTCAACGTCAAATCTTCAATCGTTCGCGAAAGGACGCCGCGTTCGGTAGACTTTGAGTCGTCAATCAAGGTGACTTCTTCGCCTGTGTGCGTGAAGCCCGTCAGGACGTACGGCAGATGAGGTCGTCGATTTTTAATTTCGATGTCCGCGTAACCGAATTTTTTGTCGCGAAGATATTTCAATGCGCCGTCAAGACAAGCCATTTTCCATTCGTTTTTTTCGCGTGAACGTTCATCTTCGGGTTTTGTTTTGATGACTTTGCCGGGAACGAATTCTTTCAGAGCCGTGCGGAACAGCGTCACTTTGCAAGATTGTCCGCTGAGTTTTATCAAGTCGTAATTTTCGATTTCGCCGCTTTCGTAAAGCGGATTAAGCAGACGGCTGATCATATCGAAGATGTCGGGGTTGATAATCAGCGATATTTCAAAGATGTTAAACGCGATGTCGGGCAAATTTTTTATCAAGGTGAGTTCGTCGCCGACTTTCAAAGTCAAACGCCACTTGTCCAGCGGCAATGTGACGAGATTTTCTGTTGCCTCGTCAATCGGTCGGTAAATTTCCCAATTTCTGCCGTGACGATAGTTGTTTCCCTCGACTGCCAACAAAATGCGCATCACGTCGGCACTTTTAAAAAACGCGTGTTTAATTTTTTCCGCCAGAGCAAACAAGAAATAATAGTTGTTGCGGACGCGGAAATATTCCGCACGAGTTTTGTTTTCCCATGTTTTGAATTTCGTCGGAACAATTTCTTCGGCTTGGCGATAAGCGTCCTCGAATTTTTGATAAAGCGTTTCGGAACCGTGTTCGTCAATGTAACTGAAAACGTCGGTGTGAAAATCGTTCAGCAAAGTTTTTATTGACGGTATTGCTGCGGCGCGAAAAAAAGTTTGTTCGTTCAAAGCGATCTTTTCGCCGAAGAAATCATGACGTGCGCGAACACGACCGTCTTCGTTTCGATATTGTTCGCAAAGTGTCTCGACGATTTTCAATTTGAGCATCTGCAAAATTCTGTAAGTCAAATTGTTGCCGCCAAAATCAGTGCTGCCGTTTTCGTAACCGGTTTCGATGTCAATGTCGTAAGAAACTCGACGATTGTCGACTTGAAATGTGCAAGATGAAACGTCCGTTGTTCCTCCGCCGCAATCGATGACTAAAGCTTGATACGGTTGTTTGTTGCGAATTTTTTTTGTCTCGATTAAATCGCTGATTGTGTTGTAAAGCACGGCAACGCTTTCGTCGATCATCTCTTTTTTCTCAACGACGTATTCGGGCAAAATTTCTTGGAAGAGCCGCCGAAATTTTCGTTTCTGTTTGACCGGCGCGGAAAAATGCACGGAACGAACAATGCCTTTGATGTAATCTTCCAAAGAGTGAATGACGTAAATCAAAAACTCGCGCAACATTTCTTTACGCTTGATAAAAACTCTGCGACCGTAATTGTCGGTGAGTTCTTCTTCTTTTTCGTAATCAGCAATCCAGCGTTTGATGTCGTAAAAAATTTTGAAGTTCTCTTCCATGTACGCGACAAGATTTAAAGCATCGTAACCGAAAGCGTATTTTGGATTTTTGTAATCTTCGAGTGAACGCACGCCGATAATTGACGGAATTAATTGCGCTTCGTTACCGTCGTTGTCGTAGAAAATTGCGTGACGAATTTTTTCGCCGAGCGGTTGAGCGACACCGCTTCGAGATTTGAAATCCAAAACGCCTGCCGTTGTGCTTGACGAACCGAAATCAATAGCAACCGGAATCCTCAAAAATTCCGGCTCTTCAACATGAAAATCCAAAAGTTGCAACCGATAAGCCGGAATGTTTTCTTGAACGAATTCGAGCGTGCCATTGTAAAAGTTGAAGAATTGTTCCGAGTAACTGCGCTCCAACAAAATCAGAAAGTAATTTTTAATTTGCGATTCGCGACACGGAAAAAGTCGGTTTCTGCGCAAGTAAAGATGTTTTTTGTCGTTGCCTTTTTCCTCAACGTTAAAAACGCAACACAACTTTTTTTCGCTGTCGGTAATGAAAGCATTTGTTCCGCTTAAATCCGAATTGTAATTGAGCGTGAGGTTGTCGAAATAATCCGTTGCGAGTCCGCGCCAAACCGTAATATTTGCGTTTAATTCAAAACGACCGCGTTTCGGCTGAAAAGTTATCTGCGGAAAAATTTCTTCGAGGCGTTTGTAATTGTCTTCGTGATATTCGTTTATCAACAAAGCACGTTCCGCACCGCGATATTGCAAAATCACTTTGATCAACAATTCTTTGTCGAGGCGATTTACAACTGCGGGAATAATTTTTTCGTGTCGCGCAATTTCTTGGAGTTGATAAACCGTCATGCGTTTTAAATCATGCTCGTAATATTTTTTTTGTTCCATGACACAACCTACTTTACGGATGCGTTGATAATTTGATCCGTTGCAATTTCTTGCAACAAAATATCCATCTCGTCGACTTTTGTTTTCAAACTTAAATCGGCGTACATTTTTTTTGCCATCTCTGTGCAAGCTTTTGCTTCGGCATAATTTTTGTCGGCGTAAAATTGACGTGCTTTTTGTTCCATTTCAATGGCGTCCGTTTTTTGCTTTTCAATCTCCGCGAATTTTTGCGACGCGATGTTGAATTTGTTTTGTACAAGATTCGCTCGTTGGTCGTCGAACAAAACTTCGCGATAAATTTCGATTGCACGCATGTAATACATTTTCGCGGACAAATAATCTCCGTCGTCAAAAGCAGTATCACCGCTCTTTTCAACTTTTTCGGCTTCGTCCTGCTGTTGTTTTTTCGTTTCGGCGGAGATTCGTTCTTCTTCGGCTTTTTTGTCTTGAGCTTCTGAGACTTTACCCAAAGCTTCGCTGGTTTGAGTGCGCATCGCGGGATCGTCGGAAAGATTTCGTGCGTCGAGGTAAGCTTTGCGTGCTCCTTCCAAATCGCCGGCCGCCAACAAGTCATCGCCTTTTTTCATGGCGTCGCTTATGGCAACTTGTTTCTTTTCGTTCATTTGTTCGGCGGTGTCTTTGCGAATTTTGGCGCGTTTATCGTAAACCTTTTCGACGGCGGCATAAGCCTTTTCGCGACCTTCGGAGTCGTGAAGTTCACTTGCTCGGTCGGCAGCTTTCAAATACATGCTTTCCGCTTCGTCGAAATTTCCGGCATTAAACGCGCTGTCGCCCAAACGCATGAATTCGTTCAGGTTCATTCGGCTTTCGAGGATGTTCAAACGTCGTTGAATGAAATCGCGAACGGATTTACTAATGCCGACGGAATTTTTTACCGCGTTCAAATAACCGTCGTACGCCGAATAGTAATTTCCTGCGGCAAGAAATTCATTTGCTTGAACGAGATTGTCGAGCAAAATCAAATTTTGACTAAGGTCGGTTTCTTCGTTTTTGATTCGCAAGTCTTTTGCCAAAAGCAATGCAGCCGCACAACTTTCTTGCGCACGTTTGTAATTTTCCGCATGAATGTATTTGTTCATTGCAACTTTGTCGCTTTCAAGTTGATCAATTTTGTGTTGGCGAATTGAATGAACAATGTACGCGATAATTCCGATGATGATTAATACGGCGACAATTACGAGCGCAATTTTTATGTACATCAAACGTTTTTTTTCGCGTTCGGGGTCGCGGTAAATTTTATTGATGAAAATTGCGGCCGCCGTGTAACTCTTTAAATTTTTCGGTTGCCGGGAGAGCAAAACATCTTCAAGCGCGTCAACCGAAACTTGCGGATCATCCGTCGCGCCTTCAATAATTTCGTCAATTTCTTGACCGTCGACGTTTTCCCACAAACCTTGCGAATACAACAAAATAATGTCCGAGTCTTCAAGCTTTAAAACTTTGGAAACGAACGGTCGGAAAAAATCTTTCTTGCCGAGGTAAGCATAAAGGTTGTGTCGCTCTTCGTGACGGTCAAGCGGAGTTAAATCGCCTTTTTCAACCAAATCATTTGCAAGCGACATGTCTGACGACTTCAACAAAAATCGCCCTTGCCTGTACATGCGCAAACGAACGTTGCCGGCGGCGACATAACGAAATTTTTCGTAATCCGTCACCAACATGATGACGGAAGCTTTCAATCGTCGGGCGTGGCTGCCTCTCAACAGCCGTTCGTTTGTTTCCTTCATGTACTGCAAGAGCGTAGTTTTCGCCAGGGAAGATTTTTCCTCGAAGCTCAAAATCAAATGTTCGACGACTTCTTGAGCGGCTTTCGACGACTCAAAATCCGTTATTCCCGAAGCCAAAACGTAGCAGGCAAAATCGTCAAATTCGACGAACGCGAAATAATCATTGTTGGCGAGTTCTGCACCCGCCTCCGACACAAAGGCCGTTTTAAAAATGCTGTTGGACTTTCTCATTGTTGAGCCTCACGCTTGTCGACAAATCAAGACAGTTGCGTTGGCTTTGTCGACCATTTTTGATTTGTCGACGTGATTGATTATCGTCTCCGCCAAAATTTGCGGCGGCTTGCCTTCGTCCAAAATTTCTTCGAGTTCTTTCCAGCGCAAAGTATTGAAAACGCCTTCGCTCATAACGACAATTAAATCGTTCGATTTGAGTTTGAGCGGCTTGCTGAAAAGTTCAATCTCCTCGAAAGAATCTTGCCCGATTGTGTTGTAACGCCGTTGTTTGTTCAAAAGCGACAAGGTTTCCTGTTTGGAAATGCGCCCTTCTTCATAACGGTGACGAGCAAGCACGTCGATTGTTTGACCTTCGGAAACGGGAATTAAGTCGCCGTTCCTGAAAACCGCGACACGACAATTTCCGACAAGCATGTAAGTCATTTGCGAATCGTTTATCATGACGGCGGCAACGGAACTTTCGCCTTGACGTTCTTCGAGCGTGTTTAAAATTTGTTTGTTCGAAGCATTTGCGGCGCGTTGAAAAAAGTATTGAGGTTTGTCGATGATCGCTTTGTTGACGAACAAATTTCTGAATGTGTCGACCGTAAATTTTGCGGCAAGGTCACCGCATTGTCCGACACCGTCAGCCAAAACAATCAACAACGAACCGTACATTTCTTTCACGCCGAAATAATCTTGTTGTGCGGCACGAGTTCCGAAAGATGTTGCAGCTCCGAGTTTGTAATTTGGATTTAACAACGCAACGCCTTGATTTTTAATTTCGCGTTGACGCAAAAAGTGCAAGACGACAATGCACAAAAAAATTACAACGGGAAGTGCAATGTCTGCAATCATGTTATTTCCTTTCCGAATTGCATATGCGTTTTGTCGTCACCGTCCGGTAAATTTTCCCAACGAAAATGATCACCGCAAAACGGGATGAACAAAAATTTGCTTTCGCCCATTTCGATGACATCATAAACGCTTAAAACCATTGGTGTGTACAACGCCGCGTCATTTAAATAAACAATTCCGTTTGAATCGCCCGGCAACAAAACAGTTTCATGACGTTTTGCGTCGTAAACTAAAACGGCGTGATTTCGTCTGGAAATTTTGTTGTCGCCGAGAACTTGAATATCCATGTCGTCCGCACGCCCGACGAAATTTTTGCCTTCGTGGATTTTGTAATCTTTGCCTTTGCGCGGACCTTCAATGCAAACAATCCAGCCGCAGACGGGACGAATCTCGTGCATCAAAAGTTCGGTAACTGCGTCGTCGTCAGTTTTCGGAGCCGCTTGTTTTTCTTGCACGGATGTTTCGAGATTGCAATACGGGCAAATCGTTCCGTAACGTCGCGAACTGAAAAGATGTCCGTTTTGACAGCGGATAAGACCGTTCATCAAAATTCCTTCTTCTGTGGTTTAATTCAATTGCAGTCGGCACAAGCCGATAAAAATGATGTCGCCCAAATCGAGTTTGCAAGGTTGCGAGGCACTCAATTTGAAAACTTCGTTCGTCGCGGTTTTCTTAACGGAAACGCCGTTTTCGCTGTCCAAATCTTCAATGTACCAATTTCCGCCGGCGTAATTTAAAACGGCGTGTTCGACATCAACCATTGCAGCGTAAGCAGTCCAGCCCAAATCAATGTAAACGTGATTTTCGCGCACGTCTTTGCCGATAATTGCGCAGGTTTGTCCGTACAATTCCCAAGAGCGCACAATTTCACCGTCTCTGTTGAGCAGAGCAACTTGACTTATGGCGTGTGACGCCGCTTCGACGACTTCATTGGCTTGCGTTCGGATTTTCAAAGCGCGGTACAGCGTCAAGGCGGAATGTCCGAAGATCACCGCACCGACACAAAAAAAAAAGCTTTAACCGCGAACGAAAATTTGCTCAGCCAAATCGAGAGCATAAAAAACACGCTCAATATTCCGATTAAAGCTGTGTAAACGTTGTATTTTGCCATGACAATTTTCCGTCCAATCCGTCACTTAATGCCCATGAACTTCTCAAAAAAATCCGTGGTGTCGAGCGGATTTTTTTTTCGCTTGTTTTTGGTGAAGGTGTTTAACTTGTCTTCGTTGGTAACCGTCTTTGTTTTCGGATCGAAACCGAAAAAAGATTCAAAACTGCTTTGAACATTTCCGAAGTCGATGTGCGACGATTTATTCGTTGCAGTTTTCGCCGACGGTCTTGTTGAAGTTTGAGTTTTGCCCGTTGTCGATTGTTTTGTTCGCGAAGAATGCGCAGTTTCAGCGTCGAGTTTTTTGTTGTAATCGATTCGGGAAACTTCGTTCGAGAGAGTCGTATAAGCGACATTGATCTCTGTCATTTTTTTTTCGGCGAATTCGGGATTGTCGCGATTTAAATCGGGATGCCACTTACGCGCAAGTTTGCGATAAGCTTTTTTGATTTCGTCTTCGGTCGCGTTTCTGTCGACGCCGAGAATTTCGTAGTAAGTCATAAATTTCTCCGTGTAAAAACAAGAAAGGACGATTAACGAGCAACATCAATCGTCCTTTCGCCAAATGTTTATTCAGAGAATCCGCCGGTGACTTTTACGTCCGCCAATTTGTTTTTCATCTGCTTGATTATCAACGTGAATTCGCCGACGCCTTCGGAGTTTGCAAAAGTTTCAAAGTAATCGACGATGAACGCATTTGGAAGTTCGTATTGTCGCGTAACGATGCCGCCGCTTTTTACTTTGATGGTGACGCTGCGATAAGCTTCTTTCTTTTCGGCCGGAACAATCGACCATTCCATAAGTTTGGCAGTGCTGTCGGCGGCGTTGCCGGCATTGGCGGTGTCGGGCAAGATTTTGCCTTTGACCGTCATTGTGACGCCGACATCTTTTGTTCGCGCCCGGCTGTCCGGAGGAATTTCGACTTTGAAAATGATCTGCCTGGTGCTTTCTTCTTCGAGTTCAATTTTTGGGTTGTCGGTACTGAAATTCAAAGCCATTTAACTCACCCGCCTTTATTCTTCAAAATTGCCTTTCAACTCGACTTTGGCGGTCAGATCTTTCTTCTGCTTCAAGAGCAGTTCAAACGAGCCGACGCCTTCTTCGTCGTTCAAATCTTCCGTGTAACCCATGACGAAAGCATTCGGATAGGTGTATTGGCGAACAATTTGCCCGCCGCTTACGACCTGAACTTGAACATTGCGGTAACAGTCCGACTGGTCGGAAGGCATGAGCGACCAATTTGCCAATTCGACGGTGGAATCATCTTGTTCCGCGCCGAGCGAAAAATTGATGCGCCCTTTGATGCTCATAATCACGCCGAGATCTGTTGAGCGCGCATTTGACGTGTCGGGAGTGTCCGAAACGAATTCAACACTTGTGATGATGCCTTCGTCAAATTCCACGTCTTTGCCACCCGAAATTTTGACACGAAATCCCATAGTTCACACCTCAAACTTTTTAAACGTGAGTTGATGACGTTGTGCGCGTCGTTTCAATCTCAAGATTTTTGATGTTGCCGTTGAACGCAATGTTGAGCGTGCAAATGTTGTTTTCCTCGTCAATCGTGCAACTGAGATTGTCGCCTATGCCGACGATTGCATTGATGTTTTCGCGCTTTTCAAGCCACTTGCTCAACTGCGAATTCGGATTGCTGCTGAAGAAACGCCCGATTTTGTCTTGCTTGAAGTCGTTCGAGAAATTCTGCAGAATTCGTTGAATGTACGTCGTGACTTGCGTTTTGTAAATCGAATCATAAACACCGTGATTTTCGTCGTAAAGCAGATTGCGAGATTTGTAAACCATGATGTTTGTGATTGGCAAGCCGTTGAAAACTGCATTTTCGGAGGAGAAGACGAAGCCGAAGCATTTCTTATTGATTTCGGTTTTGATCGGATTGGTGAAACCCGTAATTTCTTTCGCCAAAGTGGTGTAAACCATGAGCGAATTGTCGCCTTCCTCGATGTCGAAACGCACGCCGGGTAATTCGGTGTCGACATTGCGGCGGAAAATCATCTTGAGATATTCGGGGTCTTGGTAAGCTGCGACGATACCCGCGGCGACGTAAGCGGCTCCGACATAAATCCCGTCAATCCAAAGTTTCATGATGTCTTGTTTCGCTTTGGACAGCTCGACGAGATTGTTTTCGTTGAGTGTCATCTTCGAATCAAGCACAACACCGGATTTGTCTTTCGGGATGATTGTGAAGTTCGGGAAACACGGAATTGCAAATTCGCTGAAGGCTTTGCTCGTGAGCGGAATTGTTTTGTCGATGTAACGGTCAATGCCTTCGGTCGCCATTGCGTTGAAAGTGTTTTTCTCGTTTGACGAAAAGCTGAAGAAGCATTGGACGCGGAAATCTTTCAACACGTTAAGAATTTGCGTGAGCGTCTCGATAGTGTTGACTTCGGTGTCTTCTTTTTCGACGTTGCCTTTAAATCTTTGGCGCGTCAATTTCGTTTGAACTTTCGCGTCGAAAGCGACGTTCGGGAAAATTGCATACCAGATTGTGTTGTCGAAATCGTTTTTGCCGTTGACCGTGTTGAGATAAGTGACCAAGCGCGGAAGATTCGGAGCTTTGGTGATCATTTCGCTTTTAATGTTCGTAATGAGCAAGCTCGGTTTCATGCCGCGAAGTTTAGCCGGATGTTGCTCGAAGAAAAGACGCACGCCGACGATTTTTTCAATCAGCGGTTTGACGGTCTTGATGAAGTCGTCTTTTGCGGTTTTGTAGAACTGCAAATACGTGTTGTAGTTTTCAATTTCTTTGGAGACGTCAATTTCGCTGACCATTGTCGACGGCAACGGACAAAACGTGCGAACAACCAAGGCTTTGACATAATCGTTGTGATTTTCTTCGTTGAGTGCCTCGTAATCTTCGCCGATTGTTTCGATAAGCCCTTCGTTGATTTTGTCGTCGAGAGTGACAAGCGCGGTGGAAGATTCGGCTTTGGGAGCTTCGATAACTTTGAGTTCGCCTTCTTCGCCCATGGTGAGCACGCCCAAAGCAAGCGGAGTCGCGTCCGCACCGCCGCCGCCCGAAGTCAAAAGGAGTCGCGTTTTGATGTCCTCAATCGCAAGCGGAAGCATCGCCATAACGTTATTGTAATTGGTGCTCGCCTCTTCCATCATGACGTTGAGTTTGTCGCCGAGATCCAATTTTTTCGGGTCTTCGTCTTCAAGTTCGACGTATTTGGAATAGGTGTAGCGAAGTTCCTTGCGGTTTTGTTTGATGTCCTCGATGATTTTATGCGGTGAAATCAAATCCGTGAGGTTTTCAAACTTGAAGTCGACGTTGAGCAAGCCTTGTGAACGTTTCGCGTCGATAAGCGTCAACAACATTTTGAGGAAATCGTTTTGCAGGTTCAGATGAATTTCCGTCAGCATGTCGTCGGGAATTGATTCCGGCTTTTTCAACGTGTACATGACCTTTTGGTTATTCGCGTTGAAAAACGAGTACACGACGGGATCAAACTTTTCGATGAACTCGTCGAAACTCTTGACGCACAGGGTCTCCAAGATCTCTTTGATTTTTTCGTCCGACAAACTGTCCAAACCTTTGGTGTCGCCGACCAAAGTCAGCAAGTCCAGCTTTTCGGGATTGATTTCCTCAAAGAGAATTGTGGCGTTCGTTTGTTTGATAATCTTTGCCATAACAAATCTCTCTTTCCACTCGGAAAATTTTACACGCGTTCAAGCTTAAAAGACATCAAGCTCAAACATGCAGAAATATATCAAAGCTTTATTGCTACGTCAACGCGACAACATTTTGCAAAGTGTGCACTCGTGTCGACATGAAAATTAAAAACGAGCATTTAATTTCGCACGTGTGCATTTTAGCGTTTTTATTTTTGCAAAGTGTGTCACGTGTCGTCTTAAAAAGATTTCATTGACAAAGTTTGTGCAATGACAGGATTTAAAACGTGAGCGGCGAATTATCGCGGCATGAAGGACAAACAAAAATGTCCTTCATAAAACGCGAAAGCTCTGCAGTGTCGCCAAACGCTGCAGAGCCTGCTGGTGAATGAGTCCACATTCTCCAGAGAGTCCGTATTTCGATGAATAAAATTTCACTGAAACGATTAAGACTTGGTCGCTTAAAAATTACCGTCGTAGGACGAAATTGCTCATAAAAAAATTTTTAGCGATTATAATTCAAGGCAAGGACCCTTGCAAGGGCTTTTTGGTGTAACGAAATCTTGACGACATTCACCAGCATGAGTGTCGTCTTTTTCTTTTGCACGAGAAGCTTAACGAGGTGCATTGTCATGGATCAAAAAAATTTGCCAAACGACATCGACACGGAAAAAGCATTGCTTGCCGCATTGCTCGTACGAAATGGCGAAATCATTCCCACGGTCGCTGCAATCATTTCGGAAAACGATTTTTATCGTCCCGAACACAAAATTATCTTCCGTGTCATTTTGCAATTGTACGCGCAAAAAATTCCGCCGAACATTTTTTCCGTCTTTGAGGAACTGCGCAAAACCGACGACGCGGGAAAAATTGATTTTGCATATCTGCGTTCGATTGCCGAATTGAGTTACACAACTGCCTATGCCGTCGGTAATACCGACACCATCCAAAAAAAATCAAATTTTCGACGCTTGATTCAAGCTGCCGAAAATCTTTCCGACAGCGCACGAAAAGAAACAATGTCGCCCGACGAAATTATTGCCGAACATCAAATTGCTTTGGATGCAATTCAACGTTCAACAATTCCGGTGCAAAGAATTTCGTTCGCACATTTCTTCGCGGAGAAATTCAAAACGAATGTCGCGGAAACGAAAGCGTACGCAAATCGCTCAACGGGTTTTTACAATATCGACGAGCACCAATTCTTTTTGCCGGGACTGTACGTAATTGGCGCGACTCCCGCTGCAGGCAAAACAACTTTTTGTTGGCAAATGCTCGAACAACTCGCGACCAAAGGTGAAACTTGCATTTACTGTTCGTATGAGATGAGTCAATTGGAACTTTTTGCCAAGTCGCTTGCACGCGAATTGTTCAAACGCAATGATGATACTGCCCTCACTGCCGCGCAGATTCGAAAGGGCGGAATCTCCACTGCACTTGAACGACTTGTTGTCGATTTCGCCGATTCGCAACGTAAATTGAGTGTTATGGAATTGCAAGACGAAACCGTTGACGATCTGCTCCGACTTCTCAAACCGTTTTGTACCGACAAGTCGAAAGCTCCAGTCGTTTGTATCGATTATTTGCAAATCATTCCGACGAGTCGCGAATCGACAAAAATCGGCATCGACGAGACCGTTCGCAAGCTCAAAAAATTTCAGCGCGACACGAACACGACTTTTATCGTCATTTCCGCGTTCAACCGAATGAACTACGCACAGTCGGTTTCGTTCGAGAGCTTCAAGGAGTCTGGCAACATCGAATATACCGCTGATGTCGTTTGGGCGTTGCAACTCGACATCATGAACCAAATCAAAAGCGGCGACTCCATTTCCGAATCGCGGCGAAAAATTGAAGAGGCAAAACGCCGGCAACCGCGGTTAATTCAATTGAAGTGCCTGAAAAATCGTCAAGGCACGAACTACGACTGTCTCTTTAATTACCACTCCGCTCACGATTTGTTCGAGCCGTGCGCAGAGTGGGGCGAAATTGGCACGGCGAATTCCGCGATCCAAAGGTAAAAATCGCCACTCCCAATAATCACATTTTGCGCAATGCAATCTCGCACGCGAACACAAAATTATCCGAACATACGAGGGCAGAAAAGCTAGGGCGGACACGCCCTTTTTTGATTTTGGGGCAGTGAAATTGGCGGCTTTTTGCACTGGTAATAGTGCCCTCGTGCACTGGTAATAGTGCCCTCGTGCACTGGTAATAGTGCCCTCGTGCACTGGTAATAGTGCCCTCGGCTATCCAAAACTAACCGTCTTAAATGGCGTCACAACGCGATTTAAGGTAGGGGGTATCAAAAACATGGCAATGCGTAGATGATGCATACCTAGCAGTCATCGTAGAGCGGCGTGCGCTTCGCCTACGGCTACGCTTGCTGATGTCGCCTAAGGCTCCATCAGCACCGCCGCTCAGAAATGCGAAGACGAAGAAAAGAGAAAGAAGAAAGTCAAATCAGCAAGCGTAGCAACGAACGAACCGAAAGTCGAAACGACCAAAACTAGCGATCCCAACCGAGAGACAAAGCGCACGCCGCTCTACAAAAAAACAAAAAAAAAGGCGCCGCGATTTTTTTAAAAAAACAATATATCGCGATAAAATCACCGCCGAAATCCGCACCAAACATCCCAAAAAATTATCTCATTCAGCCGCGCAGATTTCGGAAGATCAAACACGAAGGGTGCCAAAATTTCAGCGCGAACGCTGTCTAGGCAATTTCTTCCATGTTATAATCTTCCCGTTATAAAAGAATCGAGTTTAAGAAAGGTGTTGATCTTGGCAATGCGACCTTGTTTGCTAACCGTCTTACTGACGACGATGATTTTTCTCTCAAGCGCGTGCAACCATCAACGCGACGCTCCTCACGAAAACGTTACAGAATATGAGAAAGTGCGACTGGTCATGACCGCCAACGGTACAGATTTAGGTATCGAAACTCTCACGGCGCGCAGATTTTCAAAATTGGTGTCAGAGGCTTCGGGCGATAATGTCCAAATAGAATTCTATCCAAACGACGAATTGACGGGCGGCAATACTAATGAGGCCGTTCGGTCACTCACGGAGGGGACCGTTGACTTGGGAGCCTACGTTTCCGGAACAATGTCGCTTTTGGATCCGTGTTTGGAAGTCGCGACGATTCCTTGGTCGTTCGCAAATTATCGGGAGGCGCGGCAAGTCATCGATTCAACCGGCGGCAAATTTTACGAAAAAGTTTTGGCGGAATACGGCTTGGTTTATCTCGGCTCTACTCATAACGCCATGCGTCAACTATCTAACAACCGAAATCCCGTGCGAACTCCCGACGACCTTCGCGACATGAAAATTCGCGTTTTGGGCGGCGAAGTTTATCGTCGCTTTTTTTCGGCTCTCGGTGCCAAACCCGTCACGCTTGGTTGGAGCGAATTAAACATCGCGATTCGTCAAGGCGTCATTGAGGGACAAGAAAACGGATTTTTCTTGATGCACTCCGGTCACCTCAACGAAATTCAAAAGTATATGACAGTTTGGAATTACCTGTACGAAAATTATCTCTTCGTCATTAACCGAAAAACGTTTGACCAGTTGGCACCGAAAACGCAGTTGTTGTTGCGCGAAAAAATGCGAGAGGCATGTGAGTGGAGTCGCGATTACTTGGAAACCGAAGAAAAAAAAATCCGCGCTCAATTTGTCGCGGACGGTTTGCAAATCGTAGATCTTACTCCTGAGGAATTGGCACTTTTCAAAGAGCGCGTACATCCTCTTCGCGAAAAACTCAAAGAAACTTACGGTGCGGAAGCTTGCAATGCTTTTTGCATCGACATGGAAAAAAATTTTAATGAGGATGATCACAAATGAAACCGATCTTGTATCGATTTTTTTTGGCTGCGTTCTCGTACTGGTTTGTCGCTACATTTGCGGAACGCGTCTTGGATATTCCTGAAAAAGTCGTCGGCGTCACCGCTTTTATTCCGCCAGTTGTCGGACTTATGTGGGGACTGCCGGCGGCTTTCGGCGTATATGCAGGCGAATTGCTTGTCATGCCGGACGTGCTGAATCTTTTCGCGACCAACGGTGAAAATGACCGCCTTTTTTATTTCGTGCGCGGTTTTTGGGTTTTTCTTGCGGCTTGGTTGCCGCACGTTCTGTGGCGAAATTTTCTCGTTCGTTCGGATGAAGATCCGTTCTCTCTCAGTGTGCACACGCTCCGAAAATTTTTAATGATCATGTTCGCGACTTTTGTCGTGACTTCGGCATTTCGTGCTTTGACGGCGAGTCCCGAAGATCTCGCAATTGCGGCTACCATTTTCGGATCAGGTAAGACGACGACATATTCGGATTTCGGGCTCGTCTGTTTCGTGAACGATTTTTTCGTCGCGATTTTTTTCGATTTGGCTTGGTTATTTTTTTTGTCAAGCAGGAGGTTTAAAAATTTAATAGAATATAGAGAAACCATGCCTTTAACAAGGGAGAAGGAAAAAGAGAAAGAGAGAGAGAAAAAAAAAGG
>JAFSOQ010000024.1 GCA_017446845.1 Selenomonadaceae bacterium | reverse complement strand
TTTACCACGACGGGAATTTTTTTATCTTCGACGAGGGGCGGATTATCCGCGTCAACTTTCTTTACCTCGACGGGGATTTTTTTATCTTCGACGACGGGCAGATTGTCCGCGTCAATTTTTTTTGCCTCGACGGGAATTTTTTTATCTTCGACGACGGGCGGATTGTCCGCGTCAACTTTTTTTGTCCCGTAGAAAAATTTCTTCGCGACAAAAGAAATATCCGCAGGGCGTTCCTCTACTTCGGGCAAGGGCTTTGTATCCTTGGTTTTATCTGCGGGAGAAATTTTTTCGTCAACTTTCTTGTCCGCCGATAAAACTTTTTCGTCCTGCTGAGGCGCATCCTGCGGAGTTTCGCTCTTTCCTTGAGCCGGGGTTTTTTCAGTAGCCTCCGTATCAAAAATTTTTTCGTCCGGGTCAATCTGCGCGGCTGACTGATCTGTTTCCTTCAAGCTTTGAATGTTCTGTTTGATTTCGTCGAGTTTCGCGTTGATTTTGTCGAGTGTCGCGCCGAAATTTTTTTTACCTGCGCGTTGGTTTGTCGCTCTATATCTCGGCTGTGTGCCTTGTGAAGTCGTTCGAGGCGACGTTGCCGGTTGATTCGGTGCTATCGACATTATATTTACGTTGTTTGCCATTTAGTCTCACCTCTCTCGAAAGTTTATCGAATATTTTTCCCGCGCAGTTAAACTTTACTTGAGCCGCAAAAAAATTTTTACAGCGCGCAAGTCATGTGATAAAATGCATAAAATTTTTATAAGAAGGTGTTCGGCAGTGGGATTGAAAACTAAAGCTATCCTCGCAGTCAATGCTATTGTCATTGTCGCTTGCGTGCTCATGGGAGTTATCGGCTATTTTCGCGCCGAAGAAGGTTTTGCCAAAGCTCTGCAGATGAAAGCCGCCGCCGATGTTCAATCGCTGTCAGAAATTGTAAATAATCGATACTACGGCGATTGGCATTTGCAAAACGGAATTTTATTCAAGGGCGAACAACAAATCGACGGAGTAAACGAAATTGCCGATTTCCTCAGCAACATTTGCAACGGCAAGGTCACGATTTTTAACGGCGACACTCGCGTTGCCACGACGGTCAAAGATTCTGCGGGCAATCGTCAGGTCGGAACAAAAGCTTCCGAGGCAGTCATTGATAACGTTATAACTCAAGGAAAATTTTTCGTCGGCAAGGCGTCTGTCATGGGCGAAGACCATTACGCGGCTTATCAGCCGATAAAAGACGTGACGGGCAAAACAATCGGAATGCTTTTCGTCGGCGTCAGCGTTCACGAGATGGACGACATCATTGACAATTTAATTTTATCGATTGCGCTGGCTATCGTCGTGATTATGATTATTTGCATTCTTGCATCGAATTTTTTTATCGGGAAAATGGTCGGGCAACTTGATGAAGTCGTCGGCGCGGTAAAAAAAATTTCCGGCGGCAATTTGCGTATCAACGACTTGGAAATTAAATCGAACGACGAGATTGGAATTTTATCCGAGAATGTCAACGATATGAAAATTCGGCTCAAAAATCTTTTGACTAAAATTGCGGAGTGTTCACAGCGCGTGGCGGCGTCGAGCCAAGAACTTACCGACGGCACTCACCAAAACAACGAATCAATTATCGTTGTCGCGCAAAATATGGAAGTCTTGACGAGCGGCACCGTCGAGCAGGAAAAAACTATTCAGACGCTTGAAGAAAAAATTCAAGACATGAATGACAGAATGAACGACTTGCGCGAGACTGCCAAGGAAATGGAGCAAATTGCAATCGACAGCGCGAACAATGCGGCAGTCGGCAAGGAAAAAGTTGACGCGGCGATTGATGTCATGAAAAATATTGCGGAGCAAGTCAGTTCTTCGGCAAAAGTTATCGGCGAACTCGGCAGGCGTTCGGACGAAATCGGACAAATTGTCGAAACCATTTCGGGCATCGCGGGTCAAACAAATCTTTTGGCACTCAACGCGGCAATCGAGGCGGCCCGCGCAGGTGAGCAAGGTCGCGGCTTTTCCGTCGTCGCCGAGGAAGTTCGCAAGCTTGCCGAGCAGTCGAGTGAGGCGGCGGACAATATCGCAAAACTTATCGCCACGATTCAGCACGATACAACTTCCGCCGTCGAATCAATCGAGCAAGGCAATCAGAGCGTCAAGGAGGGAACGCAATCGGTTGCGGTGACCGGCGAGGCTTTCCGTGACATTGAAACTCAAGCGGCGAAATTAACTGCCAATGTCACCAGAAGTCTTGAGGACATTGGTGCGGTCGACGCGAGCAATAAAGAAATTTTCTCGGCGGTCGAACACGTTAAAGAAATTGCAACTCGTTCGAGCGAAAATGCACATTCAGTCAGCGCGGCTACTCAAGAACAATCTGCCGCCATGCAGGAAGTTGCCGACGCCGGCAGAAATCTTGTCGAACTTTCCAACGAAATGCAGGGCGAAGTTTCTCAATTTAAATTGTAAGGAGGATTAGCTGATAGGTTATAGGTGATAGGTGATAGGTGATAAAAAATCCTATAACCTATAAGCTATAACCTATAACCTAAAATGAATTTCGCAATTAAAGCCGAGCACCTCACGAAAATTTATAAAATCTACGACAAAGATATTGACAGATTGAAAGAAACGTTCCACCCGTTCCACAAAAGATACAGCCGAGATTTTTACGCGCTCAATGATATTTCCTTCGAGATAAAACGCGGCGAAAACGTCGGACTGGTCGGCAAGAACGGCGCGGGCAAATCGACGCTCCTGAAAATTATAACGGGCGTCCTCACTCCCAGCGGCGGCACTTTGGAAGTCAACGGGCGCATTGCCTCGCTCTTGGAACTCGGCGCGGGTTTTAATCCCGAAATGACCGGCGTCGAAAATATTTACATGAACGGACTTTTAATCGGGCACAGCCGCGAAGCCATGGACGCAAAAACTGACGACATAATTTCTTTTGCGGACATCGGCGACTTTATCAATCAGCCCGTCAAAACATATTCTTCGGGCATGTTCGCGCGTTTGGCTTTTGCGGTCAATGCCTTCGTCGAGCCGGACATTTTGATTGTCGACGAGGCTTTGAGTGTCGGCGATGCATTTTTCCAAAGCAAGTGTATGGATAAAATGCGTTCGATGATTAAAGGCGGCGTCACGGTTATTTTCGTCAGCCACGACACTTTCGCGCTCAAAAATCTTTGCGAACGGGCATTTCTCATGCAGAACGGAAAAATTTTAATGGACGCCTCCGCAAAAGAAGTCGTCGAAGTTTATCGCAACATGCTCGTCGAATCTCGCGGCGAATTGACGGGAGCACAAGCTCAATTCCAAAATAATCTTGCCGATAATCTGCGCGGCGAAAAAAATTTCGACAGAGAAAATTTTTCTGCCGAGAGTTTGGAACGCGGAAAAGAAATTTTTATGAAAAACGCAACCTATCAGCGCGGCGGCGACGGTCGTGCGATTTTTGAAAATGTTCAACTGCTTGACCTCAACGGCGAACTCATCAACGAAGTTATCTTCGGGCAAGAAGTTATTCTGCGCATGATTGTCCGTTTTAAAAGTTACGTCGCATTCCTCGGCATGGGCTATCATATTCGCAACGCGACCGGAATTGATTTGGTTTACACCGATTCGCGCTTCAACGACACAAAGGCAATCGTCGACGGAAGGGCGGGCGAAGTCTACGTTATCGATTGGCAATTTAAAGTTGAGTTGCGGCAGGAAATGTACGATATTGCTTGTGTAATCTCCTCGCCCGTCTATGAAACTTTAAGTTCGGTGGAGCTTTGCGACTTCGTGCCTTGCGCCATTCAATTCCACGTCGTAAGTCCAAATCCTTATATGAGTTTATCGGGCGGTTACGTTCATTGGCACAACGATTTAAAAATTTCCCGCGTTAATTGAAAGGAGCGATTAAGATTGAAAGCATATCAGAAAAAGTACAAAGATGTTCATTATGACAGGCTGGCAATCTGGGTAAAAAAAGGCAAACGCGACGTTTACAAGAAAGCGGCGGCTGAATTGGGTTTAAATTTGTCAATGTTGGTTCGAGACGGCGTAGAAGAATTTATTCGGAATCATTTGGGCGAAGATTTTATCGCGAAGATTGATACTGAAAAAAAATCTTGAGCAAAATTCCAAAAGACTTCGTGGAAAATATTTGATAAAAAATTTTTTTCGGGTATAATAGGCTGAATAAAATATGGAGGCGAAATTTTTGTGGAGACTTCTGAAGTTGAAAAGTTCAACCTAAAAAATTTTCTCTCGACAAAGAGCGCAGCGGCGATTATTGCGTCAACGGTGGCAGTTGTCGGCGTCGGGACGATGATTGTCTCCGATTCGATTGCGAACGGCAATAAAGTTGTCTTGGGTGTGCGCGCTGACGGTCAACCAATCGGCGGGCTTGACAGAAGAGGCACGGAAAAATTTTTCACGAACGTTGCCGCGCAGAAAACTCACAATTTAACTTTCAGATACGAGGGCGAAGAATTTGTTATCACGCCCGAAGAAATCAATTTAACTGCGCAAGTCGACAAGGCGACCAATGAGGCTTTAAGCTACGGACGCGGCGGCTCGACGTTCGGAAATTTTAATGACCAGATGAAATGCATGCTCAACGGGCGCAATGTTCATCTCGGTGCCCAATACGATTCGGCTTTGCTCGACGAAAAACTTAACGCTATCGCCGCGCAGATTGACCGCGACCCCATCAATGCCGTTTGCAGATTTTCGGGCGATATAATCGAAAAAATTCCCGGCGTCATCGGTAAAAAATTAAATACTCAAGAACTCGCCGAGAATTTGAAAACGCCGCTCATGACTTTGGACTTGCCGACAGGTGCCATCGACTTGAAACCCGAAGATATTCAGCCGTTCATAACGACCGAGGACATCGCCGACATTGATTCGGTGCTCGGAACTTACAGCACTTATTATTATCCGGGCGACCGCGGCGATAACATTTGGCTCGCCGCCAGTTCCATTTCCAACAAAATTGTTAAACCTTCGTGGACTTTTTCTTTCAATGATACGGTCGGCGAACGCACTTGGGACGCGGGCTACAAAGTTGCGGGCGTGATTATCAACGGACGACCTGCCGAAGATTACGGCGGCGGAGTCTGTCAAGTCAGCTCGACACTTTACAACGCGGTTTTGCTCGCGGGACTTACTCCGACCGAACGCACGCCGCATTTTTATCAATCGACTTATGTCTCGCCCGGCAGAGATGCCACCGTTGCCGACGGTTATCTTGATTTTAAATTCCGCAACGATTTGCAGCACAATGTTTATCTTATCGCCGAAGCTTACGGCTCAACGCTCAGCGTCTATGTTTTGGGCACGAAGGCTGATTTGGGCGGCGCGGATATTGCCATTGAACGCGAAGGCTCGGATATGACGCCTTCAATTTATCGCGTGTGGTACTCAGGCAACGACGTTATCAAAAGCGAATTTTTGCACACCGACGTTTACGAAACGCCCAAACCGCGATTGGAACAGGAACAGACGCCGCTTTAATTTAATCCGATTTTATTTCCCGCTGTATTCGGCGGGATTTTTTTCTTGCTCATTTATGCTGAAACCGTTCCTACCTTGAGTTTTAACCACATAAAGCGATTTATCGGCCGTCGAAAAAATTTCAGAGTAATTTTTTTCCGCGCCGCTGAAAATTGCAATTCCTACACTTGCAGAAATTTTAAACTCCTTGTCGGGAAAATTTAAATCGGTCGCCGCTTTTACAATCGCCGCAGCTTTTTCCGTTACAAATTTTTCGTCACGGACATTTTTCAGCAGAATAACGAATTCGTCGCCGCCAAACCTGCCAATCAAATTTTCCGATTCAAAAATCTTTTGAAGTTGCTCGGAAAATTTTTTCAAGATTAAATCGCCGAATTGATGTCCGTGCGTGTCGTTAGCCTCTTTGAAACGGTCAAGGTCAATGACGAACAAAGCCGCCGTTTTATTTTCCGCAAGCGTCTCAATGTATTCGGAACAAATTTTCTCGAAAGCAATTTTGTTTAAAAGCCCCGTCAGATTATCTGTCTCGGAATTGTGCTTGTAAAAATCGCGCGACGTGCTGAGCTGACAATTTATCTCTTTAATCTTTTCCAAGTCAAGAGCAATGCCGCGCAGTTTCATCAGCTCCGTAACGTCGTCAATCAAAATTATTATTCCGAGCGGATTGGAATTAAATTTTAATAACGAAGTCCTTATATGAAGATTTTTTATCTCCTCGCCGTCAAAATATTGAACAATTTTTTCATGCTTGTGATTTGAATCGTAAATAACTTCCAAAATCGTTTGATTGAAGTCGTCATTCTCAATGTGCTCGAAAAATGATTCCGCAAAAATTTTATTGAGCAATTCGGATTCTTTTTTGTCAAGAATTTCCAAAGTTGCGGGATTGACGTATGAAATTTTCCCGTGATGAATGTAAATCACGCCGGCCGAAATGTCATGTAAAATTTCTCTGTAGATTAAAAATGTTTTATCTTGCACGATGTATTCCTCAATGTTTTTTTAGCGTAGTTTATCACCTGTTTTCAGTATTGGCAATTTCACATGACAAAATCGTTTTTTATGTTATAATATCTCCAAAATTTTTGGAGGTTTGATTATGAAGAAAAAAGTTGCCGTTGCCATGAGCGGAGGAGTTGACAGCTCGTTGACTGCGGCACTTTTGCTTGAACGCGGCTTTGAAGTCTTCGGAGTGACAATGCTTTTATCAATTGGGAATTATGGCGAGAAACCCCTAACTCCCAACTCCTACCTCCTAACTCCTAACTGCATTTCTGACGCGCAAAAAGTTTGCAATTACTTGGGAATAAATCATCACGTCGCCGACTTCAGAGAAATTTTCCGCGCTGAAATTGAAAATTATTTTGTAGAAGAATATCTGCGCGGGCGCACGCCCAATCCTTGTGTCCGCTGCAATAAAAAAATTAAATTCGGCAAGCTGTTTGACTTGGCAAAAAATTTGGGCGCAGATTTTTTTGCGACGGGGCATTACGCGCGAATTATTTTCGAGGACGGGCGATTCAAATTAAAAAAAGCCGTCGACCTTAAAAAAGACCAATCCTATGTCCTGTACAACTTGACGGCGGAAAAGCTCGCTAAAATTATTTTGCCGCTCGGAGAATTTTCTAAAGTTGAAACTCGTGCGCTTGCCGAAAAATTAAATTTGCCCGTCGCCGATAAGCCCGACAGTCAAGAAATTTGTTTCGTGCCCAATGACGACTACAAAAATTTTATCGCAACTCGCGAACCGTCCGCGCAGGCATTGAAAGACGGAGAAATTATTGACTCAAGCGGAAAAGTTTTGGGCAATCATCACGGCGTTGCAAATTATACAATCGGTCAGCGCAAAGGTTTGGGCATTGCCGCACCGCAACCTTTATACGTCACGCGCCTCGACGTTGAAAATAAAAAAGTTATCGTCGACACCAACGACAAACTTTTTTCAACGACTTTGACGGCTTGTGACGCGCATTGGATTTATAAACCGCCGCTCCCGAAAACTTTAACTGCAAAAATTCGTTACGGCTCAAAATTTTCAGAGTGCACAGTCGCTGAAGAAAAAAATTTTTTGCGCGTAATTTTTTCGGAACCGCAACGGGCAATAACGCCGGGGCAATCGATTGTTTTTTACGACCGCGACGAAGTTTTGGGCGGCGCAATTATCACGGAGGAAAATTTTTGCAAATAGCGATTGTGACGGGTGCCTCAAGCGGTTTGGGACGAGAATATTGCCTTTTGCTTAACGCGGAAAATTTAGACGAGATTTGGCTGATTGCTCGCCGCGAAAATCTTTTGCGCTCCCTTGCCGAAGAAATTCACACGCGGACAAAAATTTTTCCTTGCGACTTGCTGAACGACGAACATATCCAAAAATTTTTCGACGCTCTCGAACTTGAAAAACCTGACGTAAAATTTTTTATCAACTCGGCGGGCTTCGGGAAAATCGGCGGCGCGAGTGACATTGAACTTGATGACCTCCGAAAAATGATTGACTTGAATTGTAAATCGGCGGTGATTCTCACTCAAAAAATTATTCCGTTCATGAGCGCGGGCAGTCATATCTTGCAAATTTGTTCGTGTTCCGCTTTTCAGCCGATACCTTATCTGAACGTCTACGCGGCGACGAAATCTTTTTTGCTGAGCTACAGTCGTGCGCTTGCCGTCGAACTTGCTCCGAAAAAAATTTTTGTCTCGGCAATTTGTCCCTACCGGATTAAAGATACCGAATTTATTTCCGTCGCGCAGGATACGAAAAATTCTTCTTACATAAAAAATTTTCCGTTCGCGGGCACGGCAAAAGAAATCGCAATAAAATCTTTCCGAGCAGCCAAATCGGGTGCAATCGTCATCACGCCCGATATAATTTCTACACTCCACCGATTCATAACAAAAATTTTCCCGAAAAAGTTGCTCATGATTTCAAGCAAAATTTTTCATCGCCTTTAGGAGATGGCTTAATGATTCATTTAAAAGACGTGACAAAAATTTATAAGACAAACAATGTCCTTGCACTCGATAAGGTCAGTCTCGATATTGAGCGCGGCGAATTTGTTTTTATCGTCGGAACTTCGGGCAGCGGCAAATCTACGCTGATGAAACTTTTAATGCACGAGGAAGTTGCAACGTCGGGCAGCATCGTCGTCAACGGAAAAGATGTTACTCATCTAAAATCAAAAGAAGTTCCATACTTGCGGCGGTCGCTCGGCGTCATTTTCCAAGATTATCGCTTGCTGGAAGATAAGACCGTTTATGAAAACGTCGCCTTTGCAATGCAGGTTATCGAAGCTCCGCGCCGAATCATGCAACGCAGTGTTAATACCGTTCTGGACATTGTCGGTCTGCGCGATAAGTTCAAAAGTTTTCCCGCACAACTCAGCGGCGGCGAACAACAACGCGTTGCGATTGCCAGAGCGATTGTCAACGACCCGCGCATTGTCATTGCCGACGAGCCGACAGGAAATCTCGACCCGGAAACCAGTTGGGATATTATGGACATTTTCCAGCGGATAAACGCGGCGGGCACGACGATTGTCATGGCGACGCACGATAAAACCATCGTCGACCAAATGCAAAGACGAGTTATCGCTATCGCGGGCGGAAAAATTGTTCGCGACGAGGCTCGCGGCGTTTATTCCGAAGAACCTCCTCAACCGCAGACGACCTTCGATAAATTTTTCTACAGGTGATTAATCATGCAAAAAGGATTCGCGACGCTCGAAATTATTTTGATAACGTTTATAATCGTCGTAATTTTTTCCGTCGCCGTTCCCAATGCAAACCGCATGATTGACCGAGTTGCGCTTGATTACGAGACCAAAAAAATTTACACTGACTTGAGATTTTTGCAGTCGCAGGGAAGAATGACCCATATGTTTGATTCGCACTTTTATACCGAAAGTGAAACTCCGATAACTTTAATTGTTTATCCGAAACGATATATTCTCAGAAATAATTCCACGAGTGAAATTCATGTCGAACATTATTTTTCGCACGGCGTGACTGCCTCCGAAAAAGCCCTTGCGGAATATTGGCAAATCAAATTCGACGACATGGGCAAAGTCACTCCTGCGGAAAGCGGCACTTTAAAATTAAATTCACGCCTCGGAAAAAATTCTTACATTATTTTTGACAGCGTTGGAAGATTTCGCGGCGGGCTAACCGATGAATAAAATAAATAACGAGCGCGGATTCATGTTGCTCAACGTCGTTTTCTTGACGCTTATAACATCTTTCGCCGCGATGATTTTGCTGAATTCCGATTCACGAATAAGAAATCCTCAAGCGGCAATCAGATTGACGGCGATTCATTTGGCGAACGAACAGTTAGCAATGATGGAGAGTTTGGCGGCGACGGAAAAAAGAATAGATTTGAATTACCTCGGCAAGCCCGAAGACTTGACGACGATAAATTTCAGCGAGGAAAATCCAATCGAATTTAAAGTCACGTCAACGGATTATTCCGAAGAAAATTTTCATTATATCGCGGTTAAAGTCGAATGGACTCTTAACGAGCGCAAGGATTCTGTAACTATTGAAAGGACGATTATAGTTGTTCCGTAAAAAAAATCACAGCGGCGGTTTCGTGTTTGCTGAATTCGCGATAGCCTTGCCGCTTTTGATTTTATTGGGCTGGGGTTTGGCGACGGTCGGCTTAAAAATTTTTTACTTGGGAAAAATTCAACTAGCCGATTACGTTTTGGAAGAAGAAGTTCACGACGTTTTATCGCGAATTATTTATGACGCTCGCGCTGCCAAAAATGTGAAAGCGGTCAACGGTGCGCCCACGCTGACTTTTACTTATCGCACGATTAACGAGATTAAAGCATCAGACGGTGCTTTGGAAGTCGGAGACGTTATCGCGGACAAGGAAGAACACCGAGTTTATATTCTTGTCGGCGGACTTAAAAAAAAAGGTTCAAAGATAAATTACAAACGCGTCGAGGAAGTTCTTGCCAATCCGATAACGGGCGATAATTATTTCGGAGAAACGCGAGTTACTCAATTTGAATTTGAAAAAATCGGCGAAAAAGTTTTGCACATTACTTTGGAGATGCAAAGCGAGGTTAGCAGTCACAAAATAAAAATCAGCACGGCAGTTTATATGCCGGGCTGCGAAAGTTTTTAATATCTATTGAGGAAAAAAGATGAGACAAAAGGGTTTTGCGACGATTTTCGGCTTGTGTTTGATATTAATCGTCGCATTAATTGTAAAAGGGATTCAAGAGGCGGAAGCAAATCACGCCCGCGAAGTTTTGAATTTCCAAATGGAACAAGCACTTCAAAACGCGGCGTACAGCGGGATTGCCGAGGCGGCGGCGTATGTTCATCAAAATCCCAATTATTTGCCATATTCAGACGGAAACCCTTCGGACAAAAAAAATATTCCCGTCAATAGCGGGAATTTTAAACACGGCAACAAGATGATTCAAATAACGGTTGAAGTTAAGGGCGAGCGCGGGAAAATTTATTTCTATAAAGAAGACAAAAAAACAATGACTAAAGAACCGCACGACGGAGTTTATTTCATGAGCCGCGCTACGATTAAAAAAGGAATTTGGGGCGAAAAAATTTATCGTCGCGCTTATGCCTATGTCCTTGACGACGACACGAAAATTTATTTTATGGAGTTTCCGACGCTGGGTGAAAATGAAATCAAAAAGAATTAATCGGCAAAATTTTTTATTCATATCTTAAAGCTTCAATCGGATCGAGACGAGCAGCTTTCCGCGCAGGCAACATTCCGAAAAAAATTCCTACGAACAGAGCAAAGCCGAAACTCGCGACGATACTCAAGCTGCTGATAACAGTCGTGAAACCGCCGAACTTTGAAATTAATTGCGCGGCAACCACTCCAATCAAAATCCCGATAATCCCGCCGATAACGCTAATCATCGTCGATTCGATTAGAAATTGGAGCATGATATTTGAATAAGTCGCGCCGATAGCTTTTCTGATTCCGATTTCCCGTGTGCGTTCGGTGACACTCGCCAAAGTGATATTCATAATGCCGACGCCGCCGACAATTAACGAAATGCCCGCGATAGCTCCGAGCAAAAGAGTTATCATGGTCGCGGAAGAGTTCATCATTTCCATTAAGCTGGTCAAGTTTCGGACGTTGAAATCGTCTTCTGCGCCGCTGCGAATTCTGTGACGTTGCCGCAAAAGTTTTTCGATATTGCTTTGAACCTCGTCCATTTTATCGGCGTCGGAAACTTGCACATTGATTGAGCGGACGTAAGTCACGCCGACAAGTCGTTCCTGCGCGGTCGTCAAAGGAATCAAAACAATGTCATCTTGGTCTTGCCCGCCGCTTGATTGACCTTTGCTTTCAAGCACGCCGATAATTGTATAAGGCGCGTTGCCAATACGAATTTTTTTTCCGACGGGGTTGACGCTCTCGAAAAGATTGGCGGCGACGGTCGGACCGATAACCGCGACGCGATTGCGAACGTCAACATCATGGTCGCTGAAAAAAAGTCCGCTCTTGAGTTCCAACGATTGAATTGCGACGTATTCGGGAATGACGCCGGTAACGGTCGTATTCCAATTCTCGTGACCGTAAACGACTTGATAACTGCCCTGCACGGTCGGCGAAACGTATTCGACATATTTAATTTTGTTTTTGATAGCTTCGGCGTCGTCGTAAGTCAAAGTTATGACGGAACCTGCCGCGCCTCTCATGCCGCCGCGATTTGCACTGCCCGGCATGACAATCAGCATATTTGAACCGAGCCTCGAAATGTTATCGAGGATATTTTTTTTGACGCCCATGCCGACGCTCACCAGTGCGATAACCGAAGTCACACCGATTATCACGCCGAGCATCGTTAAAAAAGTCCGAAGTTTATTTGCGCCGAGACTTCTCCACGCCATTTTTAAAAGTTCAGTGAAAAGCACTTTTAGCAATTAGGAATTAGGAAGTAGGAATTAGGAATTAACTTGTTCCCGGTTCCTAGTTCCCGGTTCCTTTCTCCTTATATAATAAATTTAAAAGACAAAAACAAATTGATGTTAATGTATACGTAAGTATAATTGACATAGCGGAAAGAGAAAGGTCGTACTCTCCTTGAGTCTCGAACTCGTACTTGAAAGAT
>JAFSOQ010000142.1 GCA_017446845.1 Selenomonadaceae bacterium | reverse complement strand
TGGGATTGTATCGACAAACCGAACACCGACAACGACCAAAACACCCCTGCAAATCAGCTTGGTGTTAAGAAAGCTATTAAATGGGATTAAATAACCAACAAAAACGCGGCGGACGGTCGCAATCGACAAAAAAAGCCCTCTGGCGGACTGTCGGAGGGTTTTTCGTTGCCAAAACAAAATTTTTCCGCTAAACTGTGTAACGAAACGTGATTTTGAACGTATAAGCTACAGAAAACAAAAAATCCGCAAGGGATAAGCTGAATTGACAGCACAGACGAATAAATTTCTAAACATTTCAAAGGAGAATGATAAAAATGGCAACACGCGAAGAAAACCTCAAAAAAATCAATGAGGAACTCGAAAAGTTGGACGACGAGGAACTCGAACAGGTCGCGGGCGGAAATTACGATGAATGTGTAACAGATATGAATTATCTTAGGCTCTGTGGAGTTGATGTTGATTATGATCCTGATTATGATCCACTTTTCTTAAGAGTTGAAGAAGCATGGGCTAAGGTTGGCATAAAATGTTCTGCATGGGCTATGGACTATAATGTAAGTGTCTATAAAAATGAGTATTTCCTTGATGGCAAACAGATTTCACATTTAGAAGCATGCAAACATGCTGCAGATGTACAGGGTTTAAACTTAGATTATATGCAGGTGAATCTTCTTATTTTTCGTTGCCAAAACCCAATCTAAATTTTTTTGCTAAAGTGTGTAACGAAATCTGATTTGGAACGTATAAGCTATAGAAAACAATTTGGAGGCTGATAAAAATGTCAAAGGAAATTCTTAAAGACGAAATCATGAGCGATGAGGAACACGACAACGTGGCTGGCGGTTCGTGGGTAGAATTCACAGCCGACATGCTCGATGCGCAAAAACGCGGCATTGCGGGCTTTAAAAATCTCAATCTTACTGACCCTAACAGCGACCTTGTCAAAATGATTACCGACGACAAATTGCGTCATCAATATGTTGAAAAGGTCGGCGCAGTCTTCGCCTCGCACGGAATCACCATGCAATACAATGGAAAATTCTTGGAAGCCAACATTTACACCTATCAAGGCAAACAAATCAGCCGCGAACAAGCTTGGAATATAGTTGACGGCAAATAATTTGAAAACCTCTCTCGAAAATAAAATCCCTTCGGCTTTAAGTCGGAGGGATTTTTTTTAATCAGGAATTAGGAATTGGGAATGAAAAATTTTGTTTGACTTTGTTCCTGACACCGTGCACAGCATAACAACTGCGCGGCTCAAGTTTTGCAATTTCAATCAAGCGGTCGACGAGCGGAATTAATTCTGCCCATGCCCTCGGAATGACGCACCAACATTCGAATTTACGAATCGTATTGTCGTAAATTTTTATGTCGTAGTGATGACCGTCAAGTCCGCAAATATATTCTTCGTCCTGCCAATTCGCATTGACGACGGCATTAATTAATTTCATATCGTTCGCGTCTAAGTCAGCGATGAAAATTTCGGATGTGTGTTGCCTCATAAACGCCGCGAATTCTTCTCCAAAGAAAAAATCTGCAATCGGCGTCTTAGGGTCAATTTTGCCTTTATTAATTTTGAGATATTTTTTTTTATCAATACCCCATATTCTTTCGGGCGCAATTCATAATTCCAAAAAAGTTGGAACGAATTATTTTTCATCTCGTGAACTTGAAAGCCGACGCCTTTTGCAAAAGAAGGGCTTATCGCCAAGTCCATGACATGCCGCTTGCTTTTAATTTCAAACGAAAACCAATCAGAGTTATATTTGCCCATGATTTATCGTTGACCCAAATAATAATTGACGAATTGTTGAGCAGTGCGCCCGTTGCGTCCCGAATGCGACATTTCCCAGCGCAAACCTTCAAGCCGCAAAGTTTCCGCGTCAAGTTCAATGCCGCGACGTTTTAACATGCTGCGAATAATTTCAAGATATTCTGCCTGCGTCGGCGCGTAATAGTGAATTATCAGCCCGAACCTGTCCGATAAAGAAATTGTTTCGTTAGTGCTGTCGTCGCGATAAAGTTCCTCATGTTCGTCCGAACGATCGCGCCAAGTTTCGCGAATCAAATGCCGCCGATTGCTCGTCGCGTATATCAAAACATTTTCCGGACGAGATTCGACGCCGCCTTCAATCGCCGACTTCAAATGTTTATATTCCGCCTCCGATTCCTCGAACGACAAATCGTCCAAGAAAATTATAAATCGCTTGCTCAAAAATTTTCTCAACGTCTCCATTAAATCGGGCAAGGATTTTAATTGCGGCTTTGTAATTTGAACGAGTCTCAAGCCTTGCGCGTAATATTCGTTGACCAAAGCTTTGACTCCCGAAGATTTTCCCGTTCCGCGTGCGCCGACAAGTAAAACGTTATTGGCGGGCTTGCCGTCGACAAAAGCGGTCGTGTTGCCCGTCAAAAGTTCTTTCTGGTGCGCGTAACCGATTAAATCGTCAAGCCGGATTTTTTCAAAATGTTTAATGCCGACGATATTTTTAGTCACCGCGTCCCAACGGAAGGCGCGATAAGTCGCAATGTCGCCGTAGCCGAATTTTTTCCAGTGTTCAATAAAAATGTCGGCAATGTCGTTCGCGCGGTATAAATTTTCCAACCGCCGCAAAAGTTCGTTAAAAGATTCGTCAACGTTCGCGACTGTCGGCTTGTAGATGTTGAGGATTTTTAAATCGCCCCAAAGTTCGCCGCGCAATATCGGCAACAAAATTTCCACGTCGTGAATAAAAATTTCTCGGAGGCTCTCGCCGATTTTCCCGCCGTTAAGTTCAATCGAAGTCGAAATTAAATTCGGTTCGTGCGCCAAAAGATAAATCATGTACGCTCGATAAAGATTGCCGCTCAAACCCAAATGCTCGGCGCGTTCAATCAAGCGGGCGTCAATTTCATATGCGTTCGCTTCGTCGCTGAAAATTTTTTCCTCAAGCAAATTGCGACAGACGATTAATCCTTGAAAATTCATAAAAACTTCTCCTTTTCAATCAAGCAACGGACACCAACTCGGCGAGCCGTGACAGTGCGGACAAATATCACAAGCCGCGCCGTGATGACCGCGCCCCGTGCCCTCAATTTGATAATGGCGAATTGACGACTTCTGAGAATTTCTCGGATTGATGAGCATTTTATAAATTTCGTCCGGCAACAACGAAGCTCGTTTAACAAAATTTCTTCTGTCGAAATGACAATTCGGACATATGTTGAGTTCTTTAGAAAATGCCGTGCCGCAATACTTACATGATTCCAAAGGGATTCCGCGTTTTTTATAAGCGTTCATTTAAAGTTCCTCCTTTCGTCAAAGTAAATTTATCCAAAAGTTCTCCGTCGACTGTTTGCGCTGTTAAATTTATTTCCGTCGCGTTGATATTCAGCACGATAAAACTTTCAGGCTCCTCGCGCAAATTTTTAAAAGTCACGTTGTCAATCGTCGAATTCGGCTCGACGTATTTTTGATCGCCCGACCTTCCGCATAAAATGTACGTCGTGCCCCGCGCAGATTTTTTCCGAGCAAAAATTTTTCCGCGATTTCTGTACGTGTGCAAATGTCCCGTGAATACCAAATCAATTTCCAACTCGTCGAACAGCTCCAAAAATTTGTCGGCAATGTCGTTGAACTTGTCCTGCGCGTAGTCGTAAATGTCTTTGTGCATTAAAACGATTTTCCACGGGCGATTGACCTGCGCGGCATCTCGACGAAAAAAATATTCCTGAGCAGACTGCAAACCCGGATTGAGCGCGTCAAGCTCGGCAAATTGCGTGTTCAAAATAAAAAAGTGCGCCGCCCCGTAATCGAACGAATAAAAATATCCGCCGAATTTTTTTGAATCGTTATCGGGCAAAACGAATTGATTCAGATAACCCGTCGGCAACGCGTTAAACCAGTCGACGCCGTAGCATTCGTGATTGCCCATGACCGGCGCGAAAATTTTTCCCGACAAAAGTTTTGTAGCTGCAAGGTGCCACGCTCTCCACTGATAATCCGCCTCGCCGTTGTCGACCAAATCTCCGACGACCGCAATCAATTCCGCGTCGGGAAATTTTTCTTGTGCCGTGTCAGCCGTCCGTTGCCAAATTTCATAGTGCTCGCATTGCGAATCCGCGAAGATTAACATTTGAAATTCTCCGTCGCCCGACGTCCGCAAATCTTGCCATGAAGTCGCACGCTCGCCCGCAACTATTCTGAACTTGTACAAACTTTCCGACTTGAGATTTTCCAACGCGCACGAGTAAATTAAATCACGTCGAGTGACTTCGGAAAAATGCGCCGAATCTTCCCCGACAAGTTTCCACTCCAACAAAAAATCTTCTGCCGATTCCGCCTGCCACATTATCAATCGCGAAGTCCTGGAATCTTTCGTGACGACCTGCCGCAAAAATTTTACGCTCGTCAACGGCTCGTAACCGTCTTGCGGCGTGTGAAGTTCGTCAAGCCGCGAAGCCTCCGCCAATTTCGGAAAGTACGTGCCCAGCCCCAACGCGATTAAAATTTTTAAGAAAAATCTTCGGCTCATTCCAAACCTCGCGCAAGCCGCACAGAATATTTATCGGGCAAGCGACAAATTTTCCCGTTGCTCGTGAAAACGTTCGTCGACGTGCCTTCCGTCAAAATTTTTTCCTCGCCGACTTTTCTGATTGCGTAATTAAATTTCATCTTCGCCTTGGTCAAAGCCTCCGCCGTCGTCTCAATTTCCAACTCGTCATCAAATTTCGCGGGCGCATGAAATTTCGCGCCGATTTCTATTATCGGGAATAAAATTCCGTCGCTCATCATTTCGTTCAAATCTATTCCGAGCACGCGCAAAAACTCTACGCGCCCCGTCTCGAACCAGCGAATATAATTCGAGTGGTGCACGATTTCAAATGTGTCCGTGTCGAAAAATTTCACGCGATATGTTGTCTTTACAGTCATTGCTTTCACCTCGGCTAAACTATATCACATTGCCGCGAAGTGTGCTATAATCGCCGCGATAAATTTTTCGGGAGGATTGAGCTTGCTTTATTTATGTGCGACGCCGCAACGTGACGTTGCATCCGGCTGACGCGCCGTGCGTTGTAAAAATTTTAGCGTAGTAGCCGCGACGGAACGAAATGCTGCGCATTTCTAAATTAAAAATATTTGGAGGATTTAATTTGCAAGGGATTTTGTATTTGTGTGCGACGCCAATCGGCAACTTGGAAGACATGACTTTTCGGGCGATTAGAATTCTTCGGGAAGTAAATTTAATCGCGGCGGAAGATACTCGCCGAACTCGAAAACTTTTGACGCATTTTGAAATTCATACGCCGCTGATTCGATTCGACGAGAATTGCAAGGAAAAAGTCGCCGAAAAAATTTTGGAACGACTTCAGGCGGGCGAATCGGTTGCCGTCGTCAGTGATGCGGGCTTGCCTGCAATTTCAGACCCCGGCGCGGATTTGGTTAAACTTGCAATCGACAACGATATAAAAGTTTGCCCGATACCCGGAGCCAACGCCGCCTTGAGTGCGCTGATTTGTTCGGGACTCGACACGAAAAAATTTTTGTTCGCAGGTTTTCCGCCCAAGACTAAAAAAAATCGCCGAGAATTTTTACAAAAACTTTCGACGGTCGAAGAGACTGTTATTTTTTACGAGGCACCGCACAGATTGAAAAATTTTTTGGAAGAACTTTCGGAAGTTTTCGGCGAACGTCAAACGGTTTTGGCAAGGGAACTCACAAAAGTTCACGAAGAATTTTTGCGCGGGAAAATTTCCGAGCTGATTGAAAAAATTTCCGAGCCGCGCGGAGAATTCGTGATTTTGATTGAAGGGCAAAAAATTTCGGAAGTCATCGAAGTTCCCGAAGAAAATATTTCTGAAGTCGTCGAAAAATTTTTGGCGCGAGGTCTCGATAAAAAATCAGCAATGCGCGAGACGGCAAAAAGGTTTAACGTCAGCCGCCGCGAAATTTATAACGCACTAATCAAGGAGCAAAAATGAGAATCAACGAGTACAACAGTTTGGACGAATTTATTTACGAGTACGACAGCGGTCGTCGCCCCTCTACGGAAACTCATGGTCGAAAGTTCATGGGCATTGAATTTTTGCACGGCGGCGTTTATTATCGCATGTGCTTTGAACCCGCTGAAAACGACGGCGAGCGCAGATTTTATTATGTTTACATCATGCACTGCGAAACTCAAGGTTATCCTGCTGCCGAAAGGTTTGAAACGATTGGTCGCTATGAAAACTTTAAAGACTTGCTTGAAAATTTTTTGATAGACGGCAAATCTTTTAAAGAAGTCATTATGAATGATAATACCGAAATTCTCGGCAAAGATTAAATAGGAGGCAACTCAATGAAAACTTTTTACATCACGACGCCGATTTACTACCCCAGCGCGAAATTGCACATCGGTCACGCCTATTGCACGACGATTGCCGACGCCATTGCCCGTTTCAAACGTCTGGCAGGCTACGAAGTTTTTTTCTTGACGGGTTCGGACGAACACGGGCAAAAAATCCAAAGGACTGCACAAGCTGAAGGCAAGACGCCGCTTGAGTACATTGACCCGATTGTTGACAGTTTCAAGGAGCTTTGGAAAAAATTTTACATCTCGAATGATGATTTTATTCGCACGAGCGAGCCGCGTCATGAAAAAATTGTTCAAGAAATTTTCAAACGTATTCAAGACAACGGCGACATTTACAAGGGCGAATACACCGGACTTTATTGCACGCCCTGCGAATCGTATTGGACGGAGTTGCAGCTTGACGAAAACGGTTGTTGCCCCGATTGTCATCGTCCCGTTGAAAAAGTTTCCGAGGAGGCATATTTTTTCAAGCTGTCGAAATACGCCGATAAACTTTTGCAACACATCGAAGAGCACCCCGAATTTATCGTGCCGACTTCGCGGCGCAATGAGATGATTAATTTTATCAAGAGCGGTCTTGAGGATTTATGTATCTCGCGCACGTCGTTTGATTGGGGAATTCCGGTGCCGGGCGACGAACGTCATGTTATTTACGTTTGGTTCGACGCGGTAATAAATTACATCACGCCGCTGATTCACAATCCCGACATGAAAAAATTTTGGCCGGCGGATATTCATCTTGTCGGAAAAGAAATTGTTCGGTTCCACTCGATAATTTGGCCTGCAATGCTCATGGCGGCGAATCTTCCTTTGCCGAAACAAATTTACGGACACGGCTGGCTTGTCACCGACGGCGATAAAATGTCGAAGTCCAAAGGCAACGTCGTCGACCCGGTGCTTTTGGTTGAGGAATTCGGCGCAGATGCAATCAGATATTTTCTCCTGCGCGAAATAACTTTGGGGCTGGACGGGAATTTTACGCGCGACGCTTTGATTAATCGAATTAACGCGGATTTGGCTAACGACCTTGGAAATCTTTTGCACAGGACGCTGAACATGATTGGCAAGTTCCAAAAGAAAATTCTCTTGCCGACGACCGAAGGCACCGAACTCGATAAATCTTTCCGTCAAGAGGCTGTCGACACCGCAAAAGAATATCGGCAGCTTATGGAAAATGTTCAGCTCTCCGACGCGATTAAATTGGTTTGGAAATTTATCAGCCGCTCGAATAAATATATTGATGAGACAATGCCTTGGAAACTGGCAAAGGACGAAACTCAACGTCAAGCACTCTCGAACGTCCTTTACAATCTTGCCGAGTCGTTGAGAATCGTGAGCATATTAATTTCGCCGTTTATGCCGTCGACAGCGCAGAAAATTCGCGAGCAATTAAAAATTTCTCAAGAAGTCAAACTCGACGACGCGGAAATTTTCGGGCTGATTGAATCAAATCACGAAGTCGGCAAGCCCGAACAACTTTTCCCGCGCATTTTGATTGAAAAATAATTTTTATGCCAAGTCTTTTACATACGAGTGCAATGAATCTGCAACTAGCAATGCGCAGCGTTGCGTACGAGCGCGGCTACTACGCTAAAAATATTTCAACGTTGAATCGCGACCGCTGTTCCCCCGCTTTTAAAGCGGGTCTTTGGGCATGCAAAGAAAGTATGATTAGACACGATGTTGGGGCATTTTTTATTCGGCGGTCAAAATTTCATCAATCTCCTTGAAAAGTTCGGCGACCAGTTCGGATTCGGGCACTTTGCGGACGATAACGCCCTTGCGGAAAATAATTCCCTCGCCGTCAGCACCGGCAATGCCGACATCAGCAGTACGAGCCTCCCCCGGACCGTTGACGACGCAGCCCATAACCGCGACCGTCAAATTTTTTTGTATGGAAGAAATTTTTTCTTCGACCTGCGCGGCGATTTTGGGCAAATCAATTTTTGTACGCCCGCAAGTCGGACAAGCAATCAGAGTAACTCCGCCGTCACGAAGTCCCAACGATTTTAAAATCTCTTTGGCGACTTTGACTTCAACGACAGGATCACCCGTCAACGAAACGCGAATCGTATCTCCGATACCTTCGGCAAGTAACGCGCCGATACCGACCGCCGATTTTACTACGCCCGTATTAATTGTTCCCGCCTCGGTTATTCCAAGATGCAACGGATAATTTTTTTTCGCGCTCATCAATCGATAAGCGGCGAGCGTCAACGGCACGTCGTGAGCTTTGAGAGAAATTTTTATGTCGAAAAAATCTTCCGCCTCCAAAATCGCGACGTGTTCAAGCGCAGATTCTACCAAAGCTTCGGGCGTGGCTCCGCCGTATTTTTGCAAAAGTTTTCTGCTCAGCGAGCCGGCGTTTACTCCGATACGAATCGGAATTTTTTCAGCCCGCGCAGATTTTACGACCTCGCGAACATGAGCCGCACCGCCGATATTGCCGGGATTTAATCTCAACGCCGAAACGCCCTGCGAAATTGATTCGAGCGCAAGTTTATAATCAAAATGAATATCGGCGACAATCGCCACGTCGACCGCAGAAATTATCTTTCCCAAAGTTTTCGCGGCAATCATATCGGGCACGGCAAGTCTTACAATGTCACAACCTTCCGCCGCAAGTTTTTGAATTTGTTCGACTGTGGCCGCCGCGTCATGAGTTTTTGTATTCGTCATGGACTGAATACTAATCGGAGCATTTCCGCCGATTTTAATTTTCCCGACGTTTATTTGCCTTGTAAATTTTCGTTCAAACATTTTCCGACCTCCTATAACAAAAAAGGCGGAAGCTCGCGCCTCCGTCTTGGTTTTATGTTAAACAAGATTTCATTTATTCATATCTCACCTTCCCTGTGCGACGTTTGGTGGACATCGCAAGTTATTTGCCGCCGACCAAGATGCGGGGACATCTCTTCGGCACTGTGGCGTTATGTTTTTAATTGGGATTAACGGGAATTATATTTTAAGATGATTAGAGGATTATTAGAACAAGATTAATTTTCCTGCGAAAGAATTCTCGTTCCTCCCGTTGCCTAACTGTAGCAGAAAACATTTGCCTTTGCAAGTCATAAGTCAAAAATTTTTCGTGCGGCAAAAAATATTGTATTCAGGGGCAGGGCGGGCTTGAAATTATTCGGCGCGGCGAATATAATATGCGGCGATATAAAAGCAAGATTTGAAAGGATGAATTTGAATTGGCAAACGTCGACAAGGAAGCACTTGCTCTGCATAAAACTCATCGCGGCAAACTCGAAGTCAAGAGCAAAGTTCCGCTCAAGACAAACAAAGATTTGACGCTTGCATATACACCGGGCGTCGCGGCTCCCTGTCTTGAGATTAAAGATGATTTCGATAAAATTTACGATTACACCAATCGCGGAAATTTGGTCGCGGTCGTCACGAACGGCACGGCAGTCCTCGGCTTGGGCGACATCGGTGCGGGCGCGGGTCTTCCCGTCATGGAAGGCAAGGCGATTCTGTTTAAAGGTTTCGCGGGCGTCGACGCTATTCCCATTTGCCTCAACACAAAAAGTGTTCCCGAAATTATCAAGACGATTCAGCTTATGGCTCCGAGTTTCGGCGGCATAAATCTTGAGGACATTAAAGCTCCCGAATGTTTTGACATTGAACACGCGCTGAAAGATTCTGTTGATATTCCCGTTTTCCACGACGACCAACACGGCACGGCGATTGTCGTCGCGGCGGCTTTGATTAATGCGTTGCGTCTTGTCGGCAAAAAGTTTAGCGACATAAAAGTCGTCGTCAACGGCGCAGGCGCGGCGGGCATGGCGATTACTTATCTGATTCAAAAGATGGGCGCGAAAAATGTCATGCTCTGCGACTCGACGGGTGCCATTTACGAAGGACGCGGCAAGGGCATGAATCCCTACAAAGATCAAATCGCTGCCGTCACAAACTTTGACAAAGAGGCGGGGCAACTCGTCGACATTATTCACGGCGCGGACGTTTTTATCGGCGTGTCGAAAGCAAATCTCTTGACTGAAGAAATGGTTAAATCCATGAACAGCGACGCGATTATTTTGGCTATGGCAAATCCCGTGCCCGAAATTATGCCCGACAAAGCCAGGGCGGCAGGTGCTCGCGTCATTGCCACGGGTCGCAGTGATTTTCCGAATCAGGTAAACAATCTGCTCGCATTCCCCGGCATTTTCAGAGGCGCGCTTGATGTTCGTGCCACTGACGTCAATGAGGAAATGAAAATCGCGGCGGCTTATGCGATTGCCTCACTCATAAGCGAAGACGAACTTAACGAAGAACATGTTATCACGACACCTTTTGATAAGCGTGTTGCTCCGACGGTTGCGGCGGCTGTTGCCAAGGCGGCTATTGAATCGGGCGTCGCTCGCAGAAAAGATGTTAAACCTGAAGACGTCGCCAAACATACGATAGAGCTTTTGGCAAAATTATAAATCTAAAAATTACGAAACTAGCAATGCGCAGCGGTTTTATCAATTAGGAGTTAGGAATGATTAGGCTAGAAATGCGCATGCATTTCGTACGAACGCGGTCATTACGTTAAAAATATTAATCGGCAAGGCGCGACTGCTGTTCCGTCGCTTTTAAAGCGACCGCTGTTTGTCAACTTTTCAAAAGTTGTGCTCGTAGTCCAGTGGATAGGACGTAAGCCTCCGGAGCTTGAAACGTGGGTTCGACTCCCGCCGAGCACGCCAATTCAGTGATTAGCTGTCAGTGGTTAGTTGTTAGAAAATTTCTTAGCAACTGATTGCTCTCGTAAAAATAAAAGCGGTTCCAAAAACGGAGCCGCTTTTAAATTTATTTTCATTGCGCTTTGTGCTAAAATGGACAAAAATTTTTACAGGGGAAAAATTATGTCTGCAAAAAAAAATCCGACGACTTCAAGTTCATTTGCGCCGCCGATTTTATTTTTACTGTTCGATTATGTCGGAGTCGTCCTGAGTGAACATTTGGCATTTATCTTGCGCGACAAAATGGATTATTGGAATAATGTCACTTATCTTTACTCCGATTCCTACATTTATGGTTGGGTGCCGCTGCTGTTTTTAATTTTCTTGGGGCAATCGCGAACTTATCGGCAGATGAAACCGGTCGTCGACACCATGCGCGATATTTTTCAATCGGTCTTCGCGGGCTGGATTGCGTCGATTATTTTGATTTACTTCCTCAAGGCGAGCAATCAATCTTCGCGGCTGTTCATAATTTTGTTCGGGCTGTTCGTCCTGGTGAACGTCTGCTTAATTCGTTACGGCGTGTTAAAATTTTTGAAGCGGCGAAATATTTTTTTCGAGCCGATAATTTTAATCGGCGCGGGACTCACTGCCGAGAAGCTGATAAAATTTTGGCAGGAAGATTTAGGCTATCGTTATAAAATTGTCGGGCTGATTGACGACCACCCGATTTCAACGCAACTGCCGAAAAAATTTCCTATACTCGGCGGCTTTAAAGAGGCGCGAAGAATTATTCGGGCGTCAAACGTCAAAACGATTGTGATAGCTGCGCCCGGACTCGGTAAAGAAAAATTGCAAGACTTAATCAGCGCAATTCAACCGCACGTCAAAAATATTTCGTTCGTGCCCGACTTAATCGGGACTCCGATGTCAAGCGTCGAGCTGTCGCTTTTGTTCAGCGAAAAAATTTTGATGCTCAACTTGCGCAACAACCTTTCCCGTCCGTATAATCGTATTCTCAAAAGAATTTTCGATTTGGTTATGACGATTGTCGGCGGGCTGATGATTTCTCCGATACTTTTGGCGATTGCGATTGCTGTGGCGATTGAAAATCGCGGACATGTGATTTTTGCTCACAAGCGAGTTGGAGCGGCAGGGAAAAAATTTCCGTGCTATAAATTTCAAACGATGGTGCCCGACGCCGAAGAGAAGTTAAAAAAATATTTGGCGGAAAATCCTGAAGCTCGGCGCGAGTGGGAAGAAAGTTTCAAGTTGACAAATGACCCGCGAGTTACAAAGTTGGGCAGTTGGTTGCGTCGGACGAGTTTGGACGAATTGCCGCAACTTTGGAACGTGATTCGCGGCGAGATGAGTTTGGTAGGTCCGCGCCCGATTGTTCAAGCTGAAGTTGCACGCTACGGAAAAAATATCCGCGAATACTATATGGTTTTGCCGGGCATAACGGGCATGTGGCAAGTCAGCGGCAGGAGCGACACGACTTATCCCGAACGCGTCGCTATGGATACTTGGTACGTGCGCAATTGGTCGGTCTGGATTGATTTGATGTACCTGTTCAAAACGGTTAAGGCGGTCTTCACCGGCAAAGGCGCGTATTGATTATTTCAAAACCTTAAACTATAATTAATTTGTTTTTAGAGCGGATTGACTTTAACCTTGTATTTAAGTCAGGAGTTAGGGAAAACAAAACCTTAACTCCTAACTGATAGAAAGTATTCGGTGTCGAGCATTCCGAGCACGATTAAGTTTTCGTAGACGCCGTCGGTTAAAATTATTTCGCGCAGAAAACCTTCGCGGACAAAGCCCAAACTTTCGTAGAGATGGAGCGCAATTTTGTTGTAGTCCTTGCAATCAATCCACACGCGATGAAAATCTTTAATTTCAAAACTCCACTTCATTAAAAGTCGAAGAGCCTCACGACCGTAGCCCAGACCTTTGCGCCCGATTATCACATGCGTAAATTCGATACACGGCGAATCCAATTCGCGAAGCATAAAATATCCTGCGGCAAGTCCCGTGTCAATTTCTTCAATAATCACGTCCAACTTTTTCGAGCCGTCCGAATTGATAATTTCGCGGTGATAATTTTCGTCGAACGGCACGACGAATTTCAAATTTTCAGGCGCGTATTGCAACGTCATGATATAATTCAAATCGGTCGAATTCGCTCGCCGGAGCCGCAATCTTTTTCCCTCGATTAAAATTTCATTCATGGTATCAACTCCTTCGCGATTAATATATCAGCTATTAAAAATTTTTCAAGAGGAGGAACTTTATTTGAATTATTTTCAACATATTGATTGGTGGGCATTGGGGCAAAAGTTAATAATCCCCGCGTGCATTTTGGTATTCGCGTTTTTCGTCGGCGTCGCAATCAATCATCTGCTGACGCAAAAATTGGCAAGACACGTCAAGGCAAGCGAGTCGGAACTTATGGAAATTTTTTTCCGCGCAATGAAGGGCGTACCGATTTCCCTTTGCATGGTTATCGGTCTTTATTGGTGCGTCACGACTTCAGAATTGCCCGCCGGTCTCGAAAAAATTTTTTCCTATATCCTGTTTACAATGATAATCTTTTCGATAACGCAGGTTTGCGAACGAACTTTATCGGGTTTTATCCGCATGAAATTTTCCGAGACGAGCGACATTACACAATCGACTTTGCTTGATACAATTTTCCGCATAGCGATTTACGCGTCGGGCGCGCTGATAATCATGGACTACGTCGGCATCTCAATTGCACCGGTTATGGCGACATTGGGTCTCGGCAGTATGGCAATTGGTCTCGGCTTGAAGGAAACTTTGGAAAATATTTTTTCAGGATTGCAAATCCTCATCTCCAAACAATTTCGCGTCAACGACTACATAAGACTTTCTACCGGCGACGAGGGACGCGTTATCGACATCAACTGGCGATATATTACGGTTATGCCGCCGAGCAAGAGCAACGTCGTCGTCATTCCGAACAAAGTTATTGCCAGCTCCGTCACGACCAATTTTTCTCAACCGCGCGACGATATTGTTTTGACTGTGCCTATCGGCGTCGGTTATGAAAGCGACTTGGAACACGTCGAAAACGTGACGGTAGAAGTTGCTCGCGAACTCCAAATAAGAATTGACGGCTATAAACCGATGTTCGACGCCCAGGGCAATGATACCAATCCTCTCGCGCCGGTCGTCCGCTATCAAAAATTCAACGATTCGTCGATTGACTTCAACGCGGTTTTGCACGTCCAAACTTTTACCAATCAATATATTTTGAAGCACGAATTCATTAAGGCAATTACCAAACGTTATCGCGAAGAGGGCATTAACATTCCGTTCCCGATTCGCACGCTCGATTTTCCTGAGGATAAAAAAGTTGATTTGAGGAAGTGATTTTATGATTGTTGACGGCGTTAAGGTAAATTTCTTGGGCATTGATGACGCCACACGCGAAGAGGCTGCAAATTACGTCGCTTACGTTCGCGGGCGCGTTGCCGAGCCGTTAAAAACTATTTCCGTCAAGCTGTGTGAAGACGGCATGGTTGATGTTTCTTACACTGCTCGCGGAGAAAAATTTGAGCGCATCAGAAGGATCACAGGCTACCTTGTGGGCACGACCGACCGCTGGAATGACGCAAAAAAATCCGAAGAGCATGACCGCGTTAAACACAACATTTTTAAATGACTTCATGCTTGCAAAAAAATTAACCGCCCCAAACTTTGGAGCGGTGTTTTTTTGTAAAAATTTTTATTTGCTCATTGAGTATCGCCCGCGCAGATATAAAAAGGTTGTGTCGGGCACGAGATTTCTTATCTTGTCGAAGTCGCCGACTTTTAAAGCAGCACGAACGGAACTTGCACTTATCGGCTCGTCGCCGAATTCTTTGCGGGGAATTTCGCAAAACTCAACTCCGTAGTGCGGAAGAATTTTTTTCATCGTCTCGTTGTATTGGCGCGTTACATTGTCTTTGGGTTCCTCGCCCGCAAAACGAATTGTTATTCCCAACGTCGGCGCAATTTCTCTTCCGAAAATTTCAACGTCCTCACTCGAATCAACTTGCACGTCTTGAAGTTCAGCTTTGTTGAAGTAGCCCGAAAACGTTTGCTGAGAAATTATAAATTTTCCGCTCGGCAAGACTTCGACGTTTGGAAAATTCTTCACGCCCTGTTTAACAAGTTCAATCCTGTCTGCAAACGGGAATTCGCTTTTGTCTTCTTCCACGACGAAAATATACAGCTTGACGACTCTCGCCGCGGCGTACTCGACAAGGTATTGATGTCCGAGCGTGAACGGATTGCAATTCATGACCAGTGCACCGATTTTAATTCTCTTGGCACGTAAAGTTTCTTTGTATGTTTCCAAATCCGGGTTTGAAAAGTTTTCCGAGCCGCCCTGCTCGAATTGCGGCGGTATACCGTATCTGTGATATATGGGGGGGGGCATATGATAATTAAATTCTACATCACGGAAGAAATTATTTTCAGTCAAATACTTGAAATATTTTTCCGCTAAAATTTTATAGCCCAGCTCGTTGACGTGACCCCTTACACAATAAAACTCTCTAAAATCGTATGGCAGAGCAAAGGCATTGGAGGCATCTAAGAGCGGCAAATTTTTCGCTGACATGTTATCCAGCCAAACAAAAATAATATCATCGGGAGAGGGGGTCAGCTTGTTTATATTATAAAAAATATCTTGATACCTGTTGAAATAACGCTGACTCATATTTTCCACACGATAAGGCAGATTGTTTTCATTTAGCATCTTCTGAAGATAACTTGCTATCGTCTTGTCGTAAGGTGCATTAACGCCGAAATCATGACACGATCCGATAATATAAATTTTATTTTGGAAATGTTCGGGTTGATAAGCTGTCGCTCTTTTATTATTTTTGATTTTCATCAAAGGATAATCATTATCTTTCATGGTTGTGGAACCATCCGGATTCGTTATTACAGGCGGAGCCTCCATCAATTCCAAAACTTCTTCATTGGTATAGCCAAATTTGTCGAGAGGAGTTGTAACTTTGCTGTCTTGATTTTTGCGAAGAATTTTTCTCATTGTTTCTAAGCCGATAAGTTTTTTACGATATTCTGAGCCGTTTTTATATCGATTGATTGAAGGAAATCTTGTCAGAATTAATTTTACTTGCGGATAACGTTGCAAAAAATTGATTAGAGGAATTTCGACATAAGTCCTACGAATAAAGTGTCTCAAGAGTTTTGCGAAAGAAATTACTTTCTCGGTAAGATTAATTTCTTGAGTCGTGAGCAAAATGATTGCATCGGAGTCGGAAAAATCTGTCTCGGAAAAATTTGTAAAGTTCAGTGCACCAACAGTATTATGCACGGTAAATGCAACTTTATTGGTCGGCATGTCAAGCATACTGAAATTAGCCGTCATTCTTTTATCGTAACGAAATTGAACATGAACTTCCCACACGAATTGCAAAAATTTTTTTTCGGAGACGAACAGCGGCTTTTTTATTCCGTTGTCGATGCAATATTGAGGAAGTGTGTAACCGCCCGTAAAACAATCGCGCAATCGTACAATACATTGTTCATCTTTTTCAAGTGGAATTTTCATTTAGAGACCTCCTTCAAAAAAATTGTAGCATAAAAAACAAGAACATGTAAAGCTCCGTTAAAAATTTTTATTTACTCATGGAGTTATCGCCCGCGCAGACCGAGACGAACAGCGGCTTTTTTATCCTTATACGGCGAGAAAACCCCCGCCTCTTTAGGCGGCGGGATGAATCGCCACTTGACTTTGTAAACCTGAAAAGATATACTCGCGAATGTGGATGACTACCACGTTAAAAAAGTGTAATTACGACCAACGACTTGAAAGAAAGTCGTTTTGGAGCAAGCACTCGCCCTTGCCGCAGCGTAGCACTTAGAGATGAAAGTCTCCGGACTGAGTGAACTATGACGGGTATA
>JAFSOQ010000141.1 GCA_017446845.1 Selenomonadaceae bacterium | reverse complement strand
TCAACGATAAAAGCGTCAGGTTAATCGGTTGCGAGGCGGCGGGCAGAGGCATCGACACGTTCGAGACTGCGGCGACGATTGCCACGGGCAGGACGGGAATTTTCCACGGCATGAAAAGTTATTTTTGCCAAGACGAATACGGACAAATCGCTCCCGTTTATTCAATCTCTGCGGGCTTGGATTATCCCGGCATCGGCCCCGAACACGCACACCTGCACGACAGCGGTCGCGCCGAATACGTGCCGATAACCGACGCCGAGGCTGTCGACGCCTTCGAATATCTTTCGCGCATGGAAGGAATTATTCCCGCGATTGAATCGGCGCACGCAGTCGCTCACGTCAGGAAGATTGCGCCGCTCATGGACAAAGAAAAAATTATCGTCGTCACTCTTTCGGGTCGCGGCGATAAAGATTGCGCGTCGGTTGCTCGTTATCGCGGAGAAAAAATTACAGAGTAAGACTTTCGACTGTACGCGGCGCTCCGTTCATTTCTGCAACGAGAGCGTCGCGTATTTTTACTTCCCGTTCGTCGACGACTTGCATGGCGAAGCCCGCGTGAACCAAAACATAATCGCCGACCTTCGCTTCGGGCAAGAGCATTAAACTCGCCGAACGTTTTACGCCCGAACGCTCCACCGTAGCCAAGTCGCCGTCAATTTCCAAAACTTTTGCCGGAAAGGCTAAACACATTTTTTATCACCTCATGCAGATAATACACCACTTGCACTGACTTTGCAAAAAATCGCAAGCTAATATAAAAAAATCCCTCCAAACGATTGCGGAGGGAAAATTTTTTTTTATCGAATCGATTTTACTTGCGGAGATTGAGCTGTGCGAGAATTTCGCGGTAGCGATTGATGTCTTTCTTGCTGAGGTAGCTCAAAAGGCGGCGGCGTTGTCCGACCATCTTAAGCAGTCCGCGACGAGAATGATGATCTTTCTTGTGCTCTTTGAGATGTTCGGTCAAGTAGGAAATGCGCGCCGTCAAAAGTGCGATTTGAACTTCGGGAGAACCCGTGTCGCCTTCGTGCATGGCGAATTTTTCCATAATCTCCTGTTTTGCTTGTTTGTTTAACATGTGTCAAATCCTCCTGCGTTTAGATTTTTTCCGTCGGCGAAGTCCGCGTCGGAGTTTCGACGAACCGCGCCGAGGTTAAGATTGACGCAGTTTAACACACGATTTTTTTTTCGTCAACAGCTATCAGCTAAAGTGTCGCGTTTATAACAATGAAAAAAATTTGCAACGTGACGTTGCATCCAATGTTCGCGCCGAATCGTTGAAATAACTTTAACAATGTCGCCGCGTTTATAACAATGAAAAAAATTTTTTGCGTTTAACCTCAACCAACGCAGGGTCTTTAACGCCGTTCAAGGCAAAGGCTCTGGCTCTGTCGATACAAGTGGCGCATTGCCCGCAAGGAATTTCTCCGCGTTCGTAGCAGCTCCAAGTCAAATGATAAGGCACAGCAAGTTGCAAACCGACTTTGACGACTTCAGCTTTACTTTGGCAGAGGAAAGGCGCGACAAGTCGAATTTTTTCGTAAGTGCCGATTCGGATTGCCGCACTCATCGCCGCAATAAATTGCGCACTGCAATCGGCGTAAGCATGTCCCGCCACGTCGTCGGAGTGCACGCCGATATAAACTTCAACCAAATCATCGTCATAAAGACCGTCGGCAAAACTCGCCGCCATAGAGAGCATAAGCCCGTTACGGAAGGGCACGTAGGTTGAAATTTTCGGCGAACGATTTTTTTCAATCTGCTCGGCGTAGGAAGTTTTTTCGAGCGATTCGGTGGAAGTGTCGAGCAAAGCGGAATTTGACTGACGAAAAATTTCTGCGGCGTCGAATTCGTATTGCGCGACCTTGTAAAAGTTTGCGACGTTTTTGGCGGCTTCAAGTTCTTTGGCGTGGCGTTGACCGTAAAAAATTGAAACGGTCGAAACATTTTTCGCGCCGAGTTTATTTACCGCCATAGCCAGACACGTCGTAGAATCGAGTCCGCCGCTTGAGAGGACGACCGCTTTACTCATATGCTGCCTCAAAAACTCTTTTTACATTGGCAAAACATTCGTCATAACTTTCGCCGGGATGCGCCTCGTAAATTTTTTCGCCGTCGACGTACATGCTCGGCACGTAATAATAATCGGTGTACTTTTCGACAAGTTCGGACCGGAGATTTTTATCGATAACTTCAATCTCCGTCGGCGGATAATTTTTCTTAATCTCGTCAATTGCCCTGAAAGCCGCCGCGCAATACGGACAGCCCTCCATTTTAATCATCGTAATTTTTTTCATGACACAACCCCCTAACTCGCCAAAACTTCTGCGCCCTTCTCTGTTATCAAAATTGTTTTCTCCCATTGCGCCGATAAACTTCCGTCTTTCGTGCGAACAGTCCAATGATCATTTTCATCGACTGTAACTTTGTATTTGCCCGCGTTAATCATCGGTTCGACGGTCAAGACAATGCCGGGCACGAGTAACATTCCGGTATCGGCTTTGCAATTGTGACTGACGAACGGTTCAAGGTGAAATTTTTTCCCGACGCCGTGTCCGCCCAAATCCGTGACGACCGAATAGCCGTTATCGTGAGCCATTTTGCCGCAAGCCGCTCCGATATCGCCGACGAAGTGCCAAGCCTTAGCCGCCGCAATGCCCGCCTCCATTATATCATGCGTCACGTCGATTAATCGCTGAGCTTCGGGAGAAATTTCGCCGACGGTGTACATGCGCGAGGCGTCCGCAAAATAGCCGTCCAAATCGGTCGTTATGTCAATGTTTAGAATATCGCCCGACTTTAGAATTTCTTTTCGAGACGGAATGCCGTGGCAGACGACGTTGTTGACGGAAATGCAAATGCTTTTCGGGAAACCTTCAAAGCCGAGGCAACTGGGATTTCCGCCGTGACTTACAATGAATTCGTGCGCGGCATCGTTGAGCGTCAAAGTGTCGACGCCTTCCTTGACCAATTCGCCCATAAGGTCGAGCGCGCCTGTGTTGATAACCGCCGCCCGTTTGATGCCTTCAATGTCCGCCGCGTTGTTAATTAATCTTTTCGGCGGGCGCACTTGATTTTTTGCGGCGATAAATTTTATCTCGTCAATTCTTTCGTCGAAGTCTGCATGACACTTTTTATATTTTTTACCGCTGCCGCACCAACACGGGTCATTTCGTTTCATATTTCGCAACATCTCCCTGAAAAACTTTAGCATAAAATTTTACTTCCTCATCGGACAATTTATTTTTTCACAAGTCGCACAAGTAGCATTCCTCATTCCTAATTCCTCATTCCTAATTGAATACAATCCGATAATCGCCGTGACTGACTTGCGCGGCTCCAACATCATTGCCGAAGTTAAACTCATTCCAATTTGTTCCGCACCGCTGATTTTAAAAAGTTTTTCCTGTGCTGTCAAATCCCAATCGCCGTAGCCCGGACTGAATCGCCAACGCATTTTATATCCGTCTTTAGAAAATTTCGCCGCAAAGTTTTTTTCCATTAAATCTGACGCCTGTTCGACTGCCGCAGTAGCCGCCGCGTCCAAAAGTACCGATGCCAAATATTCTCCGCGCTCAAATTTTTTATTAATCTCGCGTTCGATTTCAAAGCCGACAGTCACCGCCATGCAAATAACTTTTTCGCAACCGTCGAGATGTTTTATAATCGAATTGCCGACGATTTTAAAGGGCGGCTCGCTCATGACGGTTTGATTGCAATAATCGTAGACTTCCCACGCGCCGCGCACTTCAATCAAAAGCAAAGCTTCTTCGCAGGCGTCGCGGATATTTTTTTCGCCGAAATTTTGAGCTTTCCTCAAGCCCGCATATCGTCGAGTTTCCGCCGCGTCTATCTTTAAAATCTGCGCATTGTAAACCGGCAAGTCCATCACTCCTCAGCTAAAATTTTATCGTCAACACTCGGAAGCGTCAACAGTTCGAATAAACACCTTAAAATATTTTTACTTCATCGATAATTATTTCACTATTTTTTGTCTACAGTCTAAACAGCTGTGTGCAAAAAATAATAAAAATGAGTGAAACACCGTCTGTCACCAAGCTTTAATCGGAGAGTATCAAGGATTTGGATTCTTTATTTTCACTTCTTAACTATCAAAGTATTCGCGATTAAATTTTTTCAACATATCCTAGTCGAATCAACTTTGAGCACTTCTGCGCAGTCCAACCTTTGAAAAAATGGAACGCACTATCTTTCTTAAAAATGAAAAGTATGCATATCGCGAGTCCTTTAAGAAAGAACGGCGACAGGACGGGAAAAAAGAATTTGAAAAAAATTTTTTGAGAGGGTATTGACAAAGGAGGACTTCGGGTGTATATTAAGCAAGCTTGATTCACGGGGCTCCTTGAAAACTGAACAGTGCAAATGCTAAATGTGCGGACGAAAGAAATTTCGACC
>JAFSOQ010000140.1 GCA_017446845.1 Selenomonadaceae bacterium | reverse complement strand
TTCGGGCTTTTGGGAATGCCCGCGAGCATTGCACATTCCGCCAAATTCAAATCCTCAACATTTTTTCCGAAGTAAGTTTTGGCAGCCGCCTGCACCCCGTAAGCACCTTGCCCGAAATAAATTTGATTCAAGTAAAGCTCCAGAATTTCTTGCTTGGTGTATTGTTTTTCGAGTTGGAGCGCAAGGAATATCTCTTGAATTTTGCGCTTGTAAGTTCTGTCCTGCGTGAGGTAAGCATTTTTAGCGAGCTGTTGAGTTATCGTCGAGCCGCCTTCGGCAATTTCCTGCCGAATAATATTTGTGTAAGCGGCGCGCAAAAGTCCGCGCGGGTCAACGCCTTTGTGCTCGTAAAAGCGATTGTCCTCGATTGCGACGAAGGCATTTTGCAAATTCAAAGGTATCTGCTCAATTTTGACGGGAACACGATTTTCCGTCGCGTGAATGATTGCAATTTCGTTGCCAGCCGAATCGTAAATGTGACTCGACGCGGGCGGCAGAATATCTTTCGACAAATCCGCCTTGACGTTGAGATTGGCAGTCACGAAACCGATACCCACTCCGACCGCCATCACGATTATAAAAATTATCAGTCCTATAAAAACTTTCAGGAACGTTGAAGATTTTTTCTTCGGCGCGTGCGGTTGTCCGTCGACGTGCTCCGAATCTGTCCTGCCCATATTACCCCTCCTAAACGCCGCCTATCTTATCATAAATTGATTCGCCGCGTCTAGAAAACTTTGATAAAATTTGCAGCCCGTGATAGAATCTTTCCAACTTTTCTTTGCATGCCCAAAGACCCGCTTTAAAAGCGGCGGAACAGCCGGAGCGCGGCTACTCGGCTAAAAATATTGAGCAGCACGGCGCGTCAACAGGATGCAACGTCACGTTGCCCGTCATCCATGACGGCTTCTGATTTAGGTTTCGGATTTAAAAATCTCGCTAATTTTAACGGAGGGAAATTATGATTGAAGTGATAATCGGACGCGCGGGCGTCGGAAAAACTTTTGAGTGCTTGCAACGCGCAAAAAAAATCCTTGAGACCGAACCGCTCAAGACCGAAATAATTTTTTTGTTGCCCGCCTGGCAAACTTATCGCGCGGAATTGGAACTGGCGAACTTGACGGGCGGCGCGGTCAATACTCGCATGAACAGCTTTAATCGATTCGCAAGACAAATTCTCGACGAAATCGGCGGCGGTTTAACTCCGCGCATTTCTGAAATCGGACGGCGACTTTTACTCAGAAAAATTTTGCTCCGACGCGATAAGGCAGGTGATTTAAAATTTTTCGTGCGAGCCGCCAAGCAAAACGGTTTTGCGGAAATTTTATCCGACGAATTAAAAGAACTCAAAATTTATTCAATTGACGAAGAAAAACTCGACGAGGCAGCCGATAAAGTTTCCGACGACGAACTTAAAGATAAGTTGCGCGACTTGAAACTTTTGGCGGAAGATTTTAAAACGGCATTGGCGGACAAACTCACCGACGACGAAAATTTATTGGGACGCGCGACCGAATTCATGGAGCAATCGCCCACAATCGGCGACGCGGAAATTTTTATCGACGGCTTTATCTTCTTCGACCCCCAACAGCGAAATTTCTTGAAGAAACTTTTCACCTGCGCCCGCAATGTTAATATAACCTTGCCGATGGATACCGTCCTCAACGACCGCGAAAATATTTCGGAAGTCGGGATTTTTCACCGCTCTTTTGAGACGTTCAAGACCTTGCGCGGAATTGCTGAGGATTTAAAAATTGAATTCAACATTACTCGATTGGATACGCCGCGCAGATTTGAATTCGATTCGCTGAAAATTTTGGAGCAAAGACTTTTCGACTACAAGCCGAAAAAATTTGATAATGCAAACGGATTAAAAGTCGTGGAGGCGGTCAATCGTCAAGCGGAAGTCGAATACGTCGCAAGAGAAATTTTACGGCTCACGAAAAAAAATTATCGGCTGCGCGAAATCGGAATACTTGCCCGCGACGAAAAATATTTTTCAATCATCAAGCCGATTTTTGAATTGCACGCAATACCCTACTTTATCGATATGAAACGCCCCGCAACGCATCACCCGTTATCCGAATTGATTCGTTCGGCATTGGAAGTTCTGCGCGGCTGGCGAAAAGAATCAATATTCCGCTGTCTGCGAACGGGATTTTTCGACGTAACTCAAGAGGAAATCGACCTTTTGGAAAATTACGTTATCGAATTCGGCTTGAAGGGCGCGGCAACTTGGCAAAAGAGTTGGGACTTGCGACGGGTAAAATTTTTGGACGCGCCGATTAAAACGGCAACTTCCGACGAGCTGAAATATCTCGAACGAATCAACGCAATCAGAAAAAAATCTGTCGCGCCGCTGATAAATTTTTCCGAGCGCGTAAAATCGTCTGAAAACGATGTAACCGCGCTGACGACCGCACTTTTCAAACTGCTGGAGGAACTCAACGTTTACGAAAAACTTTCGGATTGGTCGCAGGCGGAAGAACTTCGCGGAAATCTCGCGCTGTCGAGAGAACATTTAAAAATTTGGGACGACGTGATAAATCTTTTTGAGGAAGTCGTGGAGGCGTTGCAGGAAGAAAAAATCTTGCGGACGGAATATGAATCGATAATCGGCGAAGGTCTGGACGCGTTGGAAATGTCATTAATCCCGCCGGGGCTTGATGAAGTGACGGTCGCGCAGTTTGAACAGAATTCATTGCAAAATTCGCGAGTGATATTTATATTGGGCTTTGATGATGAAAATTTCCCGCGCAAGGTCGCCGAAAAAAATTTGCTCAACGACGCGGACAGATTGCGGCTTAACGAATCGGGCGTTGAAATATCTTTGGGCGGACGCGAACAGGCTTTGGCAGAAAAATTTTTAATTTATCGCGGACTGACGGAGGCACGCGAACTTTTGTATTTGTCCTATCCGCTTGCAGATTCAAACGGTGAAAAAATTTCCGCGTCGAGTTTGTTGGACAGATTGAAAAAAATTTTCCCGTTGCAAACAGAAAAAGTTGAACTGGACGTTTTGCAAAATTTGAACGCTGAAATCTTTTTGGCGGGCGAAAAAAATTTAAGGGCGGAGACGGCTCAAAAACTCTACGCGCCGCAGAAAAAAATGCGAGCCGACGTCACGCGCTTTGAAAGTTTCAATAAGTGTCCGTTTAAATATTTTTCAAAGTACGGGCTGAATCTCCAAGAGCGCGTCGAATACAAAGTTCAAGTTCCCGACATAGGAAATATTCTTCATGCGGTCATGAGTAAATTCGGTCGCGATTTAAAAAAAGAAAATCGGCAATGGTCATCAGTCGGCAGCGTCGAGTTAAGCGAGCGCGTCGAAAAAATTATCAACGACTTGACGCCCAATCTCCATAATAAAATTTTACTTAGCACGAAGACCTTGGAGCACCGTCGCGAACGTATAAAAAAAGTCGCCGTCGAATCTTTGACGCGGTTAATCGAATTGGATAAAGTCAGCGAATTTAGCCCGACGATTTTTGAGACGAACTTCCATGACGATAAAAAAATTTCCGACGTCGACATTGATTTGAACGGGCGCATTGACCGAATCGACTTGAGCGGCGACGGAAAATATTTTTTGATTATCGATTACAAGACCGGCAAGACGACTCTCACCTTGAAGGAAATTTTTCACGGGCTTAGTCTGCAGTTGGCGATTTATCTCGGTGCGGCGAAAAATCTTTCCGAAGTCGGCGAGCGCGAGGAAGGTGCCATGCTTTACTGCTTGTTGAAAATTCCGAGTGAGAGCGGCAAAGACGATAAGGAGGCAACTTTGAAAGCCGTTAAAGAATTGAAAATGCCGGGGCTGGTTCGCATTGACGAGGAAATTAAAAACGCTGTCGACAGCACAGGCGATTTCGTTTACTTCGACGAGAGGAAAAAATCAAACCTTATGAGCCGCGCAGATTTTCAAACGATTATCGCTTACGCCGAAAAAATTTTGGAGATGACAGCCGAAAAAATTTTGAGCGGCAATATCGAAGTCAAACCCGCAAAAAAATTTCAAAATGAAGACGACGCTTGCAAATACTGCTTGTATTCCGCGCTGTGTTGTTTCGACCAAGCGATTAACGAAACGACCAAACCGACTAAGGCTAAGCGCGAAGATATTATCGCGGAAATGAACGAAACTCTGCAATAAAAAAATTGTCGTCAAAACATTACAAAGTTCGTGTTCGTCGTCTATCAGCAATATTTCGCGTAAAAATTTTCAACAAAAAAACCTCCCGTCAAAAAATCGGCGGGAGATTTTTTTTCATTCTATTTCAAAACGAAAACGGTAACGGTGCGACGACCGAAATCCATAGCTTGCCAATAATCTTCCATGCAAAGATCGATTCGATAGCCGTAAATCGCGCCACCGGTATCCGCCGCCAAAGCCTCGCCGTAGCCGGGAATATAAACTTTGGTGCCGAGCGGAATTATATCGGGGTCAACCGCAACAATCCCGTAAGTCGCGGGAATGCCCATTGCCGTCAAACCACCGCCGCCTCCGTCGGTTGGCAAGTAAGCCGTCGCTTCCATGCCTAAAACTTGAGTGTAAGGAACGTAGCCTTGAGGAGTTTCTACGACCTCTTCGGGCGGAATCGGTTCCTCAAAAGGTTCCTCGACGGTCGCGGTTAAATCTCTGCCGAGAGAATTCTCAATCGCTTCGGCAAAGGCGCGAGTCAATTCGTCATCTTCGCTGATTTTAATTTGTCCGTTTTCGCCAACTGCAATCGCTGTCGGTTCTGCGCTTGTCTCTTCGACTTGAATTTCCTCTGCTTGAGTTTCCTCGATTGGAATTTGCGGAATATCGGGAAACTCCACATCTTGAGCGGTGAAACCCGTATTAATCATCGCAAAGCTCGCGAGCATGAGACTGAGCACGCATTTTCTTTTAATAGTCTCAAGTGTCTTGAATATTTTTCGCTTCATCATTCCGCCGCCTGACGCAACATCCTGTCGCGTCCCAAGCAGGACGACTGTCTTAGTCGCCTCTTTGCTTCGGAGCAGCTGTTCCCCCTTTCACAGTAAGACAAAAAGTTAATAAATCAAAAACCGCCGCGTAATATACAGCGCGACGGCGAATTTGTCAAGTGTCTAATCATTTACCCAAGAATTTAACAGGAAATGTAAAATATGTATCAGGATACGGTTCATCTTTTAATGTGAAGTGCCACCACTCCGAGTAAAGCGGTTTAAAGCCGTGTTTAACCATTGCGTCCCGAAGAATCATTCTGTTTTTAAATTGTTGCTTTGTAATTTTTTTGTAGTCGGGATGAGATTTTTCTCCGAAATAATCGAACGTGCCGCCCATGTCGAGTTCCTTGCCGGTCTTCATGTCAAAAAGCGTCAAATCTATCGTCGAGCCGCGAGAGTGTCCGGATTTTTCCATTATATAATCTTCGGGGAACAGACGTTCCTTGCCGATTTCGGGATAAAAATATTTTTTCATGCGAGTATCCTTGGTGTCTTTCGCCCAACGAACGAAATGATCAACGGCTCTTTGCGGACGATAGGCGTCGTAAATTTTCAAGCGGTAGCCCATCTTCATCACGTCATCGGAAACTTTTTTCAAAGCCTCCGCTGCCTCACGAGTCATGAGCGCGCAGGGCATTTCGTAGCCGTCAATTCTTTCGCCGACAAAATTATAAGTCGAGTAGTAGCGAATCTCTTGGATAATGTCGGGAATGTATTCGCCCAAAACGACGAATCCCGACGAATCATCGGGCGACACAGATTTTTGAGCGGCGGCAGACGTCATAAATAAAATTAACGCCAACAACGCGCCCATTAAAATTTTTGTGAACTTCATAAGAAATACTCCTATCAAAAATTTAAATCGTTAAAACCGTATCAATTTTAGCATCGTGAGTTTCAAACGGCAAGCTGTCGACAAGTTGGAAATCATAGGCGAGCGCGATTTTTTTTGCGTTGACGGCAAGCGGTAAAAATCTGTCGTAGTAGCCGCCGCCCAAACCCAAACGTCCGCCGCTTGAATCGAACGCCGCGCCCGGAACAATTACGCAATCAATCTGCGCGGGGTCGATAAATTTTCTGAGTTCGCGCTTGACGGTCAAGATATTAAATTCGCCGACTTCCAACGCGTCGAAATTCGGAACTTCAACAGCCGACATTTTTCCTTTGCCGACGATAAACGGTATCGCCAAAATTTTTTTATCTGCAAAGCACGCGGCGAATAATTCTTCAAGCTGAAGTTCGTCGGGCGTCGACGCATAAGCCATGATAATTTTTGCCGCGCGATAAATTTCCGTTGACAAAAATTTTTTTATCAGCTCGTGACTGATTCGGTTGCGCTCGTCGTGAGGAATTGCCGCACGCTCGGATAAAAATTTGCGTCGCAAAATTTTTTTCTGCTCTTTAAGCTGAAACATTTTTCCGTTCTCTGTAAGCCTTGCGCGCCTCGTTCAACGACATGCGATTTGCTCCGCCGCGATAATCGGGGTCAGCAAATTGAACGGGATCATCTTCCCAATAACAAGTATCACAAACATCGTAATTGTGTCCCGCTTCTACATAATCTTCACCGCAACAAGGGCAAAGTACCTTAAGTTCTTCCTCCATGTTCAAGGTCTCCTTTCAAAGCTCGCATATAATATTCTTCGCCGTCTTCGGGTTTAAACATGGTTATGATTCCCTTATACGGATGTACTTTTGCAAAATCATTCGTTGTCTTGTCGTAACGAATAATATGTCCGTATCGGTCTGCGTGCCCTAAAATATTTTCGCTGACAGGTTGTTCCAAAAGTTCAAGCGCACGCTGAACATATTGTTCGATTGTAAAGTTTGGATATTCGTCGCGATGCGTCCTGCCGTTCTTCCAATGATTTATAAGTTTTTGTCGATTTTTAAAACCGCGAATAATAAACGTATTCGCGCCGGAAGGTGACGTTATCATTTATTGAGACTCACTTTATCTTCTGCCACGCCGTTAATCGCATGACGTGCAACTTCAATGTCAACTTTTTCGGCAATATTCAAAGTGACAACTTCGTCCGTCAAGCTGACAATCGTGCCGTAAATGCCACCGACAGTTATCACGCGGTTGCCGACTTTCAAGCCGCCAAGCATTTCACTGCGCGCCTCTTGAGCTTTTTTTTGCGGTCGATAAAGCAGGAAATAAAATATTAAAACCATTAAAATTATCGGCGCGAAATTCGCAACGGTCGCTGTCATTTCATCCATTTAAAAATTTTCCTCCCTCATATAACGTAAAAAAATTTTCTCGGAACTCGGTGAACTTGTCGGCAAGAATCGCCTCGCGCATGTCCGCCATAAATCGTTGCAGGTAACGCAGATTATGCAGAGCCAAAAGCCTCAAGCCGAAAATTTCATCGGCGCGGATAAGATGTCTTATGTAAGCGCGAGTGAATTTATTTCTGCAGGTGTAGCAGTCGCAATCCGGTTCGAGCGACTCAAAGTCTTCCGTGAACTCCGCATTTTTCATGACGAGCCGTCCGCGAGCAGAAGTTTGCGGCGAAACCATTGCCATACCGTTTCGAGCAACACGCGTAGGGAAAACGCAATCGAACATATCGACGCCGCGCAGGACACCTTCAATCAAATGGTCGGGCGTCCCGACTCCCATTAAGTATCGCGCTTTATTTTCGGGCAAATGTCGCGTAGAAATTTCCAGCATTTTATACATAAGCTCACGCGGTTCGCCGACACTCAAGCCGCCGATTGCACAGCCTGCAAAATCCATGCCGCCGATAACTTTTGCACTTTCCTCTCGCAAATCTTCATACATGCCGCCTTGCACAATCCCGAAAATTCCCTGTTTGGGATTCGACGCCGCCTTTAAACTTCGTTCCGCCCAACGATGTGACCGTTCGGTCGAAGCTTTGGCGTAATCGTATTCGGCGGGATAGGGAATGCACTCATCAAACGCCATTGCGATATCCGAGCCGAGTTCGGCTTGCGTTGCGATAGAAATTTCCGGCGACAAAAATTTTTTCGAGCCGTCGATATGCGAACGGAAAGTTACTCCGTCCTCTGTGATTGTCCGCATGTCACCCAGACTGAATACTTGAAAGCCGCCGCTGTCCGTCAAAATTCCGTGCGTCCAATTCATAAACCTGTGCAAGCCGCCTGCCTTACTTACGAGTTCCGAACCCGGTCGCAAAAATAAATGGTACGTGTTCGCCAAAATGACGCCCGCCCCCAAATTTTGTACTTCGTGCGGCGAAAGTGTTTTTACCGTCGCCTGAGTCCCGACCGGCATAAACAGCGGCGTTAAAAATTTTCCGTGCGGCGTATGCAAAATGCCTGCGCGTGCGCCCGTTGCCTTGTCTTTGTGGATTAATTCAAATGTTATTGCCGACATTAAGCCCGCTCCTTAGAAAATTCAAAATTATTTTGGCAAAGCATCCCGCCTTATTATTCAGTCCGTTAAAATTTTTTCGTGATAAACATCGCATCGCCGAAGGAGAAAAATCGATAGCGTTCTTTAACTGCCTCGCGATACGCTTGCAAAATAAATTCTCGTCCCGCGAACGCGCTGACCAACATCAAAAGCGTTGACTTCGGCAAATGGAAATTTGTTATCAGCGCGTCGACGATTTTAAATTCGTAGCCGGGGTAAATAAAAATTTTCGTCGAGCTTGAGCCGACTGCCACGGATTTTTTATCGACAGCCGCCGCCTCCAAAGTTCGGATTGAAGTTGTGCCGACCGCGATAACTCTTCCGCCGCGTTCTTTGGTCTCGCGAATCAAATTCGCCGTTTCTTGCGGTATAGAATAAAATTCTTCGTGCATATTGTGATTCTCAATGTTTTCGACTTGCACGGGGCGAAAAGTTCCAAGTCCGACGTGCAAAGTTACGAATCCGAGATTGACGCCGAAATTTTTAAGCTCTTGCATTTGTTCCGTCGTGAAATGAAGTCCGGCAGTCGGAGCGGCGGCTGAACCTCGCTCGCGATTGTAGACCGTTTGGTAACGCTCGCTGTCGTCAAGTTTTTCGTGAATGTAGGGCGGCAAAGGAGTTTCACCGAGTTTGTCGAGAATTTCTTCAAAAACTCCGCTGAATTTAAATTCAACAATGCGCCCGCCGAAATTCGTTCGCCCGACGACTTTGCAACGTAATTTATCGCCGAAGAAAATTTCTGCACCTTCGGCAATTTTCCTGCCCGGTTTAACTAAAGTTTCCCAAGTTACTGCGTCCAATCGTCGGAGCAAAAAAATTTCAACGCGTGCGCCCGTCGATTTATTTCCGATAAGTCTGGCGGGGATAACTCGCGTGTCGTTGAAAATGAGAGTATCTCCCGCCGTCAAAAATTTTTGCAAGTCGTAAAAGTGTTCGTGAGCAATCGTCCGCTGCGCAGGGTCGAGCACCATCAGCCGCGAAAAATTTCTCGGTTCAATCGGTCGTTGCGCGATTAATTCTTCAGGTAAATCGTAATCAAAGTCACTTATCAGCATTAAGTCTCTTTTTAGTGATTAGTGTTTAGTATTTGGTGGTTAGGGAAAAAATTTTTCTAACCGCTAATCGCTAATCACTTGCCACTAACCTTCCTTCCGAGATATTTTATTTCCAAATTTTCAAGCGTGCCGCAACTTTTAAAAAGTTGCCAAACAGCGGACGCGGCAACGTGACGTTGCATCCGGTTGACGCGCCGCACCGCTTAAAAATTTTTATCCGAGTAGCCGCGTTCGTACGAAATGCCTGCGCATTTCTAGCGTAATAATTTTTAATTCAAGCTTTGCTTGCGTCCCAGATATTTTATTTCCAACTGCTCAAGCGTGCCGTCCATGCGAATTTCCGCCAAAACAAAATTGATGTAGTTCAAAAATTCTTGGTCGCCCTTCTGCATAAGAATTCCGCAAGAATGTTTTGTAAAAGGTTTGTCGATAAGCGGCGCGGCAAGTCTCGGCTCGCGCTTAATCCAACTGAAAGCCTCGACGGTCTCGGTTATCATGATGTCCGCGTTGCCATCGGCGATTTGAATCGGAATATCGGCGTTGTCCTCGTGAACAATCAACTTTGCGTTCGGAAAATTCGCGTGGGCAAATTTTTCATTGGTGCCGCCCGGATTAATCATAATTCGGACAGTCGGCTTGTTGAGGTCGGCGAGCGTTTTAAATTTTTTTGCGTCGGATTTGCGGCAGAGAATTGTTTTGCCGAAAAGTCCTTCGCCGTAAGCGTCACTCATTGCCATAACTTTTTCCCGCGCGAAATTTCTGGAAATGCCGCAAAGTGCAATGTCGAATTTACCGGCTTGACAATCGGCGGCGAGCGTCGGCCAAGTCGTCGGAACGTATTCAATTTTCACGCCCAAAGAGTCCGCGATAATTTTGGAAAGTTCGGCGTCAATGCCCTCGTAAGCACCCGTCGCGGGATTAAGATAAGACATCGGGATATAGTCGCCCGTCGTGCCGATTCGGATTGTCCCGCGCGCCGCAATATCTTCCAAGTGTCCCGCCTCAAGTCTGCTGAACGGCAAGAGCAACAGTACGGCAAAAATCGTTAAGAAAAATTTTTTCATGACAAATTCTCCTTTAAAAAAACTTTCGGGAGGAGGTCGGCAATGTCAATGGTAATCGGCATGAAATAAAGTCCGCCGCTGGAATTTTTTATGAAGTCGATAACTTTTTTTGCAAAGTCGATATTCCAATCCATGGTCGGCTGAAAATTTTTCGGGAAGACGGCTTTATCTTTACGCTCCCAATAACCGCGACTGCGACTGCTCAAAACGGGCGATACTCCCCAATAAATTTCGTAGCCGCTGAGCAGGTCGGCATACATTTCCAAAAATCTCATGTCGAAAAACGGCTGGGTAAAAAATCCGACGGCACCTGCTTGAGCTTTGCGCTCGACGTGATAAAGTTCGTCGCGAATGCCGCTGCGATATTGGTCGACGCCCGCATAAACTTTTACGTCGGGCAATTCTTCGCGGAACTTGCGAATTACGTCAATCGTCTCGGTCGGATAAACCGTGCGCGTCAAATCTTTGGGCGGGTCGCCGGCGATTATCAACACTTCCTTGATTCCGAACTTGATAAAATCTTCGCGCATGGGCAACGGCTTTGAAAGGTCAATATCCATTGCGCGGACGTGCGGTATCGTCGGGAGCGCGGGTTGAGTAAATTCGGCGGCTTGCCAAGGACGAAGTTCAAAACTCATCAAGTCGGGAATGTTCACGCAATCGACTTGCGGAAATTTTTTTATGACGTCGATGTCTGCCCGAAGTCCCGATTCATCACGCGGAATAATTTCAACAGCAATTCTACCCATAAAATCTCCTCCAATTATAAAAATCTCGAATGAATTTTAATGCGTTTTGCCGTCACTGTCTACTGATTTTTTTCTGCGGCATTTTTTTTTATGCGAATGTCTGATATAATGGCGCGTGATTCAAAAGATAGGGAGTGCAAGTTATGATAAAATTATTCGTGACCGACATTGACGGTACACTTTTGCCGACGGGCGGAACAATCTCCGCAAAAAATATTGAGGCAGTTCAAGCAATGATTAAAGCGGGCGTCAAAGTTGTAATCGCGACGGGCAGAATGCACAGTGCCGCGCTGCCGATAGCCGCTCAACTCGGAGTGTCCGTTCCGATTATTTCTTACAACGGAGCAATGATAAAATCTTCGTCGGGCGAAATAATTCACGAGCAATATCTTGACGAAAAAAATGTTCTCGACTTGATAAATTTTTTCGAGGGTTACGGCTGGCATTTGCAAAGTTATTCAGATGATGTGCTTTACGTTCCCGAACACAATGACCTTGTAAAATTTTATGAGACGGTGATAAAAGTTAAAGCGGTTGCAGTCGGTTGGGACGGCTTGCGCGAGCGTACAAAAAATATTCCGAAACTTTTGATGGTATCCGATACGCCCGAAGAGGCACTCCGCAAATTTAACGAGGTCGAAAAAAATTTCGGCGGTCAAGTTGAAATTACTCGTTCGGCTCCGCTTTTTACCGAATTTATGTCGTTGGGCGTGAGTAAAGCCGGCGCGATTAAAATTTTTGCAGACAAGTTCCAAATCGCCAACGAAGAAATTTTGGCAATCGGCGACTCGTATAACGATTTGCAGATGATAACTTCGGTCGGTTGCGGCGTCGCCATGGGTAATGCCGTTGACGCCGTGAAAAAAGTTTCTCCGCACATAACCGACACTTGCGAGAACGACGGCTTTGCCAAAGCTGTTTACGATTATGTTTTGTAAAGTGTATCTTCAACTGTCCGAAAAAATTCTGACTTCCTGAGGAGAAATTTTATGGAAGACAATAAAAAAGAATTCGCGGACAAATCGCGGATAATAATTGTGACGGGCATGAGCGGCAGCGGTAAAAGTCAAGCTTGCCGATATTTGGAAGACCTCGGCTATTTTTGCGTCGACAATTTGCCGCCCGTCTTTATTCCGAAATTTGTGGAGCTTTGCACTCATGCCAACAGTCATTTTAATAAAATGGTTTTCGTGGTCGACACGCGCAGCCGAGAATTTTTTGATGACTTGGTTCAAGTTCTTGACGACATGGACAAAGACAATCAGGATTATGAAATGCTCTTCATGGACGCAAGCGACGATGTGATTATCCGCCGCTACAAGGAAACTCGTCGTCGTCACCCGATGGCTCCCGCGACAAGAATTTCAGACGGCGTCTTCAAGGAGCGCAAAAGATTGGAAAGCGTGCGCTCGAAAGCTACTTACGTTATCGACACGTCGAATTTGTCTCGCGCCGAACTTCGCGAAAAAATTCAGCGACTTTTTGGAAATTCAGACGGCGACGCAATGAACATTGCAGTTTTGTCGTTCGGCTTTAAGTTCGGTATGCCGCTCGATGCCGATATGGTTCTTGACGTAAGATTTTTGCCGAATCCTTTTTACGTTCAGGAGTTGCGTCATAAAAGCGGAAGTGTCCCTGAAGTCGCCGCGTATATTGAAGAAAAACCTATAACCCAGGAATATCTTAAGCGGCTCGATTCGTTTATTGATTTTCTTGTTCCGCAATACGTGCGCGAGGGCAAAAGTCAGCTCGTCATTGCAATCGGTTGCACGGGCGGAATGCATCGCAGTGTTTTTATCGCCAAACATATCTACGATTTACTTTCCAAAAAAGGTTACGCCGTCAACTTGGAACACCGCGACTTAATGAAAAACGACGTATGGGAGGTTTAAAGAATTAGGAATGAGGAATTAGGAATGAGGAATGAAAAGCGAATCTCAATTCCTAATTCCTACTTCCTAACTCCTAATCAAACATGTTCCATTTATTGAAGTGGCTTTATCCCGGCATGAAAATGAAACGCTGGCTGCTGCTGTTTGCAATCGGCGTCATGCTGTTCAGCCTCGGAGCCGCGCTCGCGATTAACTATGAATATCTCGGACGCCTTGAGGAAGAAATTTTCATGCTCGTCTATCGAACGGTAGGCAGCTATAATTACATGGTCACGGCGATTGTCGGCGCGTTCATTGTGATAATCGGCGCGTGCTTAATGCTTTGGGCGACGCGTTCGATTATTCGTTCGATAATTGCTGTACTCATTCCCGACCGTTCGGAAAATCTCGTGGACATGATTTATCAGGAACGAAAACTCGGACGCGGTCCGGCAGTCACGGTAATCGGCGGCGGTCACGGTTTAAGCGTTCTTCTGCGCGGGATAAAAACTTCTACGAATAATGTTTCCGCAGTCGTGACGGTCGCTGATGACGGAGGAAGTTCGGGACGTCTGCGCGAGGAACTCGGAATCATTCCGCCGGGCGATTTGCGAAATTGTCTGGTTGCGCTCGCCGATACCGAACCGCTTATGGAAAAACTTTTCCAATATCGATTCGAGGGCGACACCCCGCTTGCCGGACACAGTTTCGGAAATTTGTTTATCGCGGCAATGAATGAAGTTACAGGCGACATGGAAACCGCGTTAAAAGAGTCGTCGAAAGTTTTGGCGGTCAAAGGGCGCGTCATTCCCGCGAGCAAGGAAAGTGTTCGACTGGATGCTATTATGACGGACGGCACGGTTGTCGAAGGGGAATCCCAAATTCCCGAAGCTCATAAAAAAATTCGACGCGTCCAACTCTTCCCGAAAAAAGTTCAAGCACTTCCCGCCGCCATTGAGGCGATTGAATCAGCCGACGCGATTATTTTGGGTCCGGGCAGTTTGTACACGAGCATTATGCCCAATCTTCTGGTTGACGGCGTTGCCCGTGCTCTGAAAAAATCCAAGGCGATTAAAATTTATATCTGCAACGTTTTGACGCAGCCGGGCGAGACCGATAATTACACCGCCGCCCAACACGCCAAAGCAATTCTCGACCACACGGGGCACGGCACGATTGATTATGTTCTGGTCAACTCGACGCCGATTCCCGAAGAAATGTGGCGCAATACAAAATCAAAGCCCGTCGAAATTGACGAGGATAAAATTAATGCGCTGGGTTGCGGGCTTATCAAAGCGGACTTGATGAGCACGACCGAAATCGGACGCCACGACCCCGATAAACTCTGCGCGGCGGTCATGAAAATTATTTACAGCATGGGAGGCAGAGCAACGTGACGGTCGCTTTAAAAGCGCAAGCGTGACGCTTGACCCGGCGGTCGCGGTCGCTTTAAAAGCGACGGAACAGCGGTCGCGCCGAATTGTTGCGATAATTTTAACATAATAGCCGCGACGGAACGCAACGCTGCGCATTGCTAGTTTATTATTTTTTTTGGGAGGAGATTTTATGTTGTCATACGCGCAAGCAGTCAAAAACGAATTGGCGCATGTTTTCGATGATGACATTGATTGTTTGCGTGCGGAGTTCGTTGCGCTGATAAAAGTCGGCGCAAAAAAAATCGACGGGCGTTTGGAATTTACCGGTTCCAATGCCGCAGTCGTTCGCCGAGTTATCACTTTGGCTAAAAAATTTCTCCCGAATGTCAAGCCCGAAGTCGCCGCCGTCCGACGAAAAAAATTGCTGAAAAATCTTCTCTACGTCGTCAGATTTATTTCGGCGGGCGAAGTGCAAAATTTTTTCGACGCGCTCGATATGTCCGAATTGCTCAAGCGGACACGATACAAAGTCGCCTATCTGCGCGGAGCATTTTTGGCCGGCGGGAGCGTCAATCGTCCCGAATCGCAATATTTTTTGCAAATCGTGACGAGAACGGAGGCGGAGTCAAAATTTATCCAAAGGCAACTGGAGAAACTCGAATTCATCGCGGGGCTTTGTCAGCGCAAGAAAAAGTTTTTCGTCTGGTTGCGCGAGGGTGACAGCATTTGCGATTTCTTAGGCATGATTGGTGCGTCGGAGGGCGTCGAACGTTTTGAGGTCGCTCGCAACTTAAAGGAAGTTCGTATGCAAGTCAATCGCATTGTCAACGTCGAAACGGCTGTTTTAAATAAATCAATCAACGCCGCGCAGCGTCAGCTTGCCGACATAAAAATTTTGCTTGACAAAAACGTCCCCGTCAATAAAAAATTACGGGAGGCAATGACGGTTCGTTTGGAAAATCCTTCGTGCACAATGAGGGAATTGGCTGAAAAAATTTCCATGAGCCACGCCGGCTTGATTTACCGTTTCAAAATTATTAACCGTCTGGCAAAAAAATTCAGCAGGAAATGAATTGGGGGTTTTCAAAATATGAGGGGCTTGAGTGCCGCCTTCACGACAGATTTTATAATTTCATTTATTGTGGTCGCAGTTATTCTGATAATGCTCGCCCTGATAATTAATTTATATTCGGAACTGTCGACGCTAAAGGCGCGTTATAAAAAAATGATGAGCGGCGCGGAAGGTACGAGCCTTGAACAAATGCTCGCCGCGCACACCACCGAAGTTAATCAGGCGGTCGCCGAATATAAACGAGTTCAAGGGCAAGTAGACATGATTGAAGAAATGGTAAGAAGTTCGCTGGCACGCGTTTCCGTCATACATTTTGACGCCTTTGAAAAAACCGGACAAGGTTTGAGCTGGTGCGTTGCCATTCTCGACAGAAATAATAACGGCGTCGTCTTTTCGTCGATTTGCGGCAATGAAGCCGAGCGCAGCTATGTCAAGCCGATTGAAAGCGGGCACGTCGCGTCCGGTTACAAACTCACTAAAGAAGAAGAACAGGCTCTGCGTCAAGCGATGAGTCGTTGAGGAGTTGGCGTCCCCTCTTTTCAAAAGAGTGGACTGCGCAGAACCGCTCAAGCTGTTTTGAGTTTTAAAATATTTTTATTCATTGAAAAACTTTTCTTTTGCATGCCCAAAAGAAAAGTTACAAAAGAAAAGGGCACCTCGCAGGGGCGTTTTTCAGTTAGCAGTTAGGAATTAGGAGTTTGTAGTTGCTTGAGGTGTTTTTAACTCCTCACTCCTAACTCCTCACTCCTAACTGATAGAAGTCCATGACGACCTCTAATGTACCTTGGTTATGGATTTATTCATCACAACCTAAAAATCGACCGAAGGGAGATTTTAAATGGAAGAAAAAAATTCAAAGCCGTCCGCGAAGATTGAAAGTTATTTAATCAGCATAAAGGGCGGCGATAAAGAACGGACGATTAAACTTTCGTCGGGCATGTTTCGTTTCGGCGTGGCGAGTGTGATAATCGGCGGAATACTTTTGGTCGGGACGGCGGCCTTTTCATTTTACAGCGCAATGAAAATGCAACGCGACACCGCAACAATTCATGAAATCGAACAGGCGGCAGAACTCAGGCAGGAACAGCTTTTGACGCTCTCGAAAAAAGCGGCGACACTCAGCGAAACAATTCAAAACCTTGCGCAACAGGAACAGGAACTCCGAATTCAAGCGGGACTTAATCCGCCGAAAGACGATAAACCGTCCGAAACTCCCGCCGAAGGTCAACCCGCCGAAAATGCTGCGGCTCCCGCTGCAGGTGACGCGGACGCTCTTGCCAAGCAGGAACGCGAAAATTTAATTAAATCGATAATCGACAACGCCAAACACAACGGGCAAGGCGGACCCGTTGAGGAATTGGATATTGCGGAAGTTTCCGAGGCGTTGGACATGTTGGAGGTAAAAGTCAGCACGCGCAAGGAAAGTCTCGACGATTTCCAAAACGAACTTAAACAACAGCGCGAACAACTTGCACGCGGCGCGGCTATGGCGAGCGGCTATTCTCCCAATGCGGGCAGTTGGTCGGCTCCTTCAAGCGGCGTTCAATTCGATTTCGCAAATGGTCTTCCGATTATTCCTTCTGCCGGTTCGATACCTGCGCCCGGCTCGTTCCCGTTTGACCCAAGTCTTGTCGGAGGCAGCGGCGCGGCTGATTCTCATATTCCGTCAATCTGGCCGACGACCGGCGTTGTAACTTCGCCTTACGGCTTGCGTTGGGGCGGCACTGATTTTCATCCCGGCATGGATATTGCAAACGATATGGGCACCCCGATTGTTGCGACGGCGGACGGCGTTGTCGAATATGCGGGCTGGAATTCGGGCGGCTACGGCAACATGGTCGACATAAATCACGGCAACGGAATCATGACACGCTACGGACACGCCTCTCAAGTCGTCGTCAGCACGGGTCAGCAAGTCAAGCGCGGGCAGTTAATCGCTTACATGGGCAGTACCGGTTTCAGCACGGGTCCTCACGTTCATTACGAAGTTCATATAAACGGCAACCGCGTCAATCCTATCAGTTATCTCTAAGGAGGAAAAAAATAGTGGTTAGTGACGGAAACTTTCCGAATCACTAACCACTAAATAATAAATTTTACTTCAACGTTACACCGACGCGGTTGTCCATCATGTAAGGAACGGAAATTGCAACGCCTTTCATGTTGTCGAGCGGATAAGGCAAAGCCTTTCCGTCTTGACCGTAAGTGCCGAGAACCCAAAACAGAATGTCGACTTGACCTGAAGACAACGCGGAACCGCGAGCACCGGCCTCAACGGAAACGAGTTCAAAATTTTTGTTGATACGTTTTCCGAGTTCGCCGAGGAATGCGACGTTGAAACCTGCGGGCGTGCCGTCAGCAAGAATGACGTCCAAAGCGGGCATGTCACCCGTCACGGCAACTTTAAGCGTCTCTGCTCCGTCGATAACGGGAATGGGTTTCGCAACGGGGTCGGCTCCGCCCAAGTCAGTGATATTTTCTTTGATGAGCTTGTCGAGCGTGCCGTCGTCTTTCATGGCGGTGATTGCTTTGTTAATTTCATCGATTTGCGCGGCGGATTTTTCTTCCATTGCCATTGAATAACCCAAAATCGGTTTGAGATTGTTGTCGATAAGTGTAAAATCATCATTGCGCGCCACAATGTAAGCACCGACTCTGCCGGGGGCCGCGAAACGATCAATCTGTTTGGATTTGAGTGCCATAATCATAGAGTTCATATTGTCGAAGAAAGTAACCTTTTGCGGAGTAACATAGGCAGTTTGTCCTTCAACTTCGGCAATGTCCTGAGTCCAGCGTTTATAACCTTCTTCGTCCAAACCGATTGGCATGAGTGCACCGATTTTACTGCCTTCCGATTTCTGCTCGCTTGCCGGGGGAGCAGGCTCTTCAGCTTTCTTGTCGCCGCCGCCGCAACCCGCGCACGTCAGCAACATAACAAGTGCCAAAAGCAACCCGAATAACCTTTTCATTGGCAGACCTCCTACGATATTGTTTTAAATCGTCATTGACACTCCCCACATTGGGAGATTCATGAGAAGTTTGAACTCTGTAGAGGTTAGTCCTTATTCGCTAACGTGCGCCCTTATTCTCAAAGGCTGTGCCAAACAGCCCCTACACTGTCACCTTTCGGCTTCAGCTTACTTTTACTTTTTCGTACCGCCTTTCTTCCTTATTTGCAAAACACTGCTTTACACCCGTCACGATTCACTCAGTCCGGAGATTTAATCTCTAAGTGTCGCGGGTGCGGGGTGACCCCACTCCAAAACGACTTCATTGTTTGCAAGACACGAGTCGTTGGTCGTTTATCACTATTTTTTAGAGAGGAACCTCTTGTTTAAATCTTAGGTTAAATATTTTTCAAAGTCAATATGCGGCTTATATTCTCTTACGCCGCTCATGATAATTGACTTCCCGCATTATACAAGGCGGGCGTCAAATTTTCAACATTAAAATTTTGGAGGGATTTAATTTGAAAAAATATTTTTTGGCAGTTTTGGTTGAGAATAAGCCCGGTGTCTTGACGCACGTGTCGGGACTTATCAGCCGCCGCGCTTTCAACATCGAAAGTATTTCGGCGGGCTACACCGAGGAACCGTCCGTCACGAGGATTAATATCGTCGTCAGCGTCGAATCCGAAAACGAACTTGACCAAGTCGTCAATCAGCTCAGCAAACTTATCGACGTGATTAAAATTGTCAACCTCAGTAAGTCGCCGTCGATTGAGCGCGAACTCGTCATGATTAAAGTTCGTGCAAACAAACAGACCCGCGCCGATTTGGTCAGCGTCGTCGATATTTTCCGTGCACAGATTGTCGACATTACCAGCGAAAATATCGTTATCGAACTCACGGGCAGTCAAAACAAAATTGATGCCATTTGCGAAGTCCTAAGCGATTATGAAATCGTCGAAATTGCTCGCACGGGAACGATTGCTCTTTCGCGCGGTCCCATTCCCGTTAAAGCAATGTAAGCCGCTTTAAAAGCGCAAGCGTGACGCTTGACCCGGCTGACGCGCTGTACCGCTCGACGATTTAACGTTATCGCCGCGACGGAACGAAGCGCATTGCTAGCCTAATCATTCCTAACTCCTAATTTTTTTTAGTTAGGAGTGTGGAGTGAGGAGTTTAAATCCAGTTAGGAGTTAGCAGTGAGGAGTTAGGAGTTAGAAACACCTCAAGCAACTCCTAACTCCTAACTCCTAATTCCTAACTATTCTGCCGCGTTCGTACGCAACCATTGCTAGCCTTACGGTTTTGGAGATTGGATTATGAAGAATTTTATTTTACTGCTCGCACTTAGCCTTTTGCTTATCGGCTGCGGCAATCAGATTAAAACTGTGCCGCCGTTGCCCGGAACGTTGCCGAATGTTTTAACGTCGGAAAAAATCGACACAGATATTTATTTCGACGCGACCGTTTCCATGAAAGGTTTCACGACTTTGGCGGCGAGCAATGTTTATTTGACACTTCCCGACTTGCTCGGCGATTTATGCAATTCGGCGGGCGAAGTAAAATTTTTTGCTTTCGGTGAGCAAATTCGTCCGCTTGACGGCAGAACTTATCGGCAATTCACGACGCCCGAAGTCTACACCGAACCGATTACCGCCGTCGCCAACGTCATCGACCGCGCAGATACAAATCATCTTTCCATTATCGTCACGGATTTATTTGAGAGCGAGTCCGATTGGTCAAACGTCACTCAAAAGCTCCGAGAAAAATTTTTTGCCAATCATTTATCCGTTGCGGTTATCGGCATAAGAAATTCTTTCTACGGAGAAATTTTTGACGTCGGACTGAACGCCGCGAAGCTTCGTTACAATTCTTTTGACAATCCCGACCGTTATCGTCCGTTTTATCTTTTGGTCATGGGGCGCGACGATATTGTTAAAAATTTTCTGCGCAAGTTCAATGAGCGTCAAACTTTGCCGAATGACACGGGCTATTTATTGTTGTCGGAGAATTTGACGGAGACGCCGAGTGATTTTTCAAACTTTGAACTCGGCGAAGTCGAAAATTTTTATTCCGACGACACTTTGGGCTTGGATAATCGCGTTAAAGAATTCGGCGTGGATAAATTTTCGGAGGCGGCGTCATTTATTTTCAGCTGGCAATACAATCCGCCGCTCGGTGCTTGCCCGATTGATTTATCTGATGTCGATACCGATGTTGAAATTTTTTCCGTCAACGGCGAAGAGTGGTCGCCGCTCGAAAATAATGATGTGCGCGTCAGTTTTTTGAAAGACAATCGGCAGGCGGATATTTTCTTGATAAAAGTTTCTTTGACGCCCGAAAAATCTTTGGCGGAAGGAAAATTAAATTTCGTGCGGATAAAAGTCATGCCGAAGGAGCAAGGTTATCGATTGCCGCCTTGGGTCGAACTTTGGAGCGTGAACGTCGACGGCGCAGCAAAAATTTTCGACGGCTCAAAAACTTTAAATTTAACTCGCGTGCTCGGCTCGCTGAAAGATTCGATTTCCTCCGCCTCTCGTCCCGCGCTCATGAATATTAATTTCGTCGTGACACCATAAAATAAAAACTCGGAACTTTATCGCAAGCTCCGAGTTTTTTTGTTGGACTTTTTCAAAATTCAATTTCCGCCGTCTTGAAAATTTCTGCAACCGTCACTCTATCCGACGGCTTTTTTTCTGCCAAAGAATTTATCAATGTAATTACGGTGTTAAGCGCGTCGACATCGGGTGATTCTTGGAAAAACATGTCGTCATGCAATGACGCAAGCATTTTTTCTTGATTGATTGATTTAAGTTGCTCAAGTACTTCCTTTATCGTCATTTAAGACGCTCCCTTCAAAAAAAGTTTTGCCAATGTAGCTTTTGCACTTGATTAAACGTCGAATTTTGCTAAACTTTATTATAAAAGGAGGTAAATTTCAATGCAAGATAAAAGTGCAGAGGCAAAAAAAATTAAAGAAGCCGAACAAGCATTCGACAGACGGCGGCGAACGTTCGGACTGATTTTTGGACCTTTGCTTGCGATTGCAGTAATTTTAACGCCGATTGACGCTCTAACACTTGAAGCGCACAAACTTTTATCGATTATGGTTTTGGTTTCAATGTGGTGGATAACCGAACCGGTGCCAATCCCTGTGACGTCGCTGCTCGGTCCGACGTTGGCAGTCATCACCGGCGCGATACCTGTCGGCACGGCGTTCGCTTCGTTCGCTAACCCGACGATATTTTTGTTTATGGGCGGTTTCATCTTGGCAAAGGCAATGATGATGCACGGTCTGGACAAGCGGTTTGCTTACTGGTTACTTTCCCGAAGTTGGGTCGGCTCGAACCCGCGCAGAATTTTTTTGGCAATCGGACTGGCAACGGTTCTTTGCTCCGGCTGGGTCAGCAACACTGCAACCGCCGCGATGATGTTCCCGATTGCTTTAGGCTTGTTGAACTCAATAAAAGACATGATGGCTGCCAACGGGCGTGAAATTGACTTATCCGAATATAAATACGCGACGGGACTTATGCTGATGACGGCTTACTCCGCGTCGATTGGCGGCGTTTTGACTCCCATTGGCACGCCTCCGAACTTAATCATGATTGGTTTTTTGGACTCAATGGAAAATATTCAAATTTCGTTCTTCCAATGGATGGTTTGGGGCTTCGTCGCAATGTTTTTCTATTTCGTGATAGCCTATATCGTCCTGTCGAAACTCTTTCCGCCCGACGTGGACAAGATTGACGGCGCAGAAGAATTTATCCGCGCAAAAGTAGCTGAACTCGGCTCGTGGACTCGTGCGCAGAAAAATACTCTGTTTGCGTTCGCGATTGCCGTTGTGCTGTGGATACTTCCCGGATTCTTGAATATGTTCCTCGGCTCGTCAAGTCCGTTGCTCAACATGTACAACAAACTTTTCCCTGAAGCTATCGCGGCAATGGCGGGCGCGTTGATTCTGTTTTTATTGCCCGTGAACTTTTCAAAGCGCGAATTCACAATTACTTGGAAAGAAGCGTCTGCCGGCATTGAATGGGGCACGCTGATTTTATTCGGCGGCGGTCTGGCAATGGGCGGCATGATGTACAAAACCGGTCTGTCGAAGTGGCTCGGCGATTTAATCGTCAATGCAATGGGCGGTTCGGCGTCTCAAGTCGTCTTGGTCGCGATATTCTCGGTGCTTGCGCTGTTACTGTCGGAGTTGACCTCTCACACGGCGGCAACCAATATGATTGGTCCGATTGCGATAACGATTGCGGTTTCGGCGGGCTTGAGTCCCGTGCCGGTGGCTGTCGGCATTGCTTTAAGTGCGTCGCTCGGATTTATGTTGCCGGTCTCCACGCCTCCCAATGCGATTGTTTACGCCAGCGGCTACGTCCCGATTACCAAAATGATTTCCACGGGCGTTTACATTGACTTTATCGGCATTGCGTTCGTCACCATTCCGCTTGCGATTTATCTGGTGACTGCCATTATCGGCGGCTGAATTGACATAAAAATTTTTGCAAGGTAAAATTCAATCACTCTTCTGATTTGGAGGAGTGAAATTTTTTTTGCAAGGGATTGTTCATGTCAGACAAGGAAAAATTTTTGGCTTATGCGGCGTTGTATTATTACCTGGGCGAAGTTTTTTACATAGATATAGGGCAACCCGCCGCGCCGCAATATTTTTTGCCGCCGATTCCAATCACAATCGCTCTGTTGTGGCTGATTCAATATTCTTCGGGCGAAAAATTATTTTCACGAGCGCATTTGCCGAATTTATTGACCGGCGTCGCGTGGCTCGTGATGTTCCCGCTGCTGTACACGTGGACTTATCAGCGGCAGTGGTTCATGTCGCTGATTTATTACGATTTCGCGGTCGGAACGGCGATTTTTATTTTTTTGACAAGCGCGATGATAATTTTCCGTTCGCCGCCGATAATTTGCGCTTTGAATTTATTTTTCCGGATAATTCCGCTGGTCGAGCTGATTTATTATTGCATGACGTGGCATTGTTTATCGCCGGCGTCGCTCATGGCGATTTACTTGACGAATTGGCACGAGGCGGGCGAATTTATCCGCGCAATGATTGGTTTACCGACTGCTGCGCTGATTTTATTTTTAATTGGATTTTTTTTGCGGCTGACTTATAAATCTCACAAAAAATTTTTGCAACGATTAACACTCGACACGGAACGAATTGCGGCGGCGGCTATCGCATTGCTCGTAAGTTTCGCCGCGCTGATTTTTTACGTCCCTCAAACTTCAATGGCGGGATTATATAAAACCGTCACCGATTACGCGGAGCAAACTCAACTTTACTCGAAAAACCGCGCCGCGCGTCTCGAAGACTTGAAACTTTCTACGGAAAATAATTTGGGCGGCACGATTATTTTGGTTATCGGAGAAAGTGCAAGCCGCGACTACATGCACGCTTACAATCCCGAATTCCCGTTCGATGACACGCCCTGGCTTGAATTTCAATTAGGAATTAGGAATGAGGAATTGGGAATTAAACATCTTCCCGAAGATGTAAAACTGAATGACGATTATGAAGCTACGCCCGACAACACTCCAAACTTGTCGCCCGCGCAGGGAAAATTTTTAGTCTTTAAAAATGTTTATGCCTCGTGGACGCAGACGGTACCTGTCTTGCAACGCGCTTTGACCGAGCAAAGTCAATACAACGACAAAGAATTTTTTGAATCGGTTTCGATAATCGATGCGGCACGGAAGGCGGGCTATAAAACTTACTGGTTCAGCAATCAGGGACGCTACGGCGAATTCGACAGCGCGATAACTTTGGTTGCCAAAACCGCCGACGTTTCCGAGTGGACTGACGACAGTTTTGATTTTTCCGAGCTTGAAGACGAAATCCTTTTGAAATTTTTCGAGCGCGTTAATCCTAACGAAAAAAATTTTATCGTCTTCCACCTAATGGGCAGCCATATTTATTATAACAGCCGTTACCCGCGCAGTTTTAAAAAATGGGTCACTAAGGACGGAACCGGCATGATGTTGGCGGCTCCCGGCTATGCCAATTCGATTTTGTACACTGATTTTGTCCTGTCGAAAATTTTTGACTACGCCGAACAGAATTTGAACTTGCAGGCGATGATTTATTTTTCAGACCACGGCGAGGACTTGGAAATTTCTCACAATCCGGACGTCTTCCGCTTTGAAATGCTCCGAATTCCGATGTTCATATATTTTTCGACGGAGTATGAAAAATTTTTCCCCGAAAAAGTTTCGACGCTGGAAAATCGTCGCGAGGAATATTTTACAAACGACATGTTCTATGATACATTTTGCGGGCTGATAAATGCAAAATCGAATCGCTACGACGCGGGGCAAGATTTTTCTTCCGCCAAATACAAATTTACTCGCGAAACTTTAACGACGATGCTCGGTCAACATAAACTCACGGAAGACAAGGAGTGATTCAATGGACTTGCCGAAAATCTCAGTGATTATCCCACTCTACAACGCTGAAAAATATATCGGCGACTGTTTGGAAAGTTTGTTGGTGCAAACTTTTCAAGACTTTGAAGTTATCGTCGTCGATGACTGCTCAACCGATAATTCCGTCGCAATCGTTCAAAGTTACGCCGAAAAATTTGGCGGACGATTGAAAATTGCGCGGACTAAAAAAAATTCGGGCGGCGGCGGCTATGTTCCGCGAAATTTGGGACTCAATCTTTCACGCGGCGAATACGTAATTTTCATGGATAGCGACGATGCCGTTACTCCCGACGCGCTGGAAAAACTTTACACTACCGCAAAAAAATTTGACGCCGATGTTGTCGGTTGCGAAAAATATTACGATGTACCTGAACAATTTTGGTATGATACTGAATTTCGTAAACAACTTAAACCGTCCACTTAACAAACGGGTGTCTGTG
>JAFSOQ010000139.1 GCA_017446845.1 Selenomonadaceae bacterium | reverse complement strand
GCAAATACGTTAATAGGCATAGAAATTGCCAACGTAGCCAGCGAAATTGTTTTTATGAAGTCTCTGCGCGTTAAATCAGACATAAAAACACTTCCTTTAATTTTCGTAGACATAGCGCAGGGCATTTAAATAATCCGTGTTCAAATCTTTATGGCAGACGCAACCTTTTGAGTTCAGCTCCATAGTTTGGCGATTGTTTACGGAATATTTTTCCCAATGCGGGATAAATTCATTGTTCGGATTGCCGTTCGCCGCAAATGATGTCCACGACGCTTGAATTTCCCGCGAAAAATTTGAATCTATTTTCGGAGCAATGTGTTCGTCCGGTACATCGAAGACATACGGCAATTCTATCGAGTGGCACGAACGCAAATGTTCAAGCGGCGGCGGAGACGGCTCACTGAACAGATAAAAGTAAACATCAGCGAATTTTGATTGATATTCAGCCGCCAATTCCTGTCCGACGCGCCAATCGACCTGATTTACAAACGAATTGTAATTTTCTTTGTTATCCGGACGCCCGTTGAGCCATTTTTTATAAATTTCTTCCGGAGTATGCGAAGTTCGTTCTTTGTAATGTCTTATTGCGGGAGAAATTTTTTCTTGATTGCCGTCGCGAAGCATTTCAAAATAATTTTCATTGTACAGCAAGAAATAATTCCATTCGTCGGCAGTCGTGCCCGTCAAAAGTTTAATTCCGCGTGCGCCACCGTCTTTTAATGCTTTAAACGGGTCAAGCGGCAAAAATTTTCCGTCGCACGTCGGCAAATAGTCACTCGAATGCTTGAACTCGCGAATTTCGGAAAGTTTTTCGTAAGTATTTCTGATTTCGTCGGTAGATTTTTTCAGCAGATCGCTCATTTTTCTCGTACCGCTCATTTCCATGAACATTTCTGCGAGTTTTGCGGTATATTCCGGCTTATTGTACATAGCTGAAGTTGCGGACTCCGGAATTGCTTTTTTGAAGAAATTTTTTGCCTCAGGAATAACAGTAAGCAAACAAGTTGAAATTGAGCCGGCACTTTCGCCAAAAACCGTCACATTGTCGGGATTTCCGCCAAATTCGGCGATATTCTCATTAATCCACCTCAAAGCCGCGATTTGGTCTTTAATTCCGAGATAACCCGTGTCCTCAAAGGCAGAATCAATCGCGCCGAAGTTCATAAAGCCGAAAATGTTCAATCGATAGTTAATCGTGACGATAACGACGTCATCTGACGACGCAATATTCTTTCCGTTATAAAGCGGGTCACCTGCACCGCCGCCGACGAATGATCCGCCGTGAATGAACATCATAACCGGCAAATTTTTCTTTTCGCCGCGTCTCCAAATGTTGAGCGTCAAACAATCTTCGCTTTGCTGGTTTTTAGATGAATCTTCCTGCGGATTAATGTTTTGAATCGCCGTTGCGCCGAATTTTTTTGCGTCGAAGGTCTTATTTGTCGGTTTCAACGGTTGAGGAGCCTGCCAACGCAATTTTCCGACGGGCGGTTGAGCGTATGGAATACCCAGCCATGTTTTTACGCCTTTTTCATCGACAAAGCCATTAAATGTTCCGTAACGAGTTTTAACAGTGCAATTATCAGCCGCAAATACGTTAATAGGCATTGAAATTGCCAATGTAGCCAGCGACATCGTTTTGATAAATTCTCTTCGGGTTAAGTTTGACATAACATCACGTCCTTACATAGAAAAAACTTTTTTGCCCTCAAAGTAAGTCGCG
>JAFSOQ010000138.1 GCA_017446845.1 Selenomonadaceae bacterium | reverse complement strand
GAGTTTAAGGCGATTAGCAATTTGTTCGGGTGACCAGTGCCTGTCGAGAAATAAAGTTTTGACGAGCGCGAACAATTCAGGGTTTTCAAGTAACTTGTGCGGACGACATTTCTTGCGTCGACGTTTGTAACGCGCTTGCGCCTTGCTTGGTAAGTATTCACCGGGATTGCGAGCAAGTTCGCGCGAGATTGTAGATTTACTTCTGCCGAGCAACTTGGCGATTCGACAAAGACTCAAGCCTTGTGTCAGATAAATAAGTATCTTTTCCCTTTCTGTTATGCTAAGATGTTTGTAACTCATTGTCTCTCCTGCTTTCTTGTATGAGTTATAAACATCTTAGCAGGAAACTATGAGTTTTTCTATCTGTTGCACTTACATTGTACATTCAAGCAAGCAAAGAAAAGTTGATTAAAAAATGCAAAAGTCATTGATAACATAATTTGTTTAACAAGCCCCGGCGATTAGTGATTAGAAGAAATTTTTTCCAAAGCAGCAACCGCATAAGCCGAAATGCCTTGCTCTGTGCCCGTGAAGCCGAGTCCTTCTTCCGTCTTGGCTTTAACACTCACCGCGTCAAGTTCGACGTTCAAAACTTCGGCAAGACGTTCACGCATTTTTAAAATGTGCGGCGCAAGTTTCGGTTTTTGCGCGACGATTATCGAATCAATGTTGACGACAGAATAATTTTTGGCTTTGATAAGTTCGCAAGTTTTTTTTAGCAATTCGACGCTCGAAATATTTTTAAACTCCGGTGTCATGGGGAAATGCTGTCCTATGTCGCCAAGTGCCGCCGCGCCCAACATTGCATCAATTATCGCGTGAATCAAAACGTCCCCGTCCGAATGTGCTTCCAATCCGAGTGGGTGATTAATTTCGACGCCGCCCAAAATTAATTTTCGATTCGGCGCGAGTTTGTGCACGTCGTAGCCGATTCCAAAACGAGTCATTTATAATCGCCTCAATCAAAATAAGTTTCCCAAGTTTCTGTGCGCGCCGCCTTAAAACAAAGTTTAATCTGCTCAACGGTACATCGCGCAATATCCATCGGGGGCAAATTATCTTCCGAAAAATATCCTCGCGCATCCGTCTCAATGTTCGGAACGAATCCGCCGCCTTTTGCCTTGCACAGATAAAAAATTTTCACGACGTCAAAAATATACAGCGGGCGATTGTGTTTGGCGCGGTCTTGCACGGCGATAATTTTTTCAACGGTGCAATCAATTCCCGCTTCCTCGCGCACTTCCTTAATCGTATTTTCAACGGGCGATAAATGCACTTCGCACCAACCGCCCGGCAATGACCAACCGGGTTCCTCATGCACAAGCAAAATTTTTCCGTCTTTGAATATCGCGCCGCGCGTATCAATTTTCGGCGTCTGATAACCGACATCGCCGCAAAATAAATCTTTGACTTTCTCAAGCGGCAAATCCGTCCGCGCAGCAAGAATTTCCGCCGCAATCTCCCGAATTCGTTCGTAGCGTTCCTGACAAAATTTATCTTTGCAATAATAAAGTCCCGCCTGCGCCAATGCCTGCAATTCTCGCGCAAATTCAAGTTGTCTTTCCATTTTTATCCCTCAAAAAAGTTTCCGCGACGTGAATGTCTTCGGGCGTCGTGATTTTTATGTTGTCGTAACTGCTCGTTACAATTTTTATTTTCGCGCCGAGTCGTTCGACCAAGCTTGAATCGTCTGTGCCCAAAAATTTTTCCTCTGTCGCTTTTTCGTAAGCTTGCAACAAAATTTCTCGACGAAAACCTTGCGGCGTCTGCACTGCGACCAATTCTCTGCGCGGCGGCGTGTGTTTAACGAATCCTTCCTCGTCGACGATTTTTATCGTGTCCTTAGCCGGAACTGCCGCGATTGCTCCGCCGAATTTTTTTGCCTCGTCGATTACTTCATTGATTGTCCGCGCAGAAATTAACGGACGTGCCGCGTCGTGAACCAAAATTATTTCGGCGTCGTCGGGCAAAAGTTTTAAGCCGTTCGCGACGGAATATTGACGCTCGCTGCCGCCGACAGTCACTCGCCACGGTTTAAGATTTTTTTCTGCACGTAAAAGTTTTTCGACCGCCTCGACTTCATGAGCGGCGACGACGACAATTAAAAAATTTATCCGTTCGACCTGCGAAAAAGTTTTAAGCGACCGAATTAAAATCGGCTCGCCCGCAAGTTCCAAAAAATTTTTATTTATGCCGCCGCCCATGCGTCTGCTTGAGCCGGCAGCGGGAAAAATTGCCGTAACCATTTAAATCAACCCGTAAGCAATCAGCCGACGAATCCCGACGAGAACGCCCGATTGATCATTGCTGACCGTCTCGAACTTGGCAATTTTTTTCAAATCGGAATGAGCATTCGCCATGGCAAAACCGTAGCCGACCGCTTGAAGCATTTCGTAATCGTTGAGATAATCGCCGAACGCCGCGCACTCCTCAATTTTAAAATTCATGACGCGTTGAATATTTTTAACCGCCTCGCCCTTGTTAATGTTCGGCGACATCACGTCAACCCAATAATCCGAACTCAAGACGACTTGCAACGAATCATAAAATTGCCCAAGCTTGTCGTAAATATTTTTCTTGGCATTGGCAGTCGGGTCGAAGAGCGCGATTTTCAAAACCTCGTCGTCAACTTCGTTAAAGCTGTCAGTAATGCCGTTGTGCGTGTAATATTTTTCCAACTCGGCACGAAATTCGGGCGTATCCTGTTCGCGCAAAATGTAGGCGTCCTTCTTGCCGCAGTAGACGCGCAAAATATTTTTCCCGAAGTCATCACTTGCCGCCAAAACTTTTCTTGCCGCCGCGACGCCCAAAGGAGAGCTGAAAATTTCTTTGCCCTTGTACATGACGAGCGTACCGTTTTCGGCGAGAAATAAAAATTCGTCGCGATACTTTTCAAACGAACGAATCAGCGAAAAAAATTGTCGTCCGCTGGCAGGAGCAAAGATAACGTTACGGCGTTTAAGTTCCGTCATCATTTCCTCGAAACCTTCGGGCAATTTATTTTCACTCGTGAGGAGCGTGCCGTCCATGTCGCAAAAAATAATTTTAATCATCAAAAAATCCTCCGCAAAAAATTTTATCGATTGTATCACGTACGAAACTTATTTGCAAAACAAAACCGCCCTCAACTTTTGAGAGCGGTTTATTTGCGTCGGAATTAATCCGAAAATTTTACTTAAGTTCTTTTGCAAGTTCCATGATAGCGGGAGCAGAGCCTTCGGAGCCGAGAACTTCTTTAATCTTGTGCTCGACGAGTTCTTTGATGTAGGTGCGGCCGGGAGCAAGATATTGACGCGGATCAAAGTGTTCGGGGTGCTGCACGAAGTGTTCGCGGATACCTGCGGTCAAAGCAAGGCGGAGGTCGGAGTCGATGTTGATTTTGCAGACAGCCGATTTAGCCGCTTTACGGAGCTGACCTTCGGGAATGCCGACAGCGTCTTTAAGGTTGCCGCCGTTTTCGTTGATGATTTTGACATACTTCGGAATAACCGAAGACGCGCCGTGGAGAACAATCGGGAAGCCGGGGATTTTCTGTTCGATTTCGGCAAGAATGTCGAAACGAAGTTCAGGCGGTTCAAGAACGCCGGTTTCGGGATTGCGGGTGCACTGTTCGGGCGTGAATTTGAATGCGCCGTGGCTGGTGCCGATAGCAATGGCCAAGGAGTCGCAGCCGGTCTTTTCAACGAATTCAAAAACTTCTTCGGGTTTGGTGTAGTGAGCTTTGTCGGCGTCAACAGAAACGTCGTCTTCAACACCTGCGAGCTGACCAAGTTCAGCCTCGACAACTACGCCGGGTGCGTGCGCGTATTCGACGACTTCGTTGGTCTTCTCAATGTTTTCTGCACAGGAATAGTGCGAGCCGTCGAACATGACGGAGGTAAAACCGCCGTCGATGCAGGATTTACAAGTTGCGAAGTCCGGACCGTGGTCGAGATGCAGAGCAATCGGAATGTCGCTGACTTCAAGAGCTGCGCGGACGAGGTGAACGAGATATTGATGATTTGCATATTTTCTCGCGCCGGCGGAGCACTGAAGAATGACGGGAGATTGAAGTTCGGCAGCAGCACCAGTGATGCCCTGAACGATTTCCATGTTGTTGACGTTGAACGCGCCAAT
>JAFSOQ010000137.1 GCA_017446845.1 Selenomonadaceae bacterium | reverse complement strand
ATTGCCGTAAAGAATTCTGTGCCCGCTCAATGCCCGCAGATTTTCCGTGATTTTTTTCTCGCGCCGAATACTCGATACTTTGCCGTCAAACAGTGAGGATATTTTATTTTTGATTTTCTGCTTGAGCGATTCGGAGGAATTGTCGTTTCCGATTGAATATTTGATATTGTTTTCCGATTGTGGTATATTTTTTTTGGAAGGTGCGCCGACGGGCGGAAGACCGAGGGCTTCTTTTGAAGATACTGGTTCCGCAGAATTTACCGGCGCATTTTCCGTTTCTACTGCATGATTGTAAAATTGAATGCGCCTTGTATTGTGCTTAACCAAAGTAATGTGAACAGGAACTGGGGTTCCGTCTATCACGGCACTATTTTTCATATAATAAAAGATGTCATCTTTGTGTCGTTCTTTTGTAGCGTTCGCTTTTTGAAGTTCCTTAGCCTCACGAATAAGTTGTGGCAAATGTTTTACGAGCAATAATTTTTGTTCTTGAGCACTGATACTTTCTACTTTTTTTCGCCCCGCCGCTGTAAATTCTACAAGTACATTCTGCTAAACGTCAACCGTTACAAATTCGACGGCAATATACTTTACAGTTGCGCAGAGTTCGTGACGGTAGATTACAAAGTTTTACAAAGCTAGCTGTGCTATCTTGAAGGGGTTTTGCATTATGTGAATAAAATTTCTGTTTGTGAAATTTTATTCAAGATTTTTGAGCCGCCGCAAAAATAAAACTTGCCGTGAAATTTTTCGTATGATATAATGCGCCCCGTCACAAATTCACGCAGGACGGAGCGTCGCCTGTTCGGACTAGGGATTAGGGCTAGGGAACAGGGATTAAAATTTTTCTGAAACCTGAAACCTGAAACCTGATACCTGACACCCGTTAAACGGCGCGAAAAATGTTCTGCGAATGAAAAACAGGAGGAAATTCAAATGGCAGTTATCTCAATGAAACAGCTTTTGGAAGCGGGTGTGCATTTCGGTCACCAGACTCGTCGTTGGAATCCGAAAATGGCGCGCTACATCTTCACCGAACGCAACGGCATTTACATCATCGATTTGCAAAAGACCGTTCGCAAAGTCGACGAGGCTTATAACTTCGTCCGCTCCGTCGCTGAAGAAGGCAAAACTTTGCTGTTCGTCGGCACAAAGAAGCAAGCTCAAGAGGCCGTCAAAGATGAAGCTGTTCGCGCAGGACAATTTTTCGTCAATGAACGTTGGCTCGGCGGAATGCTCACGAACTTCCAAACGATTCAGAAGCGCATTAATCGCCTGAAAGAACTTGAGACGATGGAGCAGGACGGAACTTTTGAAGTCCTTACCAAAAAGGAAGTCATGCAGTTGCGTCACGAAATGGCTCGTCTCGAAAAATATTTGGGCGGCATTAAGGAAATGAACAAACTGCCCGGCGCATTATTCGTTGTCGACCCGCGCAAGGAACGTATTGCCGTCGCTGAAGCTCGTAAACTCGGTATTCCGATTGTGGCGATTGTCGATACCAACTGCGACCCTGACGAAATTGATTACGTTATCCCCGGCAATGACGATGCGATTCGTGCCGTGAAACTTTTGACGGCGAAAATTGCCGATGCCATGCTCGAAGGCAATCAAGGTGCCGAAAGTGCCGAGGCAGCCGAAGAAAACGAAGAGTGATTAGTGATTAGTGGTTAGGGAAAAAACTTTTCCCATGTCCCTTGTCCCTAAAAATCGACCGAAGGGAGATTTTTCATAAATGGCTATTAGTGCTAAGACTGTTAAGGAACTGCGCGAGAGAACCGGCGCAGGTATGATGGATTGCAAAAAAGCGTTGACTGCAACCGCCGGCGATATGCAAAAGGCGATTGACTGGCTGCGCGAAAAAGGTATCGCCAAAGCCGCCAAAAAATCCGGACGCGTCGCCGCCGAAGGTGCCGTTGCCGCTTACATTTCTGATGACGGAAAAACAGGCGTCCTCCTCGAAGTCAACTGCGAAACCGACTTCACCGCCAACAACGAAAATTTCCGCGCCCTTGAGAAAAAAGTTATCAAAAACATTGCCGAGACTAAACCCGCCGACCTCGACGCACTCAACGACAGCGTTATTGACGGCAAAAAAGTTGCCGACCTCGTAACTGAGGCAACTGCCACTATCGGCGAAAAAATTTCTATCCGCCGTTTTGTCACCTACGAGACCGAAGGCAAGCTCACTTCTTATATTCACATGGGCGGAAAAATCGGCGTGCTCGTCGATATGACCGGCGGCTCCGACGAACTCGGCAAAGATGTCGCAATGCAAATCGCGGCGGCTAATCCTTCCGCTGTTGACCGCGCAGGCGTCGACGCTTCCGAACTCGAACACGAAAAAGAAATTCTCCGCAAACAAGCTCTCGAAGAAGGCAAGCCCGAAAAAATCGTCGAAAAAATGGTTGCGGGTCGTATCAATAAATTTTACAAGGAAGTCTGCCTCGTCGAACAAATTTTCGTCAAAGACAACGAAAAGACCGTCAAAGATATTCTCGGCGGCGAAAAAGTTTTGAGATTCACGCGTTGGCAGCTCGGCGAAGGTATCGAGAAAAAAGAAACCGATTTCGCAGCGGAAGTCGCAGCCCAAATCAAAAATTCGTAAATGCGTCACCTCTTGAGAAGTATGGACTACGCAGAACCATTACTTTATATTTTAATTGAATGCGCGAAAATTCCCCCGCCAATTTAGTTTGGAGTTAGGAGTTGTCTTCCCTAAATCCTAAACGTAAAAACACGGCGGAGGTCGTCATCCGTGATGACCTGTCAGTTTGCAGATAAAGTCCGCTTAAAAATACAGAGGCGGGCTTTTTTCTTTTACTTCAGCAACAATGATGCTTAGACCAAACATGACATATTGAAGGAGATAAAATTTTATGGAACATTTATCAACATTACAAAATTTTTTTTCAAACATGCTCGGCAGCATCGAACGAGAAATGAAATTAAAATCCCTGCAAGGCTTTTCAGATGAATTGGAAAGTTTTAAGCAGAGAATCAATGATAATTTTTTCAGACTCGTTGTTATCGGCGAATTCAGTTCGGGAAAATCCACTTTTATAAACGCGCTTATCGGCAGAGATATTTTAAGTCACGCTACGAAGGAAACGACAGCAGTGTTGACCAGAATTGTAAATGTTGCCGAAAACGATTCGCGCAAAGGGTCGGCGGTCGCGTTCATGAAGTCGGGAGAGCGATTGACAATCGGAAATCTCAACGAGCTGAAAGAATATACAACGGCAGTCAGCACAAAATATCAGGTTGCCAAGGAAATAGACGGCGTTGAAATTTACATGCCGCTCGTACACGTCACTCGCCCGCTCATGATAATGGATACGCCCGGACTGAACGGAATAGCGGAAGGGCATTTGGAGCAAACGCAGGAAATTGTAAAGAAAGCGCACGCTTGCATTTATCTCATTCAACAGCGCGGCTTGACAAAAGACGATTTGGAATTTTTAAAAGAAAATCTCGTGCCCTATCAACAACGATTTATTTTTGTTCAAAACTTTATTGATGAATTCAATTCCGTCGAAGAAGAAACTCTCGACAACAGAATAGATTCCCTTCGCAAAACTTTGACGGAAAAAGTTTTTGGCGGCTCGTCGAGTCATGTATTTTTTATCTGCGGCGTCTCTGCTCTGCAGGAATTGGTTTCCCGCGACACGACGATAAAACGACTTTATGCAACCGACGTTGAAGATTTAACCGAAGACGAAAGGCGACACTTGGCTGAAAAATCTAACTTCGCGGACTTTCGTAAATTGCTTGAGGAAAATTTTTCGGAGAAATATCTGGACGACATTCAGTATCGCGACACCGCAGTTGCCATTCTTAATTGGGCAAAAGGTCTTCTGCAAAAAATTTCTCGGCGGTTTGATGAGGACGTAGAAGTTTACAAGACGAGTCGTGAAAAAAATGCCGCCGAAAGAATCGAGCGACTGATTAAAAAAATTCGCGACAGACGTCAAGATAATCTCATGGCGATACGCGGTTTCATTTCCGCCGAAATCAGAAAGCTGAACAAAGAACTTGAAAAAATTATCACGGACGACGTTCAAAATATCGAACAGCGTTTGACGCAGGAAATAAATTCGTGCTCAATGCCCGATGAAGTCGAAAGCAAGGGCAAAAGCTTAACTCAAAAAATTTCACGCGAATTGTCTCGCCTCGCAAGCAACACAGTCGAATATTGCAAAATTTCTTTCCAAGGCTTGCATCAGCTGGTAATGGAACGCGTTGAAGAATACAGCGGCATTCGTTCCGTTAATGTCGGCGACGATTTTCGGCTCGGTGCGTTGCCTGCTCAACAACAACAATTTCAAATGGAAAGCGTCATTGAGAAAATCAGAGCTGAACGCTATGCAATAAATTCGCAACTGCCCGGAGAACGTGCGGCTTTGCAAAGAGCAAATTCAAATGTTCGCAGTCAGGAAAGCAACGTTAGAAATCTAAATTACGAAGAGGACGACGCGCAACGGCGAATCTATCAAAAGCAAAACGAAATCAGCCGCATGGGTTCACGTCCCGCTGAAAAAGTTTGGTATGAAGATGTTGCCGTCGAACGCGGCGGATTTTTCGGCTCGATAATGGATTTTTTTTCTACAAAGTACGAGCAACAAGAATTTCGCGACGACAGCGCAGGCGAACAATGGGAGCGCGAACGTCGCCAACTGCAGAATCAACAAAATTATCTTACGCAACAACTTGTCGAAACCCAAAGCAAAAAATCAGCTGCTCAAAGGGTTTTAGACAGATACAGACACAATGCTCAAGACAGCGCGGAAAAAATTCGGCAAATGGAAGAAAGATTGCAACGGCTTACGGAAAAGGAAAAACTTGAGTGCGACCGATTGGACAAAGAAAAAACTCGTGCCAGAGAAGAATACGTCAGAACTTACAAAAACAGACTGCGCGAAAAAGTTTCGCAATATCTTAGCGGTGCGGCACGAAATCTTTTGGACGAAGCAAAAAAACGCACAGCCGAGGGCGAATGGAAAATTTCAGCAGAAGCTGAAAGGGAATTCAATCGCAGTATCGAACAGAAGCTGAATGAACTCGAACGGGCGCGGCTGGGAAATATTTCGGTCTTGCAGAAAAAAATCGAAGGCTTGGAGCAATCAAAAAGAAATCTTGAACGCTACGTCAGAAGCATGGAGGAAAAATTGTCATGAGTAAAAATGAACACTTGGCAAGATACGAAGAGCGGAAGGAAAAAATTATTTCTCTGCTCAACGACACCGGTGAATATTTGCGCGAAAACGATAAGGCAGATGATGCCGAGTCCATGTTTAAACTTAAAGGCGACGTTGAGAAAAATCTTTTCAGCGTGGTTTTAATCGGCGAATTCAGCGTCGGCAAGTCCACTTTCCTTAACGCGCTTATGCATCGCAGAATGTTGCCTTCCTTCAAAAAGGAAACGACCGCGACCGTAAATTTTCTCCGACACACTTCGCAAGCCCCGAACGGTGAAGCCGGCATCGTTTACTATCGCAACGGCGCGACGAAAATTTTGCCCGATTTGAACGTCGATACCATTGCGCGATTTGTCAGCACTACGGGCGATACCAAAGAGGGGACGATTGCTCAGACGGTCGAAAAGGTTGATTTATTTCTGGACAGCAAATTTCTGCAAGATGGCGTTATGCTCGTCGACAGCCCCGGACTTAACGGCATAACCGAAAATCTTGAGGCGATAACGCGTCGACAGATTAAAGAATCTCACGCTTGCATTTTCATGTTCAGCACTGATCACCCCGGCACGAAAACCGAATTTGAAATCCTTCGCGACCTGCGCACCGAATGCAACAGTATTTTTATCGTCTTGAACAAAATCGAAGAAATAAAAGCCGGCGAGGGCGAAACCGTCGAAAGCGTCATAGAACACTTGAAAAAAAATTACATGAAGCAATTCCCCGACGCAACCTTGCCCGAAATTTATCCAATCTCCGCTTACACGGCATTGGCGGCGCGTGATAAAAATGTTCCGCTTGAACGTGACGCCAACGTAATCAAAGACGCCGCATATTACGCCGAACTCGAATCGATGTCAAGGCTCGGCAATTTTGAAGACAGACTTTTTCGTTATCTGACCGAAGGCGAACGAACCCGCGAACAATTAAGCGAGCCGATTAAAAAGGTTAGCAATACTTTGGTCAACGAACGGGAAGATTTGGACGCGCAAATAAAAACTCTCGAAGAATCACGCAGTACCGCCGAATTGGAGCAACAAAAGCTTGCGCTCGAAGAAGGCATTGCGAATCTGCAGAAAGAACGACAAAACTTAACCAAGCCGGTCAAAGACAGATTCAATACGACCATGCGCGACTTTAAAGATAAAATTTCTGCGCGGTGCTCGGATATTTGTCGTCGCGTCGAAGCCGGTGCCGAAGCTGCCGATAATCTTGACGACCTTCAAACTTTTGCTGCCGAAATTCCCGAAAGCTTAAAAAAGCAATTCGTTAATCTTTCGCAACGCCTGGAAGATGATTTGCGCGAAGATTTAATGCTCGTCGTCGATGAAAGCGTCGAATATTTTGACGGCTTGCAGGAAACTTTGTCGAACATCAGCGGCGGCGAATTGAAAATTTATAATCGCGAAGTAAAATTGACCGCGACGGAAGTCGGCAAGAATATGGAGGCAATGGAAAAAACTTTCCAAGCCAAACGCCGCGAAATGGAAGAAATCGAAAAAGAAATTAGTGCCGCCGAGGTAAGTCGCGCCAAAGCCCGCAAACTCGAACGCCGGAAAGAAGACTTGCAACGCCAGCTTAAAGAAATTTCAAGTCGAAGAAACGCCGTGCTCGATACTTTTGTTATCCCCGCCGTCGAACGCAGAACACGTAAAGTAAAAAAATTGCGAGACCGTAGAGGTCTTTGGGGTTGGGTGGCGCAAATATATGTCGGCAAAAAAGAATACGAAGATGAAGTAGAAATTGTAGACAGCAGTGCTCATGATGAGGCTGAAAAACAACGCAAGGAAATTTTAGAAAATATCGATTCGGAACGCGGCGGACTTCAAAAAGAAATGGCAAAGTATTCAAATCAGGACAGCGGCAGCAGTGAGGAATTTGAAGCCGAGATTCAGCGCAAAACAAAGCGACTCGAAAAAATGAACGCGGAATATAAAGCCGACGTCGAAAAATATATGGCAAGCTTGGACGCGGACGCCGCCAAAGCTCGCAAGAAAGTTATCAGAGAAATCAAAGACTACATTGAAAATTTCGCCGAAGAAAATATTCAGAGCATAAACAAATATCTCGCCGGCACGGAAAGGAAAATGTTCGAAGCGGTAAAAGCCATGATTGAAACTCGTGTCAACACCGAAATAGAACGCCAGCAGAAAAAAATGGATATGCTGATTGAGGACAGCAAAGCTTCCGACGCCGAACGCGATGAAAAATTGCAAAAGGCAACGACGGCAAGAGATACCGTCATAGAACTTTTGAAGCGCGTCATGGAATTGGAGGTCGAACTCGACGATATGACCGACGTAATTGAGGAGGCGTAAATTTTGAACGAGAAAACTTTTTCGGCGTTATATGCCGCGTTGACGGAACTTAATGACGCCGCCGCACTTGAAGAGTTGCAATCTATAAAAGAACAAGCAGATTCGGGAAATTTCTTCGTGGCTTTTATCGGGCAGTATTCTGCGGGCAAGTCGTCGCTGATAAATAATTTGCTCGGTCGACAACTTTTGCCGGGCGGCAGAGTCGAAACTACGCCGATTTTGACTTACATAAGCTACGGCGAACAAGAAGGCGGTCGGCTCTTTTATCTCGACGGAAATACGGAAGATATTGACATTGAAACGGTATCGGACATCACGCAGACCAATCGCGCCGCTCGAAATCTCGACGAGATTGAACACCTGGAAATTTTTCTTAACGAACCGATTCTCGCCGACGGAATGATTTTGCTCGACACGCCCGGAATAAATACTTTAATCCGGCGTCATGAACAGTTATTGGCGAATTCTTTATCGCTTGCCTCGGCGATAATTTATGTCGTCAGCGGCGCGCCTTCCCGCGTCGATATTGAAAAATTGCAAGACTTCGCCGAACACGGATTCCCGTTGTCGTTTGTCCGCACGCATTGCGACGAAATTAACGAGTGGGAGGAAACTTATCGGCAAGTCGTAAATTCAGATGAAAAAGTTTTGAGAGACTGCAATTTGACAAATGCTTTGGAGCAGTGTTTTTTTGTTTCCAATGTCGAAGGCTCAAAGTATTTTGGAGAGATTGAAAAAATCCGCGCCCTTCTTCGCGTAAAAGGCAAAGATGCTCACGGCGAACTGGAACGGGGAGCAGCGGCAAGATTTGAAGTCATTGCAAAGCGAGCGATTGCCGAGCTTAAAGAATTGCAGTCGACACTTGGTCAGAAAAAATCCGAGCGCGAATCAACTTTGGAAAATCAGCGAAAAAAAATTGACGCCGAGATAGCCCGCTTGCATGGTGTTTTACAAAAAAGACGGCAAAAACTCAAAACGGAAGTAGAAACTTGTCAAGCGTCGCTCAAAAAAGATTTGGAGCAATATGCGCTGAGTTCGGGCGATAAGGCGGCGAAAATTATCAAGGCAGCAGGCGAAGACGTTAAAACTAATTCAGACATGGAAGACTACGCGCGCAGAAAAATTCGCCCGATTTTGAATCACGCGTTTGAAATTATCAATCTGCAAATTTCGCCGATTCTGAAAGATATTAACGGCGGTTTGCAAGTCGGCGGGGAATTAAAAATTGCGGGAGCAGATGCCATGATTGAAGACCTGCCGGAGCTGGAAAGTTATTCGGACGTCATGAATTATCAAGACGCGGAATTGGAAGAACTGCGCCGCAATCTTGTCGCCCTGCAGAAAAATCGCGAAGATTTACAAATTCAGTTGAGTACTTCGAACGATACCGAATTGCAAAATGAACTTATGGAACTTGAACGCGAGCTTGCAGCGTTGAAGAACGAACGCGAAGGATTGGGCACGTATAAAGAAAAAATGGTGCTGGTCGACGCGGGCGACAACAGCGGAGCAAAAATCGGCAAGACAGTCGGAAATGTTTTGGATTGGGTGACTATTTTATTGCCGCAAGGTGCAGTTACCAAGGCAGCCAAAGGAGCCGGCTTGCTGTCAAAAATTTCCTCGCCCATGAAAATTTTTAAAACCGCCAAAGTTTTTCTCTTCGGCGAAAAAATTTCAAGGACGGCAAGTATCATAAACAAATCAAAAAAATTTCTTATGGAAGCCGCCAAAGTTGCCGGCAAAGCCAAAGCGACGGTCGATATGGCTAAAGAAGTTGCGCCGCCGTCAATTTTGGATTATCTGACATTGGAACACTGGGGCGAAAAACTCGGCAGTCAATTCGACAGTCCTCCGCGCTACGAAGAAGACTTGGTTTATCGCCGCGAATTTTTTGAGAACAAACGGCAGATTGAACAAAATATTTTAAAGAAACAACAGGAACTTTTCCGCCGCAAGGAAGCAATGCATTTGTTCAAAAATGAGCAGGAACGCAAGGCGGAACGGCTCGCAAGTTTGGATGTAGACGAACAGGATTTAAATCGGCAACTCAAAGGTTTGGAAAGTAAAATGCGACAGGACGCCAAGAAAAAAGCTCGCGAAGATTGGAAAAATCAATGGGCGGAATATTATCGCGAAGCCCTGCCGAAATTTTTAATTGCGCAAGCCGAACAATATCTCGCAGACTTGCCCGAACGCTTGGAAAGTTATCAGGCGAACAGATTTTCCGCACTCGAAGAAAAACTTTCCGAAAAGAAAGCCGAGTACAATTCACTTGCCGACATGCGTGAAGACGATGTTGCAAAAAAATTTCAGCGGACAGAAAATATTTTACGTCAGCTGGAAAGCGCGGGTTGCAGATGAAAAATTTTTCTCTCGAAAATAAGTTGCTTTTTCTCGGTGACAAATCGCGGTTTATTTTTTCCAAAAATCTTGCAGGAAATTTGCCGACGGATTACGAAAATTTTTCTCTCCTGCTGGAGCACGGCGAAACAATTTCCCAAATTCAAAAAAGGGAAGAACTTTTCCTTATCGCAAGCTTCAAGACACCGCCTGGCATAAAAATTTTGTTGCCGAAAGCCGAAGACGACAGTTGGAAAGAAAACTATGACAATTTTTCGCGAATCATAATTTTTGAGGAATTCCCGCTTGGAAAAGATTCGACGCAGCAACTTATAGAAACGTGGCAAAGATTGACGAGAAATCGTCCGCCGCTGACAATCGTCGTAATGGATTTACTTCACAGGCAGGGAAGCACCGACCTTGACCGCCTTGACGACGCAGTTATTGAGGCAAAAAAAAATTACGAGTCGCAAGGACTTGACGTTATTTTTTTTCGTTCTGCCGCCGATGTCATAAATGTTTTGTATCGTCATGAATCCTTGCTTCAAAAGTACAAAAAACTTTTGTCGCATGAGCTGGAAGAAATTTACGGCAGAATGTACGAATTGGATTTTCTCTATGAAGATTTTCTGTTTGATTGTGATGACACGGGCGGTTGCTTGAGTTTGTCGACGATGAATAAAATTTGCTCGTTTGATTCGGTCAAGTTCAGTAATAAAAATTCTTTTTGGGAGGCTTACAACGAAGCCGCGCTGAAAAAACTTTTCCCCGCCAACACTTCTTCGGCAGGCACGCTGAATTATTTGGTCGAAATTTGCGGCTACATTTTGACGGGCGACTTTGACGGAAAAATTTCTTCTCAAAGGATCGAACAGACAAAACTTTACTTGATTCGAGTTTTGAAAGCAAAATTTTCGGAGCGCATGTCGGGCGGGAAATTTTCCGGCGGTATCTCTTCGTATGAGGCTCGCGATGTCGTCACCTATAAGAAATTGACCAGCGACAGGAGCGGACGATTTTACGGAATCAATGCCGAATACAGTCAGCGATTGCGCAAATTTGTCATGGAGGACACGAAAAAAATTTTGCAATCGACACTGGACGATTACATAAAAAATTTTGAAAGGGTGATTCAATGAGTTCAAAAGAAGTTCAGCTGTCATTGTCTTTTTGCGGCGCATTGGCGGCGATACTTTTAATTTCTGCGCCCGTGAATGAAATGATAGCTTTGGTCGGCAGCGGCACGGCATTTATCATTTCGAGCGGATTTTTTTACGGCGGAATAAAAAAATATTTTGACGACAAGGAAAAACAAACTCAAATCATCGGAAATCAAACGGAGCTTTTGATAAAAAATTTTGAGGAGAAGTTTAATCAGTCTCAAAACTCCACAACCGTCCAACTTAAAGAAGTCGTTGAGGCGATTGAAAATCTTGACGATACATTTAATGATTCCGTGGGGAAGCTCGCCGAAAATGTTTCCGAGACGTCCGACACCTTGAACAATATCAAAGGCAATGCAGAGATTATCGAGAATAACAGCGACAAATTGAAAGATTTGCACAAGTCGGCTAAATCCATCCTCGACGAGATTGAAACGTTGTCCGGCAATGTCAAAGAAATTTCAAAAGTCAATGAGGCATTGCAAGAGTTAATGAGGACAATGAACCGACAAGAAGAATTTTACAAAGCATTATTGAATCAATATAACAACATGACAGCTAAAGATGTTGAGCTGATAGAAAATTTGGCGAGAAAATTAAGATGAACAATCAAGAAACGATAATTTATAATTTGCTTGGCAAATTGGAAGAAAAATATTTGACGAGCGATAAAATCCGTCGAGCAATTCTTGAAGGCAATATCGCCAAGCAAGAAGAAATCGAATTTATTGACGCGCTTTTTCAAACCGTCATAACTTCGTTGAATTTCGGAAATTATAAGCGCGCCGTCAAATACCTTGCTCTGATTGAAAAGTTCTGCAGAAGCGAAATGTAATAAAAATTTTTTCAAGCTAAAAATATCGCACTTCATCTCTTAAAAAGCCCAACTCGTATATCTGCGGCAAAAGTTTCTCCCTTAAAGCTGATAAATCTATCGTCGCGTCCAAACTCATACGTATTTGATACCAGCCCGCGTCCCAATTATCGATTTTCCATTTGCGAACGTCCAATCGTTTCAATTCCGCGTAAAATCGCTTGTAAATTTCTCGTCCCGCATTTAAAACCGCCAACGCCTCGTCAGAAAGGCTTGCGCGGTTATTTTTTATCCACAACGCCGCGAATCTGTCCTCTTGAGGCATTTCTAACTGCGCGGCTATCGAAAACGAACTGCATGACCAGCTTTTTACCTCCGACAACAAAAACGGATAAAAATTATTTCGTATTTGATAGACTTCCTCCTCATATTCCACGTCTTTCAGGCTCGCGGTTTGATTCGACGGCGCAAATAAACTCCAAATTACTGCGTCCGTTATAAATTCGCGCGGCAATTCTTTGTTCGGCTGTAAAAATTGGTCGCGGTCATTGAGCCACGTCGCTTTTGGCAACCGACGCACCATGTGCACTATCATTGCCTGTTCAAAATTCTCCGCTGTGATTGAAAATGCGCCAAAACTCGCATAAGGTCCTGATAAAAACGCTGTATAATTTTGATTTACGAAGTCATTTCCCTTACACATTAACGACGCCAAAAAATTTTCACCTATTGTATCAGCTTTATTCTTATTTTCGTAAGCAACAGTTAATCCGCTCGACATAGGCGGAAATTTTTTTATTCCGGGAGGACGATAAGGCCATTCGCTTAAAAATTCTTCCAGCCGCGCGAGTCTACAAATTTTTTCTGCTACCTTTTCAACGACATTATCATAAATATCAAGTAAAATTTCTTGCTTTTCCAAAGGAATATGCTCCGACAAGTTCCAAACGATAAAACTAACGGGAAATTGCGCTTTGCAGCCCTCAAAATTCTTGGAATTAAACATAAAGCCGCGTTCAAAATTATAATGGAAGACTTTGTCACGTAATATTTGGTCATTTGTTGAATTCATATATTTAATCTTTGAAAAAATGCCTAACCATACCTGACGATTGGCAAAATCTTTGCTGATTCGATAAATGAACTGGGAATATAATTCTCTGCTAGCTGCTCCCATTTTTTCTGCCGTCATAATCTTACGAATTTCAGTCATTGAGACTTTATTTTTGTTGATATTTTTGTTCTGATTGTTATTCGCGGTGGCGTAAGGAGGATTAATAAAGATAATCCATTTGATATTCGGGTTATTTAGGTCGTCGCGAAGTTTTTTTGGCAATTTATCGGCAGAATCGTTGAGGAAATCGAATTGAAAAACGGTAGCGTCGGGGAAAATATTCGCGCAATAGTCCGCCTCGTCCTTAATCAACGTGGAAACGTAGCAAAATTTGTGCGCATCGAGCGGAATCGCGAATTCGAGATTGCCGGTTCCCGCCGCCATATCCCAAAGCCGAAAATTTTTATCTTTCCACCACTCACCGACCGTTCTGACCAGATAATCGAAGGCTTTTTTTGCAAAATCGACGGGCGTATAAAATTCACCGGTGAAACGGCGCAAATTAATTTCGGTAATGCGGTCCATTTTCTGACGAATGGCAATAATATCTCGCGCGGAAGAAATTTTTTCGTAGTGATTCCAAAAATATTTGTATTCGTCGGGATTGATGAGTTTTTCTTTAATTTCGCCGCCGCTGAGTCTGAAAATTACGCTGTTATTATCGACGAGAGAAGTTTTGCCCTGTTCAATGTCGGTAACAAAATATTCGGAGGCTTTGTGCCCGTTTTGAACAGCCTCGCCGAAAAATTTTTTCCAATGTTGGAAGACTTGATAGAAATTTTTATCGGTGATTTTCTTTTTGAGATTGAACAGAGACGATTGCCGCTTGCGAATGTTCATAATGAGCGTGGCGAAGGCAATATCCTCTTGAACGTTGGAAAAATCGTAAATGTGAGCGTGAATGACGATTTCGGAGCGCGTGAGGTCAGCGACGAGCTTTTTACACGGCGAAGAGGGCTTTAAATCCCAATCGTAAGTATTTTTTGTATAAAAATCGGCAAAATCTGTAGTTGGGAAGATTGCGGCGAAATTTTTGGTGACAATGCAAACATTATCGGACGGGGAGCGGTCATCATCGCCGAAATTTAATCTGCGGACGTAGTAAAGAGCTTGAGCAATGACTTCGGCGCGGGTTTGAATGTTTTTGAGATTGGAATTGAGTTTGAACTCGAATAAAATTTGCTCGGTGTAGAGGTCGACGCGATTTTTAGTGTTGATAGGCAGTTTGAAGAAGTTAACGAAGTGAAATTTAAGTTCTTCTTCGGTTTGAGCGGTTGAAATGTTATCGAACAGATGATTTTTCTTCATGAGAGCACCTCCTACGCAAAAAAATTAGGCAGGATTGAAATTTTTCCTGCCAAAAAATATTTTTCGTAAGTAATCAGCACTTGATACCGGAATTGGAACGAGCGTAGAAAAACCAAGTGATACCGATTGTAATGACGGTGAAAGCAATCAGCACGTAGAAAGCGGGCGTGACGATTTCATAATTGGAATAAGCCCAGCCGAAAATTTTCGGAATCAAAAATGCGCCGTAAGCGGCAATGGCGGCGGTGAAACCCGTGACCAGCGAGGCATGAAACGGATTGTTAAAAATGTAAGGAATCATTCGGAAGGAGGCACCGTTTACAAAACCGGTCGTCAGGAACAAAAGCAGGAACGCCGCGAAGAACATTATAAAGCTGTGCGCTTGCAAGCCGAGCAAAACAACGATAATCGAGGCAAGCATTAAGATTAAAGAATACAATGTAACTTTGGAGCCGCTGTTGAATTTATCAGCAAGCCAGCCGCCGACAGGTCTCATGCCCGCGCCGATGAACGGTCCCAAGAATGCCCCCCAAGCCATACTGACTTCGGGGAATTCGTTCGTAAGCAAAAGCATTAACGCGGCGGAATAGCCGATGAATTGACCGAAACCGCAAGTATAAATCCAAGTCATCAGCCAAGTATGTTTATTGCCGAAAATTGAGAGAATACTTTTGGGGCTTTGTTTGGGCAGCGGCAGATTGTCCATGAAAATCCAGATTAAAACGAGCGTTAAAACGGTCGGGACAGCCCACGCGTAGCAAACAGATTGAATATAAACTTCCGCGCCGGTTTTTACGTTAATCAGCGGGTCGCCGAACAATCCGCCGAAACTCATGCCGAGCAAAATCGGAGCAGTCAAATAAATCAGCGAGACGCCCAAGTTGCCGACGCCCGCATTTATTCCGAGTGCGAGTCCTTTATTTTTTTTCGGGAAGAAAAAGCCGATGTTTGCCATGGACGACGAAAAATTTCCGCCCGCAATGCCGATAAGCGCGACGAGCATGAAAAGTGTATCGTAAGAAGTTGAAGTATCTTGGAGCGCGGTGCCCAGCCCGATAATCGGCAAAAGTAAAAGTGCAGTTGAAAATAACGTCCAATTTTTTCCTCCGAGCAATCCCGGCATGTAAGTATAAAACAATCGGCAAGTTGCGCCGACGAGTCCGGGCAAAGACGCGAGCGTAAAAATTTCCGCTTGAGAAAAATTGAAGCCGATTTGATTGAGCTGCGCGGCGATTGTCGCCCAAAGCGTCCAGACGACAAAAGATAAGGTCAAAGCCCAAGTCGAGGTGTAAAGATTTTGTTTGGCAATTTTTTCGCCGAACTTTTTCCAGAAAGCCTCATTTTCGGGATCCCACTTCGCCAAAATTTCCTTGCGCGAAGGATTTTCGCCGAGCGATTTTAAAATATCTTCCGCCATAATTACCACTCTCCTTTTTGTTGAGATAAGTATAGAAAAAATTTTTTCAAGTGTAAGTGATAATAGTCACACGGCTAAATAAAATCGCGGGTATAAAATAATTGGGAATTGGGAATGAGGAATTTTTTGGAGGAGAAGATTTCATTGGATTCGATGATTCGGCAGTTTTACGAGATACCCGGCAAAGTCGTCGCATTGCAACCCGGCGAATATTTATTTCATGAGGGCGACCACGCAAAATATTTTTACTTCGTGCGGAGCGGGCAGATATTTATCACTAAATTTGCGGAAAGCGGGCGAGTTTTGTCGCTGAGATTGGCGACGCGAGGAAGTATAATCGGTGAGTTGCCGCTTTATGAGGAAGTGCCCGTTTACATTTTTAACGCGATAGCGCAAAGCCCGTCGGAAGTCTACGCGATAGAATTTTCGACGCTGCACAGCTGGCTTGAAAAAAAACCGTCGCTTGCGATTAACCTGCTGAAAATAATCGGTATGCACATGCGCAAGCAACATTCAAAATTCCGCGACCTTGTCCTCTACGGCAAAAAGGGCGCGATTTATTCGACGCTGATTCGATTTGCGAACAGTTACGGGCAGGAAGTCGACGGCGGAATTTTAATCACAGTTCCGCTGACGAATCAGGAACTTGCAAATTATTCGGCGACGGCGCGTGAGAGTTTGAACCGCATGTTGAGCGATTTACGGCGGCAAAATGTGATTGACATTCGCGACGGACTGATTTTTATTCGCGACATAGATTTTTTAAAGCAGGAGATTCAGTGCGAGAACTGCGGGCGGGAAATTTGCAATATTGAATAATCAAAAGCCCGCGAGGAATTTACAAATTTTTTCTGCGGCGTCAAAGTCGTTAATGTCGAATTGATAAATATCGTTGGATTTTTCGGGCTTACTCGTAAAAATCGCGGCAACTTTTTCGTCGGCAATGACTGCACCTTTTCCGCGCCAAAGAGAAATCGTCGGGAAAAAATTTTTCGTGCGGCTCTCCGTCAAAATTAAATCGACGCCTGTCATCTTCTGCGCGACGGCAAAAAAATTTTCGCGCTCGTTTTGAATCATGAACCAGGCGTTCGGCGAGACGACAGCGACAGATTTTGCGCCCGCCGTTTGAAATTTATAACTGTCCTTGCCTTCCAAGTCGAGATTAAAGCCGTGCGCGTCGCTTTTAATCACGCCGACCGAAATTTTCTGCGCAGCGAAAATTTTAATCAGCCGTTCGATAAAAGCAGTTTTACCCGTGCCCGATTCGGGTGCGACAATTGAAATTATCGGCGTCGTTCGCGAAAGATTTTCTGCCCGACCACGTGCGAGTTTCAAATCTGCGCGGGTGTTGACGTTGAAAAAAATTTCTGCGTTTGGAAGTTCTGCAAGTTCGTGCGGGATTTTTTTTATTGCCGAGAAAATTTTCCGTTGCCCGTTCAAAAGTTCTCGTGAAAAAATTTCTGCGACTTCTTGACGATAAAAAGCCGCAAGCGGTTGAAATTTTCCGCCGACAATCGGGACGACCGCTTGAGCCGCCGAAAATTTTTCTGTGAGCGGACGCATCGTCTCAAAATCAAAAAAGGGCATGTCGGCTGAAATCGCCAACGCCCAATCCGTTTTGATGTGTGCAAGTCCGTTCGATATTCCTGCCAATGCTCCCGCGTCCTTAATTTCGTCGACCAAAAGTTTTGCGCCGAATTTTTCCGCCAAAATTTTCAGCGCGGGCAAATTTTCTTCTACGCACAAAAAAATTTCGGCGAAGTTTTGAGCAACGGCTTTACTTAAAATATTTTCAAGCAAGCCGACTCCGCCGACTTCGACGAATCTTTTATCTTGACCGAGCCGCGAACTTTTTCCGCCCGTGATTATAAGCAAGGAAATTTTCATTCCGTAACGTCTCCACGCAAAATTTCTATGCCGTGCTTGAGTTCGGACAGGACAAAATTTAAGCACTCGTCGACGGCTTTGGGGCTGCCGGGCAAATTTACAATCAGCGACCGCTTGCGAATTCCCGCGACCGCTCGGCTAAGCATTGCCCGCCGCGTGACCTGCATTGATAAATTTCTCATCGCTTCGGGAATTCCCGGCGCAAGTCTCGTGCAAACTTCCAGTGTTGCTTCGGGGGTAATGTCGCGAACCGAAAAGCCCGTGCCGCCCGTCGTCACAATTAATCCGACTCCGACGTCCGCCAATTCAATCAGCTTTTTGACGAGCATTTTTTTTATATCGGGCAAGGTCGTCCGCGAAAAAATTTTATATCCCGCCGCCGTTAAAATTTCCTCGCACTTGTCGCCGCTTTTATCTTCGTCGCGCAAACCGTAAAAGCCGCGGTCGCTGACGGTGATAATTGCCGCGTCGAGCGGAATTTTTTCTGCGGCAAGTTCCAACTCATCGCCGACTGAAATTTTTCCGCCGTGCAAAACTCGCGCAAAAACTCCCTCGCGCGGCATAATGCAATCGCCGACTTGCCGATAAATCGCGCAGTGGCTGTGACATTCCTTGCCGATTTGCGTTATCTCGAAAAAAACATCGCCGCATTTTAAGCGCGTGGCGAGCGGAAGATTTTTAAAGTCAAAACCTTCGACCAAAAAATTTTCTCCGAACGAACCCGCCTCAACTTTTGCGCCGCGAGCTTTGAAATCGTCGACCGCCGCCAGACCGAGGAAACTAACTTGCCTGTGCCAATCGCCCGCGTGTGCGTCGCCGTCAATCCCGAATTCCGTTAAGAGCATCACCGAATCGACAAAAGTTTTCGCCGTGCCGCGCCGTTCGCTGATACAAATCGCATTAATCTTGCCCACCGCTCAGCCTCCAATCTGATACATCTGAAATTTCGTCGTGCCGTCAAAAAAATGTTCTTTGGGTTTATGATAAATTGTCTCGCGAATTTTTTCAAAAAGTTCTTTGTCGCCCGAACGCAAAAATTTTTTCACGTCAAGTCCCGTATCAAAACTCAAACAAGTTTTCAAGAAGCCTTCCGCCGTCAAACGAATCCGATTGCATGAGCCGCAAAATTTATGCTCCAGTGCGTCAATGAATCCGATTTGCCCGACAAAATTTTTTGGACGGAAATATTGCGCGGGACCTTGCAGAGAATTTTTTTTATCAATCGGAACGAGTTCGCCGAAATTATTTTCCAGCGTCGAAAAAATTTCAGCGGTCGGAATTCCTTTAAGTCCTGACTCCCAAGCGCAACCAATCGGCATGAGTTCAATACATCTGACTTTGACGGTATTATTTTTCGCAAGCGCGGCAAGCTTTAAAATTTCTCCGTCGTTGACGCCGCGCAGAGGCACGCAATTTATCTTTATGTCCAAAGATTTTTCGGCGAGCAAAATTTTAAGACCGTCGAGCACTTGCGCAAAAAAATTTCGTCGCGTCAAGTCCGAGAAAATTTTTGCGTTCAGCGTGTCTAAACTTAAATTTACTCCGTCGAGACCCGCCGAAATTAATTCCCGCGCAAAAGTTTTCAGCAAGACGCCGTTGGTTGTCAAAGTTACCTGCTCAATGTCGGGAAGATTTTTCAGCTTGCGGACGAGTGACGGCAAATTTTTTCTAAGCAACGGTTCGCCGCCCGTCAAGCGAATTTTCTTTATGCCGAGCCGCGCAAAAATTTCGGCGACGCGCAAAATTTCTTCCAAGCTTAAAATTTCCGCGTGAGAAATTTTTTTAACGCCGCATTCGGGCATACAGTAGCGGCAACGCAAATTGCAGCGGTCGGTTACAGAAATTCTTGCGTAATTTATTTCGCGTCCGAATTGGTCAATCATAACAAAATTATTTCAACCTCTGCGCCCGCCTTGAGTACATCCGAGCCGGCGGGAATATCGACAAGCGCGTTGCAATAGACCGCCGAATAAAGCGAGCCGGACTCGTGACGATTCGGCAGGAAAATTTTTTCGCCGTCGAATTTCGCTCGAATAAATCTTCGCCCGAAACTTTTTTTGGGAAAATTATTCGCCAAAATCCCGCGACCGCGTTTGTACAAAATATCTGCGCGGCGTGAGAGTTTTGCAAGGACGGGACGCGCCAAAAGTTCAAACGTCGCATAAGCCGCGAACGGGTTGCCGCTCAACGCGACGCCCAAAAATTTCCCGCACGTCCAGCCGATAACGGGCGCACCGGGTTTCATCATCACGCGCCAAAAAATTCGTTCGCCGATTTTTTTAACAACGTCATGCATAATATCTTTTTTGCCGACAGAAACGCCCCCCGTCGTTATCAGCAAATCGAGTTCGTCACGCATGGAAAAAATTTTTTCCGCGCAAGTGTCGGCGTCGTCGGGCAAGTTGTATAAAATTTTCGGAGAAAAGCCCATTTCAAAAAGCCGCGCCGCCAACAGATAAATATTGCTGTTGTAAATTTTTCCGGGCGAAAGTTTTTCGTAAGGTTGAATGAGTTCATCACCCGTCGAAGCAATCGCGATTTTCGGTCGACGATAAATTTTTACGAGATTGACGCCTTGACTTGCCAAAACTGCAATATGCGCCGCCGTTATCTTTGTATCTTCACCGACGAGCAAACTGCCCGATTTAATATCCTCGCCTGCAAAACAATAATTTTCGTGGTGCTTGAGTTTTTTATTGACGAAAATTTTTTCGCCGTCAACTTTAACGTCCTCCTGACGAATCACGCAATCGGAACCTTTTGGCATCGCCGCGCCCGTCATGATTCGCAACGCCTCACCCGATTTAATTTCGCCCGCAAAAAAATCGCCCGCACATTCCTCGCCGATAATTTTAAAGTTGCCGGGCGTGTCGGAAGATTTCAGCGCGTAACCGTCGAGCGGACTGCGGTCAAAGGGCGGGTTGTCGAAGGTCGCGTAATAATTTTGCGCCGCAACTCGCCCAAGTGCCGCAAGTAATAAAACTTCTTCCGTATCGTCAACCGCCTCAACATGCGCCGTTAAAAGTTCGATTGCTTGTTCAAAAGTGATTCCTTCCATTAAAGCAGACCACCAACTCCCATTGTCGTGAAGTCTTGCCGAGATAATTTTTCGCCCGCCAAAACTCGCGGCAAGATTAAATCGAAGACTGTCTTTGAACAAAACATCACGCAGCCGGGCAAGCCCATTATCGGCACGTCGCCTCTGTAAGCAAGCATGAACATTGCGCCGGGCAAAACGGGCACGCCGTAAGTCACGACGTCCGCGCCCGTCGATTTAATAGCGGCGGGTGTTCGGTCATCGGGGTCAACGCTCATTCCGCCCGTACACAAAATCATTTCCATGCCCAGATTCAACAGCTCAGAAATTTTTTCTTGCGTCATTTCCTTTGAGTCGTCGGAAATTTTGCGTTCGTCGACTTGCAAGCCGAAAGTTTTAAGCTTAGCCGCAATGACGGGAGTAAAAGTATCTTCAATGCGCCCGTGAAAAATTTCCGAACCCGTGACGACCAAGCCGACTTTAAATTTTTTGTAAGGCAAAATTTTCATCAGCGGCACGCCGCCCGCAATTTTCTTGACGCGTTCCATTTTAGTCTTGTCGATAACGAGAGGAATAACCCTCATGCCCGCGACGGATTTATTTTTGCGGACGGGAATTTTATTCTGCGCGGTGGCAATACAAATTTCTTCGACACCGTTAATCGCGTTGAGTTTGTCGGCGTCGACGTAAAAAACTCCGTCGCAAGTCGCCTTGAGTTCGATTTTGCCTTCTTTGACTTCGGTCGCCGATAAATTTTCGCCTTGAGTGATTTGGCGCAAAATTTCTGCCGCGTCGTTCTCGTGGAGTTTGCTGTCATCATTTTCCCAGACGAAAATATTTTCCTTGCCTAGCTTCAAAAGTTCGGGAATATCTTCGGCGGTGATAATGTGACCTTTTCTGAAAGCGGCGTCCTTAATTTCTCCGCGAACGATTTTTGTAATATCGTGGCACAAAATTTGTCCGACCGCGTCTTCAACTTTTATTTCTCTCATAATTTATCAACCAATCATCTTTTTAATATCTTCTTCGACCGTGGAAGTTCCGCCGATTCCAAAATTCTCAACCAAAACTTTTGTGACGTTTGGGCTGAGGAACGCGGGCAACACCGGTCCGAGATGAATATTTTTCACGCCGAGATAAAGGAGCGCGAGAAGCACGCAAACCGCTTTGGCTTCATGCCAACCGATATTGAAGACAATCGGCAATTTGTTCACGTCGTCGAGTCCGAAAACTTCCTTGAGCTTGAGCGCGATTAAAGCCAGCGAGTAGCAATCGTTACATTGTCCCGCGTCGAGCACGCGAGGAATCCCGCCGATGTCGCCGAGATTTTCTTTTATGTACTTATATTTCGCGCACCCCGCCGTTAAAATCACGGTATCTTTCGGCAGAGCCTTGGCAAATTCCGTGTAGTATTCGCGAGATTTTTGGCGACCGTCACAACCGCCCATGACGACGAATTTTTTTATCGCACCGGACTTCACGGCTTCGACAACTTTATCGGCGACTGCAAAAACTTGTTCGTGAGCAAAGCCGCCGACAATTTCGCCCGTTTCAAGTTCAGTGGGCGGCGGACATTTTTTGGCAAGTTCAATCAGCGGTGAGAAATCTTTTTTGCCGTCGACTTCCTCAACGCGTTTGCAACCGGGATAGCCGACCGCACCCGTTGTAAAAATTTTATCCGCATAAGACTTTTTCGGCGGCATGAGACAATTTGTCGTAAGCAGAATCACGCCGTTAAATTTTTCAAATTCGGTTTGCTGAAGATGCCACGCATTACCGTAATTGCCGACGAGGTGCTTAAACTTTTTGAACTTCGGATAATAATGCGCGGGTAACATTTCCCCATGCGTATAGACGTCGACGCCTGTACCCTCGGTTTGCTCAAGAAGTTGTTCCAAGTCGCGCAGGTCGTGCCCGCTGATAAGTATCGCGGGATTTTTTCCGACGCCGAGTTTAACTTTCGTGACTTCGGGGTTGCCGTAAGTTTCGGTGTTCGCCTTATCGAGCAAAGCCATCGCATCGACACCAAATTTTCCCGTCTCAAGTGCAAGCGCGGTTAAATCGTCGCCGCTCAAGTTGTCGTCCAAAAGTTTTGCCAGCGTCGCTTGAGCAAAGGCATTAATATTTTCGTCGTCATAACCGAGCGCGTTGGCATGATACAGATAAGCCGCCATGCCCTTCAAGCCGTAAGTTATCAGCTCACGCAAGCTGCGAATATCTTCGTTCGCCGTCGCCAAAATTCCTACGTTCTCGGCTTTGGCGTCGAAATTTTCTTGCGTGTCTGACCACAACGCGGCGGCAGGCAAATTTTTTTTGTCGTCAACTGCGTCGAGTAATTTTGATTTTGTTTTGAGTGTCTGCTCCACGCGCTGAATAAATGCTTTGCGGTCAAAGTTGGCGTTGGTTATCGTCATGAACAAATTCAGCGTGATGAGCCGATTGACATGCGGCTTGACGGGCTTGCCCTCTGCACGGAGTCTGGTCGTTACGGCGGAAATTCCTTTGGTCGCAAAAATCAGCAAGTCTTGCATTTTGGCAACGTCGGATTTCTTTCCGCACACGCCGACTTTTGTACAGCCCTTGCCGCCGAGCGCGTCGCTACACTGAAAGCACAGAAAATTTTTGCTCTCCATTAAAATCTCTCCTCAAAAAATTTTTCCGTTGAATTTTATCATGTCAAAAAATTTTTGTAAGTGATTTTTGCCACATAAAAAAATAAAGCTGAGCATTGCCCCCGACTTTTTAAGTTGCCGAAAAATTTTACTTGCGTCGTTAAAACGCAGACAAACGGATTGATAAAACAACAACGCCGCCGGTGCCAAAGTTGCCAAAGAAAAAATCGGCTTCAACCGCGTAACTGATGATTGGAAAAAATTCGTCAACGACCCCGACATTGATTTGGTCGATATTGCTACGCCGAACGCTTTCCACTATCAAGTAGCAAAAGCCGCGCTTGAGGCAGGCAAAAATGTTTACTGCGAAACTATAGAAAGATACCTGAAAATTTGTAAGCCGAAAATAAGAAAGCTGAATGTGTTAAGAGAATTAGCAGGAAATAAACCTCTAAAGGTAGATTGATTAGATTGAAATGAATTATCAAAGATGGAACGCCGTATGAGGGGAAACTCTCACGTACGGTGGGCAGTGGGTAAAAGGCAGAGATTACCTCAAAGCCTTACCTATCACTAACCCGTTGTGAGGATAAAAAACAAAAGAAACTTATGACAAAAAATGTTATCCTGCTGTAGAGATACAAAGCGGGGTAGTGTAAGATGGATTGTGTAAGAAGTAAAGCACAATCCATTTTTTGCCCTATTTACACAATCTGCTTGACACTGCCTATGTGGTAGACAGCGGCTGTAAATGGCAACAGTTAGCGCACGATTTCCCTGCGTGGCAGACGGTCTATACGTTGTTTAGACGATTTCGTTACACACTAAAAAAAAAAAATTCTCCCCGTCAATGCGGCGGAAAGCTTTTTTTTGATAGACAGCGAAAAAATTTTTGGTTATAATTTGCGCAGTAGAAGATTCAACTTTCAGAAAATTGGAGGGGATTTTTTAATGAAAGGCGGTAACAAACCCATTTACGTCATCGGGCACAGGAACCCCGACACCGACTCGATTTGCTCGGCTATCGGTTATGCGCACCTTAAACAGTCGCGTGGAGTCAATGCCGTGCCCGCTCGTTGCGGCAAAATCAATAACGAAACCAAATATGCTCTGGAATATTTCAAAGTCGACCAGCCGTTACTCTTAACCGATTTGTATCCGCGTGTCAAAGACGTTGCGCTTGAGTGCAAAACTGTTGTCCGTCAGCACGATACGCTCCGTCATCTCGGCGAAGTCATGCGCAAAAGCGAATTGCAATCCGTGCCCGTCACCGATTCCAACGGCGAACTCGTCGGCATTGTCACCGTCAGCGATTTGGCAAAAAGATATTTCCTTGAACTCGGACTTCAAAGCCTCGTCGATTTGCGTGTCCGTTATCGTGACATCATGCAGGCGACCGACGCAAAAGTTTTGGTCAGCGGCGATGAAAACGATTTCATCGAAGGCAACATCGTCATTGCGGCCGGCTCTGCCTTCTCGACAATCAGTATCCTCAACAAAAAAGATATTGTTATCGTCGGCGACAGGAGCGGCGAAACTTTGCTTAAGTTCCTCGAATGCGGCATTTCCTGCCTTGTCGTGACAATGAACAGCCGCATTGCTCCCGAAGTTTTGGAAGATGCTCAAAAGCGCGGAGTATTCGTCCTGTTGACACCTTATGACGCTTACACTGTCGGACGCTTAATCAATCAGTGCGTGCCCATTCGTCGTATCATGCATTCTCAACCTGTTTGTTTCCGTCCCATGGATTTGCTCAGCGACATCAAAGGCGTCATGGACGAGCACCGCTATCGCAGCTATCCTGTCGTCGAAAACGGTAAACTCGTCGGCTTGGTCAGCGCAGATGAAATTATGCTTCCCGAACGCGAAAAAGTTATCCTCGTCGACCACAACGAACGCGGGCAGGCTATTGAGGGCATTGAAGAGGCAAAAATTGTTGAGATTATCGACCACCACAGACTTGGCGGCGTTCAAACTTCCGAGCCGATTTATATTCATCAGGAACCCGTCGGCTGCACTTGCACTATCGTCGCAAATATGCACTGGCACCAAGATGTTGAGATTCCGCCATCAATCGCAGGTCTTTTGCTCAGCGCGATTATCTCCGATACCGTCCTGTTTAAATCGCCGACTTGCACGCCTTACGACAAGAAAACCGCCGAACGTCTTGCCGACATTGCCGGCGTCAACCTCAAAGAATACGGCTTGGCAATGCTCAGAGCGGGCGCGGGTGTCGGTGACAAAACTCCCGCCGAAATCGCCAAGAACGACCTTAAGGAATTCAAAATCGGCGACTACAAAATTATCGTCAGTCAAATCTCCGTCATGGACCCGCAAGAGGTTTTAGACCAAGAAGACCAAATCATTGCCTTTATGAAAGAAAATATAGAGCGCGAAGGATGGGACATGCATATAATCATGTGTACGGACATTTTAGAAGAGGCGACAACGTTAATCTTTTCAGGCTCCCCCCGTACATTGATTGGCGAGGCGTTCCATGTCGACGCGAGCGGAAACCACGTCTATATTCCAGGCATGATGAGCAGGAAAAAACAGTGCATTCCGCCACTGTCGGAGGCTGTCAAGCGAATTAAACCGCAATAATTTTTCAAGCGTATGTAAAAAATTTTTCCCCTCGACCGCAAAAGTTGAGGGGATTTTTTTATTTTGCTTTATTGACGGAAAAGCCCTGTTAAGATTAAGTCGTTAAAAACAATCAACACGGCAGAGCCATTTCCATTGCGAATTGTAACACGCTCGCGCCGCGCTGTCAAATTGAAAGGCGGATTGATATTATGAAACCCTTTGGCGTAGTATATCTTATAATCAACTTGATTAACGGCAAAAAATACGTCGGGCAAACCGTTCAACCGTTGAGAAAACGCTTCAACAAGCACGCAAATTGCAAGACAATGCCTATCGGCAGACACGGAAATCAATTTTGAAATATGCTATAATGAGAGTATGAAAATAATAGAAATATTTGACGGCGTAATAACGCTAAGAGAATACGACGGATACTTTTACAGCGTCGGACAAGCTATAGCGATAGTTATCTTAGGATTGATGAGTGGACTAAAAAATTTGCGGCAAATTCATGATTGGGCGACAAATGACACGGTCAGAACATTCCCGGAAAAGGAGCCGGGAATATATTACCGGCTGACGGTTTTGATACAAATAATAGAGCCGGAATCCTTAAACAGGTGTTTTGAACAATGGGTTCGCAGTATTATCCCGTTAGAAGATATGACGATAGCCGTGGACGGAAAAGCAATTCGCGCCATGAGCAAAAAGAAAAATCCGATTAATATCATAAGTGCGCAAATCGCCGAATATGGCTTAACTGTCGCTCAAACTGCAGTAGCTTATAAAAGTAATGAAATTCCTGTTGTCCAAGAATTATTAAGTCAGTTTAAAATTAAAGGTTGTTTGATAGTAGCTGATGTTGTCAGACGAAAACCGCTCAAGTCATCACCGACAAAAAAGCTGATTATTTACTCAAGGTCAAAGATAACCAAAAGGAATTACGAGAAGAAATTGCTGATTACGTTTGTGAAGAATCATTGCGTAAAAAGATGGACACAAGCGAAACGTTAGAAAAAAACGCGGAAGGACAGAAAGACGCACGGCTTACATAACAAAAAATATTGATTGGCTGTACGGCAAAGAAAAATGGAGTAATCTAAAAAGCATAGGAGCGATTTGCTCCAGAGTTACGCACAAAGGCAAAAGCGTAACAACGGGGCATTTTTATATTTCGAGTCGGGCAATGAGCGCGCGCCTTGAGTGGTCAGTGGAAACAATGCACCGGCTCTTGGATGTACATTTCAGCGAGGATGCTTGTCGTGTGATTGATAAGAATCTCCAACGCAATTTGAATCTTTTCCGCAAAGTCGCTCTAAATTACGTCAAACTTTATAAAGAAAAACATAGGCAAAAATCTACTTTATCTCATATTATGCTCGACTGCCTTATCAATCCTCTCAACTTGAAAATGATATTGTCTGAAAATTAATTTCCGTGGGTCGAGGGGCTTTTTCGTTGCCTAAACAAAATTTTTCTGATAAAATTGTAACCAACTATAATTTGGAAGGAGATTATTATGATTAAAGATTTAACGCGCCGCGATTTTATCAAAACAGTATCGATTGCGGCGTTGTCAATGGCAGTTCCGGCTGAAATTTTCGCGGCTGATAAGACAAAAGCCGACCTCGTGGTCTACGGCAAGATTTTTACCGCTGAAGACAACAAAATTGTCGAATCCTTCGCCGTGAAGGACGGAAAATTCGTTTACGTCGGCGATAAAGCCGGAGTTAAAGAATTTATCGACAAAAATAAGACCGAAGTCATAAATTACACCGGAAAAGGTCTTGTTATGCCCAGTTGCGGCAACGCTCATGCGCATTATTTGTCTGCTTACGCTGTGCAATCAATCGGAACCATGATCGCCTATGAAGACGACGTCAACAAGTTCATGACGGAAATCGTTCCCAATGCCGTCAAGAAGGCTCGCGAATCGGGCGCGAAGGTCGTATACGGCATGGGCTGGGAATATCAAACATTCAAAGACAATATGCCCACTCGTCAGCAGTTGGACGCCATTTGTAGCGATATTCCAATGTTTTTTGCGGACGAAGAGAACCACAAGTCTGTGGTAAATACACTTTTGCTCGTCAAAGCAGGAATTATGGACGAAAACGGCTCTGTTTTGAAAAAATCCGATGAAATTCGCGGTGGAGAAATTGTTATGGGCGAAGACGGCACTCCGACCGGTTTGCTTAAGGAACAAGCCTCAACTTACGTTCGTTCCTTCCTGGATAATGAAAGTTTATTTACTGTTGACATGGCAAAAGCAGTTATGGCAAAAGTTCAAGATAAAATGTTGTCCGAAGGCTACACAATGTATCTTGACGGATACTCAACCTACTTTTTTAACGACGTTTATTATCAAGCCGCCCAACAATTTGAAAAATCCGGCGATATGCACTTCGTTTTGGGCTTCACCTACGAAATTGACAGCTGGATGGACATTGACGATAAATTAACCAAAGCCGCCGACGTTAAAAAATACAATTCCGAAAGAATAAAGCCGAACTGGATAAAACTTTTCATGGACGGCACGGTTGAAAGCGGAACGGGCTTTATCGACCCCGTTTATCTCGACGGCCATCAAGGTATCGTCAACTGGACGGAAGAGGAAATCACCGACATAACCCGCAAGGCCAATGCAAACGGAATAACCATGCACATTCACGCGCTGGGCAATGCGGGCGTCAATCGCGTCGTAAATTCATACGTAAACGGCGGAAAAAAAGAAATGCGCAATACGATTGTTCACTTGCGCAACGTCAACGAGCCCGATTATAAACGCATGGCAGACAATAATATTTATGTCACCTCCGGCATGCTTTGGCACCACGCCTTCAAAGAACAAGCCGAGGAATTTAAAACCATTCTGCCCGGAAAATTTGCGTACCAGGGCTACCCGATGAAGTCGTTCTTCGATAACGGAATCCCCGTGTCTTTACACACGGATTATCCCGCGCTCTCCAACAGTCCCGACGACCCGTTCGGCGTTATGGAAATTGCATTGACGGGCGTTTATCATGCCGAAGGCGGCGACCCTTGGTGGACTAAAGAACTCATCAACCGCGAACAGGCTCTTACGGCTCTGACAATCGGTTGCGCCAAGCAAATGTTCCTTGAAAATGAGCGCGGCAGTATTAAAACCGGTAAATATGCCGACTTTCTCCTCGTTACCAAAGATGTTTTGACTTGTCCCGTTACGGATATTCATACTGCAAAACCTGCGGCGACTTACTTTGAAGGAAAAAAAGTTTTCTCCGCGTAAAAATTTACCGACTGAATCAAAAAAGCCCTTCGGCGAAGTGTCGGAGGGTTTTTGTTAATTAACCCGTTGTGAGGGTTAGAAAATCAAAGATTTAATGTGACTCGATTGAGCGAGTAAAAAATACAGATTAAAAGTCCGAAATTTAGTCAGCAATCGCCAAAAGAGTCCGCTAAAGGTTTTAGCCAAAACGCAGACAAATGTTTGTCTTGCTTCCTTTCTCTACTTGCATTTTAAGTTTAAAATATTTTTGCCGGCAAATTTATGGTCTGCCGCTTTAATTATCCCCTTGAGTATCGTAACAGAAAGGTCGTCAACGTCTTCAAGGGGATTATATTTTTCGCCGCCGTAAATAACTTTGACTTCGCACTCTTCAAGCGTTTCATTGTAAAGAATTTTCATCTCAATAGGGAATGCATCTCTGCTTCGTTTAATCAGTAACTCATAAATCAATTCCTCAAAAATAAGTTGCAATTTCATGTTGCGGCGACTGCTCATAAATTGTTTGTGCGCGAATGATTCAATTTCTCCTTGAATGGTCGGTAAATCAATTTGCTCGTCGGCAAATATTTTCTCATAAGTCTTCAAGCGGTCTATGAAAATCCTTGTGGCATCTCTTTTTGGCGATTGAAAAATCTCCTGCGGCGTGCCTTCTTCATAGATAATGCCTTCATTCATGAAAAATATCCTGTCGCTTACATTTCCGGCAAATCTCATCTCATGTGTTACTATCATCATTGCGTAATTTTTAAGCGCGAGTGAACGAATCATAGATAAAACTTCGTCCACCATTGACGGATCAAGCGCGCTTGTCGGCTCGTCGAATAATATTATTTCCGGCTCCATCATCAACGCACGAACTATCGCGACCCGCTGTTGTTGTCCGCCGCTTAATTCATCAGGATAACTTGTCGCTTTTTCAACAAGTCCGACCTGTTCAAGTAAATTCATTGCATTTTTCATTGCGACTGCTCGATTAACTTTTTTGAGCATAATCGGCACGGTTATTATATTTTCAAGGACGTTCATGTTTGAAAAAAGATTAAACGATTGAAAGACCATTCCAATTTTTTGACGTACCCGACGAATTACCGCAGAGTTATCGGTTATTTCTTCGCCGTGAAAGAATATTTGTCCGCCGCTTGGCTTTTCAAGTCGATTTATACAGCGCAAAAAGGTAGATTTACCCGTTCCGCTCGGTCCGATTATCGAAATCACTTCTCCTTGCCGAACTGAGCAGTTAATATCTTTGAGCGGTTCGCTGTCCGCAAATTTTTTACTCAAATGCTTGACTTCAAGCAAAGAAACGTTACTCGACATCTCTTTTCCTCCGATTCAGTCTGCTTTCCGCCATGTTCAGCATAAAAATGCATATTCTCGCTATCAAAAAGTAAATTATAGCCGTGAAAATCAGCGAAAAGAACGCATCATAAGTTCTCGCCCGAATTATATCCGAAACTTTTGTCAAATCTTGCACCGCAATATATCCGACGATTGAAGTCATTTTAATCAGCGATATTACCAGCCGTTTGTACACTCCGAAGATCTTTTGGATTGCTTGCGGGAAAATTATCCTTACCAAAACTTGAAAATTACTCATTCCCATTGCTTGTGCAGCCTCAATTTCTCCGACGGCAACACTTTCAATTCCGCTGTTAAGAATTATAGCAAAATAACAGCCAAAATCTATCGCAAAGGCAATTATTGCAACTAAAATCTCATTCAAGCCGGTTTCGGCAAAAATTATGTAGAAACAAATCATCAGAGTCAATACTATCGGCAAACCGCTTATCAATGCAATAAAAGCTGTCATAGCGGTCGAAATAATTTTTAATTTACTGCGTTTCAACATGCAAAAAACAAATCCGAGCAGCGTTCCGAATATTAACGACCCAAAAGCAAGAATTAATGTGACTTTCAAACCGTCCAAAATCATTTTGTAGCGTTCTTCGCGGATTAAAGTCTTTTCAAAAGAATTACGAACATCAACGAAAAAATTTCTGCCAATATTTTGTTCATTTCGAACTATCAATGCCGCCGGAACTCTGAAGAGCGGCGTTTTGGTAAAGCGAACTCGTTCGGCGCGTTCTTCAGTATAACTCATTACGCCGCCGAGCATGTCAATTTTACCGAATTCGGCGTCGGCGAGCTGCGAAACCAACGGCTCAACCCGAAATTCAAGCTTGTAGTTATACTCGTAAGCAAAACGCTTAATCAATTCGATGTCAAAGCCGCTAAGTTCATCACCGACGTAAAAATTATGTGGCGGAATCGTCCCGCTTGTACCGACTTTTAAAACTTGCGAAGGATTTTCCGGTTCCGGAATATTCGGCATTGAAATATTCTTTTCAACTATCCAATATTGTTGCATTTTGTCAATTGTACCGTCAGATTTCATTTTTATCAGAAATTCATCGACTTGCTCTGCCAAATTCGGTATTTGCGTCAACGGAGAAATTATCAAATGCATATTTGTATAAGCAAAAGGCTCCTCCAAGACTTTCAGCTTGTCGGGGTGTTCTTTCACGGCATTTTCCAGCGGCGGTTTCGAATATGCTCCCGCATCAATTTTTTTCTGTTCGAGTGCCAATATCATTTCGTTTACTTCGGAAAATTGTTTTAAGTTGGCGTTGGGTAAAAATTTTGGAACAAGTCCTTCAGCGGAACTGCCCGTTATAACTCCGACAGTAAATTTTGCGTCATTTAAATCCGTCGGGCGTTTAATATTCGATAAATCACTTTCGGAGGAAACTTTTCTTGTCATAACGGAGATTGGCATAGTATAAAGCGGCGTTTCAGGAAAAATTACGCGCTCGGCACGCTCCGGAGTGTACATTATGCTGCCGCTTATCAAATCGAGCTTACCAAATTCATTATCTGCAAGCAACGAGGTAATACTTTCCACTCGGAATTCAATTTCGTAGCCATATTCAGCCGCGAATCTTTTTACAATTTCAATATCAAAGCCCACAAGCTGATTACCGGAATAAAAAGTCGCAGGAACTAACATTCCAATTGTACCGACGACTAATTTTCCCGTTTCGCCTTGGGTTTCCGGAATATCGGTCGGCATTTCGGTTTTATTGTCGATGAACCAATATTTATAGGCTTTTTCCAATGTGCCATCAGCTTTTTTTGCTCGCAGAAACTCGTTTACTTCATTTTGCAAATTTTCCAGCTTGGTATTGGGCGAAATTGTCATGTGTATATCAGTTTCACCGATTGGTTTATCCAAAATTTTAAATTTATTTGGTTGCTCCGCCAAAACGTTATCAAGTGTCGCTCTTGTGAAAACTATAGCATCAATTTGCTTTTGTTCAAGCGCAACTGTCATTTGCGGGAAGTCTTGGAATTGTTTTTCGACGGCGTTTGGAAAAACTTTGCCAACATAAGGCTCGGACGCCGCGCCGACTAATGCTCCTATCGTGTATTCCGGCTTATTCAAATCTTCCGGCTCTTCAAAATCAATTTCGTCATCAAATTTCGCGCAACCGCTTACGAATATCATAAATGTTAGGACGACCAATAAAAATTTTAGTCTTAGCAAAAAAATCACCTCTTAACTCTGCAAAAACTCCTCAAGCCGATTTTTTATGCCGATAACTTGAGTGCCGTAGATTATTTGGACGCCGACACCTTTTTTATGACGCCTTTCGCGCCGCTCGACATCAAAATTTCCTCGTTGACCTTCACAGAATCTTTAACCGTAACACGCAACCGAGTTATGCAACAATCCAAGTCCAAAATATTCTCTTTGCCGCCCAAGCCCGATAAAATCAGCGCGTTTTGAAATTAAATCGTTCTATCAGCAACTTAAACGAGAAATAAACAGAAAAAAACACGGCACGCCGATTAGCGGGACATAAATCCATTTTGTTTTGTCATTGCCCTGCAAAATCCCAAACAAGATAAAATCAATCAGCCCGCCCGAAAATGTTTGCCCGATTGTTATTTGGAAAATGTGCGCCAACATAAATGCGCAGCCGTCAAAGAATGAGTGCAGAACATACGGCGGCGGTGCGAAAAATAAGAACGAAAATTCCAAAGGCTCCGTTATTCCCGTTAAAAATGACGTTAATGCCGCTGAAAATAACATTCCGCCGACGATTTTCTTATTTTTAGGCTTGGCAGTCTTGTACATTGCCAATGCCGCGCCGACCAGCCCGAACATCATCGTTATAAATCTGCCGGACATAAATCGCGAAATGCCTTCGTAATATTTTACTGTGGACGGGTCGCCCGGTTGCGCGAAAAAAATTCTCTATGTTCCTTCGACAATTTGTCCGTTGACTATTTCACTTCCGCCAAGAGCCGTAGTCCAAAACGGGAGATAAAATATGTGATGAAGCCCGAAAGGTCCCAACATTCGCAGGACAAAACCATAAATTAACGTCCCGATATACCCTGTTTTGTCGACAAGCCCGCCGATTACCGAAATTATCGCTTGAAAGTGCGGCCAAATAAAATACATCGCTGCGCCGAGAAAAATTGACGCTACCGCACAAATTATCGGCACAAATTGCGAGCCGCTGAAAAATCCCGGAAAAGTCGGCAAGTTTATCTTAAAAAATCGCTCGTGTAGGCTGCTTTATCTTGTCTGGCAAGCCCGACGGACAATCCGACCGCAAATAATATTTGTAGATTCGCAAAAATTATATTACCCGCCGCCGCCATAAGCTGAAAAACGAATTGCAACCACTAAATATCTAAAAATGTAGACTCGCAACGTGTCGGGGTTGGAAAGTGCGCTGCCTATGCCCAATAAAAGACCTGCCGCAGGTAAAATTGCTATCGGCAACATCAATGCCTTGCCAAATTGTTGAAGACCGGCTAAAATTCCCTGCGAATCATTTAAGAACTTCATTTTTAAGCTCAATCCTTCTAAATAAATTTTTTCATTAATTCTATATGAAAATCGCTATCCGCGCAACGATTTACAAAATCCTTTATATGGAATTTCGTAAATCGTAACTTCAAAATCATCCACGATTTTTGTACCCTTGAATAGTCAAGCTAAGTGCAACAGAATGCAAAAATATACTTCTGCCGGTGTTCTATAACCCAAACATTTTCTCGGTCGCCGATTCAGTTGCTTGACAACAGCTTGAACCTGTTCCTCGCTGACATTATTGAAGTCGTAACCCTTAGGGAAATACTCGCGAAGCAAGCCGTTTGTGTTTTCATTGGTGCCGCGTTGCCAAGGCTGATGCGGTGGTGGAAAGTAGAACTCTACTCCCAATTCTTTTGTAACGTTACCATGCAGTTGAAACTCTCTGCCTCTATCCGGAGTTATCGAATGGAGCGGTTGCCCGCTCAACGCTTTAATCATCGCCGTTTCGACTTCTTTGCTGCCCAGCCGCGTCAATTTCTCGCAAATCAGAAAACGACTTATTCTGTCTACCAACGTCAGCAAGCCT